>DATINP010000127.1:0-39683 GCA_035474135.1 Chloroflexia bacterium | reverse complement strand
TGTTGGCAGCTTTGTAATCGGCTTTTTCACGGGGGAAGCCGCAACTGAGCGAGCCGCTAACTGTGCGGGTCTGCAGGGTGAAGCGAGCATCATAGGGGGCGTACATTGTGAGGTCGCCGCTCACCGCAACGATAGTGATGTCACGTGGAGGCAATTGCACGAAGTCGATTTCGATATCGCCGCTCGCGGTCTGCACATTCACTTCATCAAGGTCGGTGTTGCGGGTCTTGATATTGCCTGAAGCGGTGCGCACCGCCAGTTTGCCTTCCAGCCCAACAATGGTGACATCTCCACTGGCGCTGTTCGCGAGCAGGGTGCCGCCAAGGTCCTTCAGGTGGAGGTCGCCCGAACTGGTCTGGCATAGCAGGGTGCCATTCACACCTGTGATATGCAGGTCGCCCGAACTTGTGCGGAGACTGAGGTCGCAATTGTGGGGCACTTTGATATAGTAGTCGCGCCCACCGCGCCAACTCCAGTTCCCCAGGTCCACATTAATGTTGAAGCCGTGCTTCCCCGCATGGCGCATGGTGCGTTCAAGACTACGCTCAACCTTTGAGGCTACCTTGTCGATGTTGACTTCCACACCCAGATCGCGCAGTTCGGACTGCACTGGCTCCAGGAAGTCCACGAACTTAACCCTGCCAGGGTTATTGCGGATCGTTATTTGCGAACCTTGCTGGTCAACCTCGAAGTAGCCATCGGTGTCGCTTGTTGAGACTTCGACCTCTTGCTTATCCCAGCCTTCGACATAAACGTCGCCTGTAGGCTGTTCCAGGGCGACCCTGGGAGTATCGTTGAGTTCGGCGGTCGATATTGTGCGTGTGTATCCTTTAGTTTCGGTCATCGTTTTTCTCCTGTTGGTTTATAGCGGATTATGCTATATCTGATTGTTGAGTGTGGGGAGGCTTATCCGGCACGTTTGCCTGTTGCCTCCCCGGGGCTTATGCTCTACGGTTCTTTAGTAGCAGGTTGCCAATCTTGAGCTTACATAGTTATCAAGCAGGCTCGCAGGTGTTGGCTGCTCGGAGCGAATGTCGCTGTAGTCGGGTGTATCGATAGGAGCAGATATGTCATCGGCTTCGCCGGGAAGGGCGGGGGCAGTCACAAGCTGGACGAGAAGCCATCTGCGTCTGCGTGCCGTATTGAAGTGGAATGAGAAGCGCGAGCGTCGTATGCCTGTCAGAACATCGGCTTTTTGCGCTGCCGGGGCGATAAGGTTTGTTATAAGGGTAATCATGGTTTTCTCCTCTCTAGTCTTGTGTGGTTACCAGTTTCGAGTTATTGTCTATTGGTTGTGCTCTATCCGTAGAGCTTCTTCATTGCTTCGGTTGCGCTTATCTTTCCATCGTTCAGGTCTTCCAGGATTTGCCTCCGCTGCTCCTCGTTCACCTTGGGCTTCAATGGGCCGGCAGGCGGGGCGGGGACGTTCGGAGCCGGAATAACTGGAGCCACGGGAGCAAACGGACGAACGGTTGCGGGAGGCATTTGAGGGTTTATCACCTGCGCCTGATAGTATTCAAACTTGTCTACTTCGCTTAGCTCGCTCTCGTCGACATCGTAGCCCATCGTGCGTACTACATCGTTCAAGCGGCCCACAACTGTCGGGTATGAGATGCCAAGCTCCTCTTCCACGTCCTTGATCTTGCCTTTGCATTTGATAAAGGCTTCAACGAAGCGTACTTGCTCTCCTGTGAGGGCCTGTAAGCGGCTCAGGCTGAACCCGCCATCTATACCGGTTCCGCAGTTGCCGCACTGCAATCTTGTGACTGTCAGTTCGTTGCTGCATATTGGACATCTACCGGGCATTTGATTCATATTCTTCGTCCTCCAACTTGATATTATTGATTTCTATAT
The DNA here is from genome assembly GCA_035474135.1 of Chloroflexia bacterium. Taxonomy (GTDB): domain Bacteria; phylum Chloroflexota; class Chloroflexia; order QHBQ01; family JADMIH01; genus JADMIH01. Next base: position 37,829 of record DATINP010000127.1, on the reverse strand, counting down.
TGAATTTCTCAAGTACGACATCATAATATCACAGCTTTTATTGTTTGTCAAGGGTTTTTCTTGATTTTCTTCAACGAATATTTAAGATTATTGATAATCCTATTGAATTATGGCCAAAATTGAGTGGTTTTGCTAAGAATGTAGGCTAATGAGCTATATATTGTGTCTGAATAGGAGGCGCCACGTAGTTTGGTCGTTAGCCGACCCCGTCGGTTTACCAACGCGACATGGGGAGCCGGTTCGCTTACCTACTCTATCGCGCAACCTGCCCCCTCCAATAGGACCCATGAGGTATCACGTACGAACTACTATCCGTATCCAGGACTCACAGAGCATTGCAATTTGCGCCAATGTGCTATAACATAGAGACAACGTTAGAAAGGATGCCGGGGCCGTGACACCTGGTGTACCGCTAGCGCGTATATACCGGTGGGGTTGCTTCCAAGCGGGATCCTTCCTAACCAGTATGCGAGAAGGGATGAGAGGAGTGGTGGATAAATATGCCACTGGATACAAAGAGAGCGCCGGTTATCGGCATTTCGACAATAGACGATCATGATGCAGCGGGCATGCATGCGCCGCGCTTCAGCCTGAACCAGAGCTACGCGAAGGCCATTGAAGCGGCAGGCGGCATCCCCATTTTGATCCCCCAGATTGAAGAAGCCGACAGCCTGCGCCGCATCTACGATATGCTCGACGGCATCCTGTTGCCCGGCGGTCTGGACATTCACCCCAGATACTACGGACAGGAACCCCACCCCGCGCTTGACCCGACCGACCTGGGGCTGGATTTCGTGGAGACCACACTTCTCCCCTGGGCCTTAGAAGACGATTTGCCGGTCATGGGCATTTGCAGAGGCGAGCAGGTGCTCAACGTCGTGATGGGTGGCACGCTCATCCAGGACATTTACACCCAGTACAGCACCACAATTGACCACCGCGAGAGCTTCAAGCGTAGAATCCGCGACTTCCTCGCGCACGACATCGCTATTGACCCTGATTCCCGCCTGCGCACACTCGCCGGAGAGGATAGGATCTGGGTCAATACCTCACACCATCAGGCGATTGACAGAGTGGCGCCGGGCCTCAGGGCCACAGCATGGTCGCCCGATGGCATAGTAGAGGGCGTGGAAGCGCCTGAGCGCCGCTTCCTGATGGCGGTGCAGTGTCACCCAGAAGAGATGTGGCGCAAGCATGCGTGGGCGCGCAAGATGTTCAAGACATTCGTGGACACCTCAGCCGATGTCATGCACTCACAGGCCGCTCAACGCTCAACTACCATACACACAATGCCCGTTATGCGCAGTGCGTAATATGCGCCTGGACATCTGAGTTGGATATACAAAAAGGGGGTGCTCAATTTCGAGCATCCCCTTTTGTTTAGCGTCCCGTTGCTATGAGCGGTACTAGCGCGGAGCACGACGGCGCTGCGCAAAGCCCAACAAGACTAGCAGTAGACCCAACAAAGCCGTCAACGGCAGTGCGGCATCGGGTCCGGCTCCGGTGACCGGCATTCCGGGCGGCGGCACCATTGCGGGGGGCATAGTAGTCGGAGCAGCCGGCGGGGCTGACACTACGCGGATAGCGACGCGAAAGTTCTGCTCGGACACAGTCTGCCCTGCGGCGACGTCCACCGGCAGGTTGTCATAGCCCCAGAACGACTGCCCCAGGATGTCCTGGGTCTCGAACTCCATCCAGACCGTACCCGCCGGCACCTGGACCGAGTAACGACCCTGTGCGTCGCTCTGGTATTCGCCCAACTGAACGCGATTCGGCGTGCCCGGCGCCTGGGAGAAGGCTGCCAGCCGGACATTGGGCAACGCCACGTCGTCCAGGCTCAGCACTTGACCCGTGATCGTACCGGTACCGGCCTGGGCAAGAGGCGCGGCAGAAGCTGGCGTCACCCACATGAGCGCGCCTGCGAGAATAATGGCACCGAGCAAAATGCCCGTGCGGACCAAGAAGTTGCGAACCGCTCTCATCATTTTACAAACCCTTCCCTTGCTATATAGCCCGCGGCGCGCTGGTCTCACCGCTATGGCGTCGAGTCATATTCTGCTACTACCAGCCGACCTCTAGTATACACCACTTGGGCGCTAAATGATCCACCTGACTCAATCGTGGATAAGTTGAAAGGCCTATGAGAGGGGTTTTGTCCAATTTGGGAGAGTCTAGTATATTTAGGGCATGAAACAGACTATCGCTGACCTGATAATCCACTCTGCCGCCGAGGTTGTCACCTGCCAGGGGCCGCAAGTCGCAGCCACGAAGACCGCACGCAAAGCCCAACCGCCCGTCCGCAATCCTCGGCGCGGGGCCGGTCAGGGCGACGCCGGGATCGTACCCAACGGCGCGATTGCGATCAAGGGTGAGCGCATAGTAGGCGTGGGCACAACAGACGACATTCTGCCGGCGTTCAGAGGCGAGGAAACCACCCTGCTGGACGCCTCCGGTAAGACGGTCACGCCCGGTCTGGTGGACGCGCACACCCATCTGGCATGGGCGGGGTGGCGTGACGAGGAATACGAACTGCGGCTAAAGGGCGCGACCTACCTCGATATTATGGAGGCGGGCGGGGGCATCATGTCTACGGTACGTGCCACCCGGCTGGTGGGCGAAGACGAGCTAAAGGAGCTAATGAGGGAGCGCCTGGCTCGCATGCTCACCCACGGCACCACCACGGTCGAAATAAAGAGTGGCTACGGCTTGTCGGTGGAAGCCGAGATGAAGTCGCTGTGGGCAATCCGCGACCTGAACATCGAGCTACAGGCTTCGGGAACAGGTCCGCGCATCGCAGCCACCTTCCTGGGCGCACATGCCGTCCCAGAGGAGTATGCTGATAGATCCGATGATTATGTCAAGTTAGTGACTGAAAAGATGCTTCCTGCCGTGGCCGAGGAAGGCCTGGCCGAGTGGTGCGATGCCTTCTGCGATGTTGGCGCGTTTACGGCAGAGCAAACCCGCACTATCCTGTCCAGGGCAAAGGAGTTGGGGCTGGGCACGCGCCTGCACGCCAACGAGTTTGCGCGAGTGGGTGCCATAGAGGTGGCGACCGAGATGGGGGCCGCCTCGGCTGACCACCTGCTTGTGATGAATAGCGCGGACATTGAAGCGTTGAAGCGGGCGGGCACGATTGCGGTGCTGTTGCCGGGCACTCCTTTGGGCCTGGGACTGAAAGACTACGCGCCCGCCCGTGCCCTGATCGACGCGGGGGTGCCTGTGGCGCTGGCGACTGACTGCAACCCCGGCACCTGCCCCTCCGAGAACCTGGCGCTGATGATCTCCCTGGCCTGCTCACAGATGAAGATGACGCCCGCCGAAGCGATAGTGGCGGCCACTATTAACAGCGCGTATGCCCTTGATCGCGGTCACGTGCTGGGAAGCCTCGAAGCAGGCAAGCTGGCCGACATTGTGATCTGGAATGCGCCCAGCCATCGCCACATCGCCTATCACTTCGGGGTCAACCTGGCAGAAGCGATCTTCATCGGCGGTGCACTGGTGGCAGGCACTCAGGACTTACGCTTGCTGGATGAAGAGGTGCAGGACGACGCGTTGGAGCGGTTTTTGTCCTAGCTTGCGTTCACGCTCAACGTAAACGCAGGGCGTACCATGCCTACCACATCACCTGCGTGGTTACGCACTTCGCCTTGCCAGTAGTTATCCAACATATTCAGCGCGTCTTCCGTGAGGAAACCCGCTTGGCGCAATCCCTCTATGATCGCGGGATTGAGCGCGCGGTGCGACACATCACCATCCAGCAATTTTAATGCGAAACCCACAGACGGCTGTCCCTCATTATCCAGTAGAGCCACACAATGCACTCCCTCAGCCCCTGCTTTGGAGATAAGCATACGATGGCCCGCGCGCATCAGGTCGGTGTCTATGCGACCCTGGCGCGCGGCTACCATTTCGGGGTGGGCGGTCATCGCGTCGGTGATCAGGCGTACAGCCGAGCGGCGAGGCTCAGGCCAGTAGTCGGCCTTACCCAGGCGAGCAAACGAGGTCGCCATCTGGTGCAGAGACAACCCAAAGGTGCAAACGCCGCAGCCGTCCACGCCGATGTGGATCATGTCGGGGAACACGCCGGCAAACTCAGCGATCACTTCGAGAAGTGCCTTCTGGACAGGATGGCGCGGAAGCTCATAACCACCCACGGGCCAGCCGTGATACCGGGCCAGCGCTAACATCCCCGCGTGCTTACCTGAGCAGTTGTTGTGCAGGACATTAGGCTCTTCACCCCGCTCCTGCAAGGCTCGCGCGGCCGCCTTGTCGAGGGGCACGTGCGTACCACAGGCCAGGGCGTCGGGGCCGAGGCCGATCTTGTCCAGAATGCCCAGCACGGTGTGGATGTGGATCTCTTCGCCGCCATGCGAGCCGCAAATTATGGCGATTTCGCGCTCGGTGAAACCAAAGTGGTCGGCGGCACCCGACTCGACAAGAGGCACAGCGAGGATCGGCTTGCACGCCGAGCGATAATAGGTGACTGTGCCGGGGTTGCCCGCCCAGGCCAACAGACGCCCCTCGGCGTCAGCCACGGCAATCGCACCGAAATGCGCCGACTCGACAATTGGCCCGCGTGTCACTTCAACGAGGACGGCCGGGTTGCGCTCAGGATTGTGTTTGGGATCTGCTATCACGCGTCACTGCCTCCGGCGGGATTCTTGCGGCTGATAGATATACCATCGCGCAGGGGTATTATGGTGGTGGTTAGCCTGGGGTGAGAAGAGACTGCCCGGTTGAACGCGGCTATGCCCTGAGTGGAAGGGACGGCGTTGCCGGGGTCCAGCACTCCTCCCGACCGCAAGGCGTTGTCGGAGATGAGTAACCCGCCGGTGCGCAGGCGATGCAGGCAGAGATCGAGCAGAGCGGCATACGTGTCTGCATGGTCGAACTGCGTGAGGATGTCGAGAAAGATGAGATCGAAGGTCTCCTCCATGCCGTTCATTGTTACGAGTGCATCACCCCTGCGAACGGCGCACACGCCACTCATTCCAGCCTGCCGGAAATAGGCCTCGGCCCAGCCTGCCCGTCCCTCGTCCTTTTCAAGCGTAACCACGCGCCCGCCGTTCTCACGCGCCGCCAGCCCCAGCCACATGGCAGAATAGCCGATAGCGGTGCCAACATCAAGGATGTCTTTGGCTCGCGTAGCCAGCGCCAGTGTATATAGGAATTGCCCTTCCACCGGGCCAATAATAGGCACGTTATCGCGGGCAGCGTGGGCCTCCATGTCGGCCAACACACCCTCACTTTTCGGTGTCAGACTTTCAAGGTAGGCTTCTATTTGTGGGTCGGTAATGCCGAAGTGTCTCATGTTCTCTCCCATTATAGCTTAACGACTCTTAGATCTTAGATCATAGATCGTAAGTCAGGACGACCGACGACCGATTAGTGACCAGTGACCAGTAAGACGACGCATTACGCATGACGCATGACGCACGACTTACGATCTAAGATCTAAGATCTACGACTCGCCGTCCATGGAGCGAAAGTCATCCCACAGCGCTTGCTTTTCGCGGTAGCGCGGGACTGTATGCCCTTCTACCCACTGCCATTCGTGCAAGCAGCGACGGCACTTATATTGGAAAACACGCTCGGCGCCGGCGACGCGCTTCACGCTCCTATAGTTGTAGACTCCAATGTAGAGGATGGCGAAGATGCTCGCTGCGAGCAGAGCAAGCCAGAGGAAATCGGAACCGAGCAGAGTGTTCGCCAGCACAAGGAGCACCACACTCGATCCTACCCAAACCGCAACTATCTTGCCCGTGTCGAGTGGTGGTTGCGACTGGAACAGGTCGCCCGTAGCAGGGTCGCGCCAGAGGGTAGATACTGTCGCGCCAAAGTTGCCACACCGGGGGCATTGCACATCGTCTACTTCGGTCGTAGCGGGTAAAGTCGGGGGAGAAGGCCAGAGTTGCATAGCTGATCGGATTCGTCGAGCTTCGCGTGCGTGCGACCTTACCTTCTAGCCTTGCAGCACTTCTACTTGTTCGCCCACCAACCTGTGCACGAGAGAGCGCACAGCATCGGGATTGGCGCTGGTATACACTGTGAGCTTGCCCCTGGTTGCGCCCGGACGCAAGAGGTCGCCTGACCTGAGCACGTTGGCGGTCTGGCGTGACACGCCCAAGCCCGAATCTATTATGTCAACTCGGTCGCCAACTACCTTGCGGATGAGCGGTTTAAGGAACGGGTAGTGTGTGCAACCGAGCACGATAGTGTCCGCGCCGCTATTGAGGATGGGGGACAGGTCACGCTCGACTGCCTGCTCAGTAGCGGGAGTGTCGAGGTCGCCGCGCTCCACGGCCTCAACCCAGCCTTCGGGAGCGACCTTTATTACCTGCACTCCTGCGGGCGCGGCGAAGCGCTCGATCACTTCGTTGAGGAGGCGTCCATTGATCGCAAACGGGGTGGCGATAACGCCCACGATGCCTGTACGTGTGGTCTCGACCGCAGGCTTGAGGGCGGGCACGAGGCCAATGATCGGTAGAGGATATATGGCCCGCAGGTGATGCAGGCCCGCTGCCGAAGCGGTATTACAGGCCACCACCACTGCCTTAGAGCCGCGCTCCATCAGAAAAGCCGCTATTTGGGCCGAGCGCTCGCGCAGCCACTCGTCAGGGCGTGCCCCGTAGGGGCAGTTCGCATTGTCGCCGTAGTAGACTATGTCCTCGTACGGGAGCAGGCTGCGCATGTCGTTGATAACCGACAGCCCGCCCATGCCCGAATCGAAAGCACCCACGGGGCAATAGGCCGCCATCTCGGCGAATGGGTGGGCGTTCTCGTCGAGGCCAAGCGGCCCGAGCGCCTGCTCAATCGAATCCGACACCGATGCAACTCCCATGTTCGTCTATCTCCGGCGAAGCGGTTAAAAGTGATTGGTGGTTAGTGGTACGTCGTCTGTCGCCTTACTAGCCCCTGATCCCTAACCCCTGATTCCCTCGTTACGGCAATATATGCCCACCCTCGAAGAGGCGGCTCACATCGAAGAAAGTGATTATCGCCATGAGGGCAAGCAGGATAACCATGCCTGCAAAGTGTACCATACCCTCTTTCTCCGGTGCGATCTTTCGCCCACCTCTGAGTAACTCGATGAGGATGAACAAAAGGCGGCCACCATCAAGGGCGGGCAGGGGAAGCAGGTTGATCATAAAGAGAGAGATACCGAGCAGAGCAGTCAGGTTCATCAGGCCGTTGAAGCCTTCTTCCTGGGCCACCTCGCCCGTCAACTGAGTTATGCCCACAATAGAGGTAACGCCGGGGCCATCGGCCTTGCCGGCAATGGCCTGTGCGATGCCTGTGGGGATACTGGCCACCACAGTCCAGGTGTTATTCAGCGCGCGGCCCAGGGCTTCAGAAGGCGAATAATAAACGGTGCGGATTGGCCGGAACACGTTGAAGCCGAAGCTCGTCCCGCTCTTGTCGAGAGTGACCGTGCTGGGCACGCCGTTGCGTTCTACTCCCAGAGTAAGTTGGCCCGTTACCTGCCCGATGGCGTATTCGGCGCTGATATTATTGCTCACCGGTTCGCCGTTCACCGAAAGGATGATAGCGCCATCTTGCAATCCAGCCTGTGCCGCGCTATTCGACGTCGACAAATCTACTTTTGCAGGAGCGTACCAGGGGTACAGGTACACACCGAGGAAGGGTGATGCGGCGTTGGGGGTGATCGTGAGAGGAATTTCCTTGCCGTCGCGCAGGACGGTAAAGATAGTAGGCTTGCCGCCGTTTTGCTCGCTAAGCCTACGGATGTCGTCGTCGTTATTGACAGGCTGGTCAGCGATCCTGACGATCTTGTCGCCGATCTGCATCTGCCCCACCTCGGCGGGTGCGCCGGTCGTTATCTGGCCGATGCCGATAGAGGGAGCTTGTGTCGAGACTATTTCGCGGGTACCGGCGATCGCCATCGCGGTAAACAGGGCGAGCGCCAGCACCAGGTTCATAAAGGAGCCTGCGGCCAGCACTATAATGCGCTTCCAGGCTGGTGCCTTGCCGAACGAGTGGGGGTCGTCCGAGTCCCCGTTCTCACCCACGATCTTTACGAAGCCGCCGATAGGCAGCCAGTTCAGCGAATAGTCAATGCCTTTGCGCCGGATGGCGAAGATGCGGGGAGGAAAGCCGATGCCGAACTCCTCTACCTTGATGCCAAGCCAAATCGCCGTGAAAAAGTGCCCCATCTCGTGGACGACGATCAGTACGCCCAGTACCGGGACAACCCATAACCAGTTCAAATCCATTATTTTCTCCGGGTATTACGTGATACGACCTAGACGTATGACTTACGATCTAAGGCTTACGATCTACGATCTCAAGAGCGGCGCGCCTGGCCCACTCGTCGGTCCATTTTATGTCGGGGATGCCGGGGTCTGCTATAGCCACAGCGTCGTGCTTTGCAAGCACACTCTCTATTATAACAGGAATCCGCCCGAAAGGGATTTGCTCGGCGAGGAAGGCCTGCACAGCGATCTCGTCGGCGGCGGCCATAGCGGTCGGGTAGGTACCGCCCTTGCGCCCGGCCTCGAATGCCAGGCCAAGACACGGGAACCGTTCGCGATCTACTGCCTCGAAGTGCAGCGCGCCCAGTTCCGCCCAGTCGGCGCGGGGGTGGGCGCGGTTGGGGTAGCGCTGGGGGTGCGTGAGAGCGTACTGGATGGGGACGCGCATGTCGGGTATGCCCAGTTGGGCCTTCGCCGAGCCATCCACGAAGCGCACCATCGAGTGGATAATGCTCTCGGGGTGGACAACCACCTCAATGTCGTCAAAGGGCACGCCAAACAACCAGTGCGCCTCAATCACTTCCAGCCCCTTGTTCATAAGGCTGGCCGAGTCGATAGTGACCTTGGCCCCCATGTTCCAGGTTGGGTGGTTGAGAGCCTGCGCGGGTGTGGCTCTGTCGGTGCGGTCGCGGCTCCAGGTACGGAACGGGCCGCCCGACGCCGTCAGCACGAGGCGCTCGATGCATGACCATGCGCCGCTCGCTCCCCTGGTGTCTTCTCGTTCGGCGGCCTCAGGCTCGCCCACCAGGCACTGCCATATGGCGCTGTGCTCGCTGTCAATGGGGCGGATACGGATGCCCATCTTACGCGCCAGACCAGTAACCACCGCGCCCGCCATCACCAGCGCCTCTTTATTAGCCAGTGCCACCTGCTTGCCCGCCTGGAGAGCCGCCAGAGTGGGCGCGAACCCGGCATGGCCCGTCGTGGCCACCACCACCATGTCTACATCGGGGTGGGTAGCCAGTTCGACCATGCCCGCCTCGCCGGTCAGCAGCGCAGTATCAGTTACCGCACTTTCATCCGACAGGGCGAGCACCGGAGGGGTGGGCAAGGATGCCGCCTGTAGCAATAGCGCATCGAGGTCGTGGCCCGCGCCCAGTGCGACCACCGAGAAGCGGTCTCCCATGCGACTCACGACGTCGAGAGTCTGGGTGCCGATAGAGCCTGTCGAACCAAGAATGGCAAGGCGAATCGGGGGTTGGTGGGGGTTGGTATTAGGTGTTCGGGGCATTAGTGTGAAAAGCTTACTGGGTGGCTACATATAATATGAGACGCAAGGGTATATATAGCGCCAGCGAAATCAAGATCGGCTCGTGACTCAGTTCGACCAGAGTACGCGCCAGATTGAGGCCTCTGCCTGGAGTGCCCTGCGAAGCACGTGCGCCGGAAGCGGCAGATACCAGGGGCCGTGTAAACAGCCCTACCAGGAGCGCACCACCAATAACAATCCCCGCCAGCAGGCCGAAGACTATTCGCCAGGACAGAGTCGTGGATGAATTCAGTATCGTCAACGAAAAGGTGGTCATGCCAAGAGCGGTGGCGAGTAAAAGGCCCACGATGCTGGCCGCGACACTGGTGCGGAATCTCTCGACGCGGCGCAATACCAGCGAAGCAGCCTCGAAGAGGAGGGGCGGTAGGAGCACCGCTACCATAAATACAACGAGGCCGTATGTGCTGCCGAAGCTGTTGATGACCAGCCACATAGCCTGCACCCCCAGCGAGGCATAAAGGGCGAGCGCCATAACCAGGGCCCAGTCACGCAGAGCGCGCGGGAGGTCGCGCCTGCCTAGGTGAACAACCAGAGTGAGAGCGGCAACCGGGCCAAGTGCGTCAACGGTGCGATCAGGACCCACAAGCACCCCGGGAATAGTCAGCACGCCATAGGCGCAGAGGGTGAGCAGGGTCCATAGCAAGCGTTGGCGCTGGCTGCCCTCGAACAGATTAGCCGATGCTACGCCCACCAGCAAGAAGCCCCATAAAACCAGCGTAGCAGGTATGGGATTGAGGAAACCCCACGACACGAGCCACGAGATGGGGGTACCAACCGACATGAGCAGCAGAATAGCCAGCACAAGCAGGACTTTCCACGCAAGGGTTACCCAGGTTCCACGAGGGGTAGGCGCGCCATAGGGTTTGAGTCTACCGGCAGGGGTGTCCATCATGCCCCTACTTGACGTTGGCGGGGTCGAGGGAGGCAGGCGAGGCTAATTCGGCGGGCAGAGCCTTGTCGCCTGTGTATTCGTGCAATTCTTCGGGAAGTATGCCGCCGAACTTGCGATGCCGCCTGCCATACTCGGCGACCGCATCATAGAAAGAATCCTTGTCGAAGTCAGGCCAGCAGGTGGAGGTCGAGTAGAACTCGGAATAGGACGCCTGCCACACGAGGAAGTTGCTCAGGCGCATCTCGCCCGCCGTGCGAATAATGAGGTCGGGGTCGGGTATGTCCCGGGTATAGAGGTGGCGCGAGATCGCTTCTTCTGTGACGTCTTCGGGTTTCGTGCCTTCGGCCACGAGGTCACGCACGGCGCGCACAATATCGTCGCGTCCGCCGTAATTGAAGCACACGCTCAGCACCAGGCGGTCGTTGTGCTTCGTGGTTTCGAGGGCGTATGCAATGGCGTTTTGCAGAGAGACGGGCACATTCTCCATATGACCGAGGTGGCGAATCTGCACGCCTTCGCGGTTCAGTTCCGGGGTTTCCTTGTGGATCACCTCGGCCAGAATACGCATAAGGCCCTGTACTTCGCCGCTGGGGCGGTTCCAGTTCTCGGTCGAGAATGCGTATACAGTCAGGTACTTCACGTCGTTCTCGACGCAGGCATGGACAATGCGGCGGATGTTCTCGGTGCCAGCGCGATGGCCCGCAAGGCGTGGCAGCCCGCGACGGCGCGCCCACCGCCCATTACCATCCATGATGATGGCTACATGCGTGGGTTTGGGATCCTGATTGTCCGGGTTCACAGTTTCTGGTTTTTGGGTTGGCATGAGGTAAATCTTAGTCTTGAAATCTTTTAAATGCGCGCAACAAAGCGGCTGGAAGCCGACCCTGGACGCCTGCACACGGAGTATAGATTAGTCAGTGGTGGAATAGCAACGTCTTGAGTGCTTAAGGAAGGGGTTAGGGGTTAGGGGTTAGGGGTTAGTAAGACGATCGGCGACGTATCATGTCTTTACTAATCCCTAATCCCTCGCCCCTCTCCTACACTTCCATGACCTCGGCTTCTTTGGCATCGCCGACTTGCTCGGCTTCGCGGATGTACTTGTGGACGAGGTCTTCGAGGCGCTCGGTGCCGCGCTTCTGCTCGTCCTCCGAGATCATCTTCTCGGTTTCCATCTCTTTCATATCGTGAATGGCGTCACGGCGCACGTTGCGAATAGAAACTCGTCCTTCTTCCACTTTGTGCTTCACCATTTTCACAAGTTCGCGCCTGCGGTCCTCGGTGAGAGCAGGAATGGGGATCCTAATAACCTTGCCGTCGTTGGCCGGGTTGAAGCCCTGTTCCGACTTTTGCAGCGCCTTCTCTATGGCAGGCATAGAGCCTCTGTCGTATGGCTGCACCACGAGCAAGCGCGACTCGGGGGAGTTTATTTGCGCAAGCTGGTTCAGGGGCGTGGGGGTTCCGTAATACTCGACCATGAGGCGGTCAATCAGGGAGGGGGTAGCACGCCCTGTGCGCACCGAACCAAGGTCGCGCTTGAGGGCCTCCAGGGCTTTTTTCATACGCTCTTCTGCGTCTTTTAGCACATCATCTATCATCTGTAACTTCTCCTGGAATCAGCGTCCAAATCTCGTGCGGATGCTGATCTTTAGTAGACGCCCACGTTTGTGCCTACAGGCTCGCCCATAACAACTCGCATGATATTGCCATCTTCCAGCAGGTTGAACACCACGATAGGTAGTTGGTTTTCCATGCAAAGCGCCATAGCTGTCGCGTCCATCACGCGCAGGTTCATTTCTAATGCCTGCTTATAAGCGAGCGTATCGAACTTGACAGCCTGCGGGTTGCGGGCGGGGTCGTCGCTGTATACACCGTCCACCTTGTTCTTTGCCATCAAGATCACCTCGGCCCCGATCTCGAGCGCGCGCAGTGCGGCTGCGGTATCGGTGCTGAAGTAGGGGTTGCCTGTGCCTGCGGCCAGGATTACGACGCGCCCCTTCTCCATGTGGCGAATGGCACGCCTGCGGATATATGGCTCGGCTACCTCGTGCATGGCGATGGCGGACTGCACTCGGGTGGGTATCTTGCGCTTTTCGAGGGCATCCTGGAGAGCAAGTCCGTTCAGCACCGTGGCAAGCATGCCCATGTAGTCGGCGGTCGAGCGGTCCATCCCCTGGGCCGAGGCTGCGAGGCCACGCCAGATATTGCCTCCTCCAACCACAATAGCCACCTGCACGCCACGCTCAACCACGTCCTTGATCTGGGCCGCGATGGAGTTGACCACGATTGGATCAATGCCTGAGCCAAGCTCACCGGCTAACGCTTCGCCGCTCAATTTGAGCAGGACGCGCTTATAGCGAGGCTCCGGGCCGACATTGTCTATCAGGGTTGCGCTCAGGCCGGTTGTGACCTCGTAATCATCATCAGGATCGGCCGGCGAAAATGGGTCTAACATGGGCTTTCTTCTCCTAGAGAAATGGCTTCTCTAGGGGTGTAGTGTATCAGGTTTAGGGCAGAGATGCAAAGGGATTGACAGCAGACGACGGACGACCGGCGACATTGTTATGCGTCGCCGGTCGTCCGTCGTCTGTCTTACGTTAGCTAACTTAAGACTGTGCTACTTCCTCTGCTGGCACAGCGTCTATCTCACCTGCGCCGCTCATACCCACTTCAAAGCGCTGGAAGCGGCTCACCTGGATGTTCTCTCTCACCTGGGCGATGGTTTCCTTGATCAGATCGCGGATCGTCTTGCGCGAGTCGCGGATATACTCCTGACCCAGCAGACCTTCGCTCTCATCTCCGCCTTCCATCGAGCCGACTGTGGTAGGGTTCATCGAGGCTACCTGCATGGCGATCTCGCGCGCGAGTGTGCGGAATTCGTCGGTGCGAGCCACGAAGTCGGTTTCGCAGTTCACCTCAACAAGTGCGCCAATGCGGCCACCTGTGTGGATATACGATTCGATAAGGCCCTGCTTGGCTTCACGCCCTGCCACTTTGCTGCTGGTCGCGAGACCGCGCTGGCGCAGAAGCTCTGTTGCCTTGTCCATATTGCCATTAGAGTCCTGCAAGGCACGCTTGCAGTCCATAATACCCGCGCCGGTCTTCTCGCGCAGTTCTTTTACTGTATTTGCCGAAATGTCCACGTTCGTCGTTCCTCCGTTTACTACTGGTTCTACTGATCTTCGTCGTCGGGCGAGAAGCTGTACTCGCCTGGCTCTACTGTATAGTCAACATCCTGCTCTGCGCGAGCCGATTCGCGGCGCTGCTGACCTTCCACTGCTGCATCGGCGATCTTGGCGGTGATTACGCGCACGGCCCTGATCGCGTCGTCGTTGGACGGGATCACGTAGTCAACCTCGTCGGGGTCGCAATTGGTGTCAACCATAGCCACGACCATCATGCCTAGCTTGATAGCTTCGGTAATTGCGATACGCTCGCGATGGGGATCTACGATGAAGATCGCGCTGGGGACCTCGCGCATGGTTTTGATGCCACCCAACAGGTTGTTCAGACGTGTCAATTGCTCGTCCAGCTTGCTTGCCTCGGCCTTGGGCAAGTCGTTGAACTCACCGCGTTCCTTGCGGCCTTCGAGGCTTGCGAGGTAGCGTAACCGCTCGTTTATGGTGCGGAAGTTGGTCAACATCCCGCCCATCCAACGCTTGTTGACGAAGGGTTGCCCTGCGCGCTCGGCTTCTTCTTCAATAGCTTCCTGAGCCTGCTTCTTGGTGCCGACGAAGAGTATCTTCTCGCCCCGCGAAGTAGGTCACTCACGTAGCTCATTGCGGCCTGCAAGCCTGTGACGGTCTGCTGTAGGTCGATAATATGAATGCCGTTACGCTCTGTGAAGATATAGGGCTTCATCTTGGGGTTCCAGCGCTTCGTCTGGTGCCCAAAGTGAACGCCCGCTTCAAGGAGGGCCTTCATACTGATGCCATTGCTCGCCGTAGGGCCTGTGTTACCGTTGGCAGAGTCTCGCCCACGTGGGGCTGCTTCAGTGGCTACGGGTTCTGTCGTTACGGCTTCCGCCGCCGCGCTCTCTACTGGCGCAATCTCCGGTGCTGTTTCGCTGTCCATAGTTACCAATTCTTCCTCCATTTGTTATGCGTCCGTCGCCGTCATCCTACAGGCCACGCACAGAGCATCTATTGCCCCGATACGCACAAAGCCATCAAGTCGAGCGACGTGCTTGATTTGGGTTGTAAATTTGGCGTCTTGCAAGGTATCATAAAGTACCAATTCCAAAGCGCCAACAGTAATTATACCATAAGTGTCCAGGCGGGGGGAGTCGGGCCGAGTCGTAGATCTAAGATCTAAGATCTACGACTCACCGGCCTGCCAGCCTGAGGGCATACTCTCGGAGTAGGCTATGTCCTTCGCGCCGAGGAAAGTGGCAAGCTCCTGGATCGCGTTGGTGATGGCGCGACCCGTTTCGGGGCCTAGGGGCGCATCGGGCTCGGCGTACACGGCGTTGATGTTGAGGCGTCCGGTCTTGCGGTCCATCAGGGGGTCAATGCGTCCTATGAGACGGTCGCCGTGCAGGATCGGGAGTACGTAGTAGCCGTACTTGCGCTTCTCTTTCGGCACGTAAATCTCGATGCGGAACTCGAAGTTGAACAACAGCTCTGTGCGAGCACGGTCGCATATCAGATTGTCGAACGGTGAGAGCAGAGTCGTGCGGCCCTCCCAATCGCCCCCCTGAATCCTTTCCAGCAACGCAAGGTCGTCCGCGTGGATATACCATGGACCGCGCCACTTCTTGTCGGCCGCTTCGTCGCCTGTAATTTCCACACGCATTACGCGGTCCTCCGCTTCCAGTTCGTTCAGGATGGCCGGGAGGTCGTCGTAGCGATCGCGAACATAATTGCGCACTATGTCAGCCTGTCGCGCTATGCCTAACGTGCGTAGTGACTTTTCGGCAGATCGGCGCACCACCTCGCGCTCAGGGAGTTCCTCGCGGGGTGTCCAATCCGGCAACACACGCTCGGCCAGGCTCCACCTGCGCTGACTGCCCTTGCGGCCCGATACCATCACGATCCCCTGCGTCCACAGGAAATCCAACACCATGCTCACCTTGCGGTCGTTGTTCCAACCGCTGGAAGTCCAGCCCACGGCTTTCTTGGCATCGAAGTCTGCGGAGGTTACATATTCACGCTCTTTCAGCGCCGTCATCACGGCATCCACCACGTCCTGGTTCTTGCTCATCCACTCCTGGACCCGCATTCCCCAGCGGCGCTTGCCTGAGCGATAGCGCATCATGTGCGCCAGGTGGATTGGATAGTCCTCGGTCGGCACAATAGAGGCGGCATGCGCCCAGTATTCAAACAACGAGCGATCCTGCCAGAGCAGGCGGTCGAAGATTGCGGGATCGTATTGTCCTATCCTGCTCCAGGGCACGAGCAGATTGGTGCGAGCCACCGCGCTCGTAGGGTCAAGTTGAATGCAGCCGAGGTCGCGCGTTAATTCCAGCAACCCCTCGGCGGTGGGCGCGGGGCGCGGCCCGGCAAGGCGCTGGCGTGTGATAAAGAGCCTGCGAATATCAGCAGGCGAGACAGTAATTGGCGTATTCATGCGCCTATAATAGCATTAATGTTCTGCTAAGTCATGGGCCAAACGTCATGCGTCATACGGCATGCGTATAAGGCGTCTCGCCAAGTCAGGTTGGGCAGAGAACATCCTTCGGGAAGATCGCCCAGCGACTGAAGTCGCGGGCTAAGTAATACAAAGTCCGCCTTCGGGGACTATCCATGGGTAAGATCGGTGCCTATCAGCGGGCGGAATGCTGGTATTATATAGTCCGCGCAGGCGGACTTCGTATGACGTAGCCCGCGACTTCAGTCGCTGGGTGATCTGCATCAACACGCGCAGTGCTTAATATGCCCTCAATTAACTTAATGACCTAAGCACACCCAAAAAGGACAGCTTTTGCCTAGTCCATTCGGGCACATTCTTGGCAAGCACACGGGTGCTCCCGTACTAACCAACCAAACCCTTCTTCTTCCTTCGTGTCCTCTTAACCTTCGTGTTCTTCGTGATCCGTATTCATCTGTGCGGCATGACGCATTACTTCCCCCTGTAAATCGTGTATCGCGGCTGCTTCTCAGCCACCGTGTAGGTGGTTTCGAGCAGAGCTGTCGTGGCGGCGGAGAGACGGGCGACGCCGCGCTCGTGAACCACTATGAGGGCGGCATTGGCGGCGCGATCCAGGAAATCGGCCTGAGGGCGGGCGCTTTGCATGACCGCGTACGGATCGTTGCCGTGGTCGCCCCTGAGCGACGAAGAGATCAGGTCGCCCCAGCCGCGGGTGTCCATGTTCAGGCCGAGATAGATCATCTGGCCGTAGCTGTCTATCAGGTAGCCCGTCGTGGGCGAATAGCTCGGCGGGCGAGCCCCAAGGATGTTGAACTGCTCGTCGCTGGAAAGCACGGGCGCGTCGGGCGGCACGGCATCGTTCACGTACTTACCGACGATCTCGAATATGTGGTCCTCACAATGGGGGCAAGCTCTCGTAGTCATACCCGTCCACTGGATCACTGCGAACGGCACACCCACCACCAACAATACAACCACCGGAGCCACCACCATCACCATTGACCTGGAAGCAGAGCGCATAGAACCGGGCAGTTGCCGAAGCAGAGTGGGCAACAGGTTCACCCCGGCCGCGAGCAGGCACAGGGGCGCGGCCAACTGAATATAGTAGTGCTGGTAGAACGAGCGGCTGTATGTAAACAGGATCAGGCTGAAGAAAGTCCAGATTATGCCGAGCCTCCACGCGCCGATCCCCTTCTCGCGCCGTGTCCACGCCCATATGGAGAGTACCAGGAAGCCGAGCGCCGCCAGCAAAGGCGTAAGAGCGTTGGAGAGGAACGACGTTAGGTCGCCGATACGCGCCGGGGTGTCCACCACGCCGTCGCTGGGCCGCAGCATCTGGAAGAAGATCACCTCACGAATAAACTGGGAAGGCGCTACCACCAGGAATGGGCCTAACACGACCAGCACAGTCGCGACCACGCTAGCCCCAAGCGTGATGAAAGGCCGCCTGATCGCGAGCCTCGTGCTGGAGCTGGCGCGGCGGCGGTTTTCCAGCCAGAGCCAGACCATGTCGGCAATAATAGCCAGCAAGCAGGCCAGGCCCGCGATCTTCGTGAGTGCGCTCAGCGTAGCCACCACGCCCGCCAGAGCCAGAATAACAGTTGGGTTGAGCGTGCTCCTACGCGCAGGAGCATCGTCCTGCATTGGCGGCCATAGCCCCGGGCGCACCCACAGGTAGAGCAACACGCCCGCGCACGACAGCATTACGAGCGGCCCCTCAAGCATGATCTTGCGGTTGATTTCGATCACCCTGCCGTCTATGGCCCACAGGCCACCTGCCAGCGCGCCGCCCCACAGGCCGGCCAGTTTGTAGGCAATGCCAAATATAAGCGTGAGGGTCACAAGGCTGTAGAAGACGGACAGGTAGCGCGCCATCATGAACGACGTGGGGCTGCCCCACTCGGTGAAGTGGTAGGCCATGGCGGGAGCGTAGGCAATGGCCGCGATGGGAGGGTGTGCGAAGAAATAGTCCCGGTAAGGAAGCTCACCCTGCAGAAAGAGTTGCGACGTGCCTGCGTACACTCCTTCGTCGTCGTAAGGCTCGCGACTCAGCCCGTAACTCTGTGGCCACAACTCGACCATGCGGTCAACGCCGCCCACGATTATTAGCAGCGCAAGCAGGCCCAGCGCAATCCAGCGTGTGCGGTCTTTGGGCGCCGCGCGCAAGACCGGTATATCGCCACTTACAGCGCCAGCAGACCCCTTGCGGGAGCGGGCAAAGGCCAGTGGCAGCAGCGCAATCCCCACCAACCACGCTGCCCAGGCCAGCCAGGGGCGCGCGTCGTAGTGCGCCTGCAAAGGAGCGAGCCAGCCAACCTGCTGGGGGGCATCCCATGCGACATGCCCGGCAAACCACGAGCCAACGCCCTCGAACAAAAGGGGCAGCAACCGCAAGTTTATAGCCACACCCACGGCGCCATAGACTATGAGAAGCGCCGAAACAATGAGTAGGAAACGAGTCAGACCAGGGCTGCGGCTGTCAACAGCCTGATCGGGTGTCTGCGATTGCATGCTGCGATTCTCGCACGCACAACACAACCTGTCAAATAGGCCTTGAAGCCGGTTACGTAGCGGACTTCCTGTCGATCAGGATCGCTACCCCAAACAACAGAGCGCAAAACATGAGGGCAAACGCGCTGGGCAGATACCACCCCACAAACCTCGTAGGTCCGGGGTCAATGTATCTGCCCGGGGATGCTGTCTGAAGGGTGCTTGTGAGTGATTGGCTGTAGAAGTAGCCAAGCACAACGGTAACAATAAAGACCGTGATGCCTGTTATTCGCAAGAAGATAGAGGTCCACATACGATCATTATAAAGCACCGAATCAAGATGTGCCCTATCTTGTTACGGTTATATTGCCTATACCCGAATCCACACTGAGATCTAGCTTGTTGATAGCTGTCGAATAGCCGCCTGTTGTGTACGTGTCCTCTGCCTGCTTGGTGAAGCGGTCGTCTACATTTACATTGCCGATCCCGGTATCAATCGAGATCTGGGCTTCCATACCATCAGGGATATGTAGCTCCAGGTTGCCCACCCCGCCGTCAATGCTGGCAGACATTTCGCCTGATGGCTGTGGAAAGGTGACAGCCACGTTGCCCGTGCCGCCATTTACCGAGAGGTCAGTGAGCTTCATGTTACCCAGGTCGAGAGTCGAATCGCCTGTGCCGAGATCCGCTCGAAGCGAGGTGGGCACGGTCGGATTGAGATGTATGTTCCAATGGAGGGACTGCCCGACACCGAAGAAACCGAAGTGGAAGCCGTCATTCGCACTGACATCGAGGTCGGCGCGGTCCCCATCCATATCGAAGTTCACATTGGGGGCATTTCCGTTCGAGTAATACTGGAGATCGCCCGTTGCCAGGTCTTCGCTACCCGCCGAACCATCCACGCTCAGTTGGCCCATGCCGAAGTCGATCTCGACATTGGCCGATTTCGCGCCTGACAGGGGGGTACTCAATTGATAGGTCCTGAGGTCGCCCCCTGAGGCCAGTCCCCCATAGAAGAGGAGGGCCAGGCTTGCGCCCAATACAGCCAGCACTATCACAGTGGAAAGCCAGGGGCGCCGCCTGCCGAAGAGCATATCGAGGCCCACAGCAACCAGTGCCAGAGGCCACAACCTCCAGAGGTTGCCCCACACGGCCCAGTCCACGATGCCCAGGTTGTTCAACAGGAATAATACGCCTGCGCCGATCAGCAAAATAGGCCCGACTACCGACCCACCGAAGGGCCTATGGCGCGACCCCGAAGCGGGCCTGTATGCAATGTCTTGCGGATATGCACTCTGTGGAGGATAGTACGGCTGATCAGCGGGCGGAGGAGGCGCGGGCGCGTAGCCAAGCGGGATTGTGTCTGTGCGCTGGCTGGGTGCCGCCTCCGGAGCATACGGTTCGCGGCGAGCCTGCTCAGGAGCCTCTGGTGTCTGGTTGGTTGGGGTTTCGTTCATACAAGTTCAAAATTGGTTATGGATAAACAGAATGAGGCGAGCATTGCTCGCCTCATCATTATACTGCTTTTACTAAGCGTTCCATCTACCACGACGCGCCAGGAGAAACATGCCTAGCCCGATGAGCACGAGGGGCCAGAAACCACCCCAGAATGCTACGTGGAAAAAGCCGCTGTGGCCGAACAGGACCATGACGCCGAACACAATAAGGATCAGGGGCAAGAGGCCACTGCGATGGCGATATTGAGCCTGGATCGCATAGCCATTGCCGGGTCCGCCGTTGGTGGCACTACCAGCCACACCAGGGGTCTCTGCCGAGGCCGCAAAATTGGCCGAGTTACCGGGAGTACCGTTGCCGTTGCCAGGGGTCGAGCCTGTGGGGCCATTGCCGCCATTGCCAGGATTGCCGTTAGTGGGAACCTTCCACGCGCCACGCAGTTTCGCGCCCACTTCGTCAATGTTCTCTTGGACTACCCCGCCTGGGGTAGTGGCGGTACTGCCCGCTGTTGGCACCAGTAACCACAGGATCAGGTAGGGCACTATAAACGCGCCGCCTGTCAGCAGCGTCAGGATTACGAATGCCGCCCTTACTATGGTGGGGTCGGTCTTGAAGTAGTTGGCAAGCCCCGCAGCCACGCCGCCCACCATGGCCTCGCTGGTGCTTCTGTAAAGACGATTTGTGCCGTTCATTTGTCTCTCCTAAGAATTGTTATCAGGCATCGCAACCTTTGTAATGCCTCTGTGATGTTATGCCCGGTAAGCGGATGCCGGGCAATCTTCGTTTGATCTCTTATGGTCTTGTGCCATGTACTATTGTTTCTTGCGCGCCGATTCCTGGTAGGTAACGCCTGATCCTAGACTGTAGGATTGCGTGGAACAACCACGCTCAGGATTACGTAAATCAGGAAGACCGGGAAGATACCGGTGACTATCAGCAACAGTATGGCAAGCAAACGCACAACGGTAGGGTCGATGTTGAAATACTCGCCCAGACCACCGCACACTCCTGCGATCATGGCGTCCTTGTTGCTGCGGTATAGTCGCTTATAATCCATATTAGATGCTCTCCTTTCTCATGATGTTTGCCCCTTTGGGCTGTCTGTAATAAGTTACGCAACTGGGTACGGGGAGGTTTCACAGGACGAGGAGGGAATACGTCACACGTGGCAGATAAATACGGATCACGAAGCACACGAAGGTTAAGAGAACACGAAGGAATAAGAAGGGGTGGGTTGGTTAGTAGGGGAGCATAGGGATGCTTTCCAAAAATGTGCCCGAAAGGAGTAGGCTAGAACTGTCCTAATTGGGTGTGCTTAGGTCATTAAGCTAATAGAAGGGATATTATGCAGTGCGTTTGTTGGTGTAGATCGCCCAGCGACTGAAGTCGTGGGCTAGGTTTACGAAGTCCCCCTTCGGGGACTACTCTTGGATGGGATGGATGGGGTGGGTATCTGTCGTCAGGCACATTGTTGGTATCACCGTCCGCGCAGACGGACTTCGTATGACGTAGCCCGCCACTTCAGTCGCTGGGCACTCACCCCGCAATGCGTTCCCTGCCTAACGCGAGCTAGTAGGATACCCTCCACGCATGACGCATGACGTATTAGCCCGCCGTCATCCTTGACAACATCCCGCAATTTA
The DNA here is from genome assembly GCA_035474135.1 of Chloroflexia bacterium. Classification (GTDB taxonomy): domain Bacteria; phylum Chloroflexota; class Chloroflexia; order QHBQ01; family JADMIH01; genus JADMIH01. Next base: position 16,220 of record DATINP010000127.1, on the reverse strand, counting down.
GGGTACTAAATAAGGCATACAAGTAAATATTTGAAGAAAGGCTATGACGGAGAGAGTACGCCGGGCGTTCGCGCCCAGGGAGGGTGAGGGCCAAAGACTGGAAGCCTGCCCCGTAGAACTCGGCGGAAGTTCACTCCTGAGCCGGTAGGTGAACGGTTTGATCGGGCTTGAACGCGCAAGACGTCCCGGCAATTCATATGTAGTCTACCCCGGCCGCTCGCCGTTATCGAGCATGGAGCGATCCGCCGCGAAGTTTGCAGCAAAGCGAGCCGGATCGAAATCAGGGTGGTACCACGTGGCCGCGCCTCGTCCCTGGCGAGTGCGCGGTTTTTCTATGCCAAGGGAGTCGTAGATCTTAGATTTTAGATCGTAAGTCGGGACGACCGACGACGGACGACCGACGACCGACCACACATGACGCATGACGCATGACTTACGATCTAAGATCTAAGTTCTATGACTCGCCCCAGGAGGCCACATGTCAACACTACAACAGCAAATCGAGGAAGCGCGCAGTACGGCTCTTGGCGCGCTGCAACAGGTACAGGACAGCACGGCTCTGGACGAGTGGAACAGAGAGTGGCTGGGCAAGAAGGGGCGCTTGACCGCGCTGTTCAGGGGCGTGGGCGCGCTCCCCACAGAGGAGAGAGCCGGGGCAGGACAAGCTATTAACGTCGCCAAGGTAGCGCTCGAGACCGCGTTCGAGGACGCCCGGCAAGGCATCTCGGCAGGGGAAACGGAGCAGAGGCTGCGGGCCGAGGCCGTGGATATCACACAGCCGGGGCGACCCACGCACGCGGGACGCCTGCACATCATCACGCAGACCACCCGCGACGTCCTCAGGGCATTTCGAGACATGGGCTTCCAGGTGTACGAGGGGCCGGATATAGAGCTTGACTACTACAACTTCGAGCTATTGAACATACCGCCCGAACACCCTGCACGCTCGATGCAGGACACCTTCTATATAGACGACCGTCTACTCGGCATTCGCCCTGCGGGAGCAAGCATGGACGACCTGCCGCCCGTCGTGCTGCGCACTCACACATCGCCCAACCAGATACGCATGATGCGAAAGATAGCCCCGCCCGTACGCCTGATTGTGCCCGGCAAGTGCTACCGCTCAGAAGCCACTGACGCCACACATGAAGCTTATTTTAGCCAGATCGAAGGACTGGCCGTCGGCAAGCACATTACCCTGGCCGACCTGAAGGGCACACTCGCCGCGTTTGCTCGCGCCCTGTTCGGCTCTGACCGCAAGGTGCGCTTCCGGTGCGACTATTTCCCATACGTCGAGCCGGGCGTGGACCTGTCCATTGACTGCATGATCTGCGGAGGTGTGGGGTGCAGGTCCTGCAAGTACACAGGCTGGCTGGAGATTATGGGTGCGGGGATGATCCACCCGCAGGTGCTCATCAACGGCGGAGTAGACCCCGACGAGTACAGCGGCTTCGCCTTCGGCATGGGGCCGGAGAGAATATCCATGCTGCGCTACGGGATTGACGATATAAGGCTGTTCTACTCAAACGACTTACGCTTCTTGCAACAGTTCTGATTTGAAACTGGAGAAAACCAATGCCATTACGAGCGCCACTTTCGTGGCTTAAAGACTTCATAGACATACATGTTACGTCCGAAGAACTGGCCCGGCGGCTCACCCTGGCGGGACAAGAGGTCGAGCACATCATCACCATCGGGGCCGAGTGGGAGAACATCTACACCGGGCAGGTAACGAAGCTGGAACAGCATCCCAATGCCGACCGGCTGAACCTGGCAACCGTCGAGTATGGCACAGCCGACAAGATCACTGTGGTGACAGGCGCACCCAACATCGAGGAAGGGCAGAAGGTCGTGCTGGGTCTGCTTGGTTCGCGCTTCATCGACCAGCACCAGTCGCCGCCAAAATGGTCGCGCCTGAAGCCGGCCAAGATACGCGGCATCCAGACCGAGGGTATGGTCATGTCAGAGGCCGAGCTCGGCCTGTCCGAAGAACACGAGGGCATCATTGTCCTGCCGCCTGATACGCCCGTAGGCCTGACCGCGCAAGAGGCTTTGGGTGATACGATCCTGCATATAGACGTGACACCCAACAACGGGCGCGTGCTGAGCATGATCGGCCTGAGCCGCGAGATCAAGGCCATCTTCGGCGGCGAACTGCGCTACCCGATGACGGACGACGGACGACCAGGCGATAACTCAGAACTCAGAACTCAGAACTCAGAACTCACGATAGAAATCGCTGACCCCGACCTGTGCAGCAGGTACACAGGCACGGTGATACGCGGCGTGAAGATCGGACCCTCGCCGGAGTGGATGCAGCGCAGGATCACAATGGCGGGCATGAGGCCTGTCAACAACATCGTGGACATTACCAACTACGTCATGCTTGAGATGGGCCAGCCCCTCCATGCCTTCGACTACAACGCGGTGGCCGGCCACAAGATAGTCGTGCGGCGGGCCAAAGCGGGCGAGCAGATAACCACGCTCGACCATGTCCGGCGCACGCTCGACCCCAATATGCTAGTTATCTGCGACCCCGAGAAGCCCGTGGCGCTGGCCGGGGTCATGGGCGGCCTCGATAGCGAGATCGGCACCGAAGCAGGCGCTGTGGTGGACGTACTGCTGGAGTCGGCCCACTTCGACCCGCGCAGTATCAGGCGCACAGCCCGGCTCCTGCGCCTGCCCTCGGAGGCATCCTATCGCTTCGAGCGATTCGTTGACCCCAACCTGACCGTGCCCGCGCTCCAGAGAGCAGCCGATTTGATGCGCGAACTGGGTGGTGGCACGATAGCGCAAGGCTATGTGGATGTGTACCCCACGCCGGCTGAGCCTGAGCGCATCCTGTTCTATACGTCCGAGGTCGAGCGCCTGCTCGGTATCAAGTTGCCGCCTACACAGGTGGCAGACGTGCTACGCAGGCTCGATTTCGGCGTGGAGATACCCGACAACGCCGACACCGTGGGGCAGGACACGACCATCGTAGTGGACGTGCCAACCTATCGCAACGACGTTACTATCCAGGCTGACCTCGTGGAAGAGGTGGCGCGTATCACGGGCTACGACCAGATACCAGAAACGCTGCTTTACGGCGGACTGCCGCCGCAGGAGGTCAACGTGTCCCTCGAAGCCGAAGCGCACCTGCGTGACCTAGCGGTGGAGTGTGGCATGGACGAAGTGATCACCTACTCGGTGACGTGGAGTGATGATTTGGCCCGGCTGGATGGATTGACCGCAGACGACGGACGGCAGACGACGTTAGTGGATCCTTCGTCGTCGGTCGTCCGTCGTCCGTCGTCCGCCACCTTTGAGGGTCGCCCGCTCGTGACGATAGTAAACCCGGTAAGCAGCAGACAGGACGTCATGCGGCCCACCCTCTTGCCCAATATGATGAGCACACTCAGGGAGAACCTTAAGATGCAGCCGGAAACGCCCGTCCGCATATTCGAGCTAGGTAAGGTCTACCTGACACCCACGATAGGCGAGATCGAGGCGAGGCGCGAGGCGATGTGCAAGGAGCGCGACAAGTACCCGCGCATGAAGGCGTGGGACCTGGTGCCCAACGAAGACAAACTGCCCATGGAGCCGCGTCGCCTAGTGGGCATGATAAGCGGACCGCGTGCTCCGCGTTCGCTCTTTGCTCCCGACAGCGCCAGTCCCGCCGCGCAGGCCGACTTCTTCGACGCGAAGGGGGTCGTCGAACAACTGCTCCACCGGCTGCACATCGCCGGGGTCGAATGGGTTCCTGCCAACTCTCCCCTTTATCACCCCGGCAGGTCGGCGGCAATACATGCGAAGGGTGTAGAACTGGGCATCGTGGGCGAGCTCCACCCGCACCTGATTGACCAGTGGGAGATACCCGCCGAACGAGTGGCCGCGTGGGATCTCGATGTAGAAGCACTACTGAGCGTGCTCCCCGACCGGGTGCGCTACAAGACGATCAGCCCGTTCCCACCTGTGCGTCAGGACATGGCGTTCGTGGTGAACGAAGACACCGAGGCCGCCAAAGTTGCCCAGGCGATACGCAAGGCGGGCGGCGAAGCGGTGACCGGCGTGGCCCTGTTCGACATATACAGGGACAAGCCCATCCCCGAAGGTAAAAAGAGCCTCGCCTTCGCCGTCACGCTCAACTCGCCCGAAAAGCCGCTGAGCGAGGACGAGGTTGCGCGCATTCGCAAGAAAATAGAAGGTTTCCTCGCAAGAGAGTTCGGTGCATCCCTGAGAAGCTAGCGAGAGTAACCACAGGGCGGACGACTAATGCAGGTCGTCCGCCCTGCTTAGCCCGGTCGAAGCAGGCGCTAAACGGAAATTGCGTAAAGGCGATAATGCCAGCCACAGCGCGGCCAGGCCAAAGCCTGCCACCGCTACGAAGAGAGCCAGGCGGGCGCTTGTTGCGCTTGCAAGCACGCCCGCGGCTACAGCACCGAAGGGACCAGCGCCACCTGAGAGGAACGACATAGTAGCCGTCACGCGGCCCATCAAGCGCGGAGAGACGCTCATCTGGCGCAGGCTTGTGTCACCAATAGCGTAAATCTCACCCGCGATATCACCCACGAACTGCGCCAGGAGCATGAGGATCACTATCACCACGAGCGGACCCGACGCCAGCGGCACGAGCAACTCGGCTATTACAACCGTACAAGCCGACAACACGAGGATACGCCCCAGACCGAATCTGCGCGCCAGCCGTTCGGCAGAGGCCGCACCAATTAATGCGCCAACGCCGCCCGCCGAGATCAGCAAGCCCACCACGCCACTGCTCAACCCCAATTCGCGCACGGCAAAATAGACGTAGAGAGTACCAAAGAACCAGCCAAAGAAGTTGTGCAGGAACGCTACCACCGCGAGCGTGCGGAGGTTGATATTGCTCCAGAGAGTAGTAACACCCTCACGTGTTTCTCGCCACATGTCTGGCGTTTCCTGTCCCTCTTCAGGACTGAGAGATGACTCGGGAGTGCGGATCAGGCCAAGCCAGAAGGCAGACCAGAGGAAAGAGAGCACATCAAGCACCAGGGTAAAGGGTGCGCTGATAATCTGCACCAGCAGACCGGCAAGAGCAGGGCCACCGACCTCGGACAGCGAACCTGTGATGCTCAAGCGGCTGTTGGCTTCCAACAATTTATCACTCTGTACAATGCTCGGCAGATAGGAGCGATCAGCAACGTCAAACACGAGACTGAAGATTCCCATCAGCGCAGCAACCGCATAGAGCAGCCACACCTGCAGGCTATGGGTGAGAGCAGCCAGCGGAATAGCCGACAATGCAACCGCGCGAGCCAGGTCGGCCACTATCATAAGCGGCCTGCGCGGAAGTCGATCTACCCATACCCCCACAAACAGACCCACAAGAAGCACAGGCACAGCCCCGGCCACGGAGAGGATGCTCATCTCGGTAGGAGTCGCTACCAGAGTCAGCACCGCAATATAGGCCAGCGCTTCGCGCGTAATCTTCGAGCCGAACGAAGAAACTGCCTGCGCCACCCATAGCTTATCGAAATCAGGGTTAAGACTGAGGCGCATCTACCTGGGCCGGCAGCTCGCCGGTGTATACCGCTTGTATCAGGTTCTTGTTCACCATGACCAGATCACGCCGCCACGGAGAGTTAGGCTGGCTCGTCAGGTAGGCTGTTACCTGGGTGAGATGGAAGAAAATATTTTGCCCGTCAAGCAATTGCTCTATCGAGGTGCCTTCCATCAGGTGGCACAACCCCGAGATAACGAACGACGAGGTGAAGGCGTAGCAGGGACGCGCAACTCGCATTGGGCGGTGCTCATGAAAAGTGGGCTTGGTCAGCCGCCCGCTCAGACCTCCTGTCAGGGGGCTGGTAAGAGAGCCGGAATTGAGCGAGCTGGACGTCAGAGAGCTGGAGGTTAGCGGCCCCGACAGCATCGGGTCGCTTGTGTTCTCTTCGGTTGCAAACACCGCCACCATGTGAATGTGGGGTCGCGCTACTACGAGAGGATGTCCTGTCTGCCTGGGCGAGGCTGAATAGCCCAGAGAGGCCATGGATACATCCTGCACATGAAAATTATCGAAGTCGCGGCGGTTTATGAGGTCAGCCGTGCGGGTGAACGGCCCAAGCATGTTGCCGTGAATAAACAAATTCGCCGTATATATCTCGACCTGATGAGAGTTCAGGCTGGTATCTGTTGTGCCATAGCTATCCATCATCTTACCCCCTTGCGAACCAGGCATCAGGAAGACATAAGATGTGATAGGTCGCTAATCATCAGCCGTCCTTAAGCTGCCTTATCGAACCTTGATCACTCACCCCTAACACCCGGTTTGGTATAATAACCCGTCGAACAGATAATAACACAGAAATCCTGGAAGGAATCAATTACCAGTGGCACTAGAAAACAGAGGAAGTATGGGTGCGGGGCGCGTACGCAGCGGCGTGAGCAAAGCCTGGGAGTTGAAGGGCGATGCGGGTCGCCATTATATCAGGCTGCACAGCGACGAAAACCCGTATGGTTGCTCGCTGGATGTGCAGGACGCACTCGCCAGCACCGACTCGTATCACCTGCCCGCTGACCTCATGTGTACCGACCTACGTGTCGCACTCGGTGAGTACACGGGGTTCGCGCCCGAAAAGATCGTGGCAGGGGCGGGCATCGGCGAGTTGGCCGAACGGCTTCTTCACGCATTCCTCGACCCCGGCGACGCAGTTATTACCTGCCCACCGTCTCTGCCTCAGCTTGCGCCGGGCGCGGTGCGAGCCAGGGTCACCACAGTACAGGTTCCGCGCACTAGCAAATTCGATATAGATCCGGACGCGATCATCACGACCATGCATCGCCAGTCGAACATCAAGATGGTGGCCTTCTCGTCGCCCAATAATCCCACAGGTGGCGTGACTAACCATACGGCCATCGTGAAACTGTTGCACACAGGTGTATGGGTACTGGTGGACGAAAGCTACTTCGAGTTCTGCGACCGCAGCGTGGCCCCGCTGGTGGCCGAGTTCGACAACCTCGTGGTTTTGCGGTCGCTAAGTCCGTGGGCGGGCTTGCACGGCCTCCCTGTGGGCTACGCGCTCGCATCGAACCGCGCGACGGCTCGCCTGCAAAGACTTGCCACGCCAGGTGGGCTGAATCGGGCCGCGCAACTGGCAGGACTGGCATCGCTACGCGACAAAGACAATCTATTGCAGCGTGTGCGGAGGATACGCCTGGAGCGGGGGCGGATGTTCCGCCAGTTGCGCAAGTTGAACCTGCTCAAGCCCTATTCGTCGGGCGCCAACTTCCTGTTGTGCCAGGTGACGCGAGGGCATGCCAGCACGATCCAGCGCCACCTGCAGGACGACGGTATCCTCGTGAAAGCCATCTCCGACCGCTGGCTCTCCAACCACCTCCGAATAGGAGTAGGCAAGCCGGACGACACCAACGCCCTGATCGCTAGTCTTAAGAAGCTCGCAGGCCAGGAAAAGATATAGAGTCGTAGATCTTAGATCATGGATCGTAAGTCATACGTCGTCAGCCGTCCCGACTTACGATCTAAGATCTAAGATCTACGACTCGCCCAATCTACGACTCGCGCTCACTATGATTTATGATCTGGTACTCGCCCTGCTCATTGCCGGGCTAATAGCGTATGCGGGCTACCGGGCGCGGGCATTGACCTGGGATGGAGCGGTAGCGGCATGCCTGGTGGGCGCGTCGGTGTTTGGATTTGGGGGGCTGGCAGCGGCGATTTTGCTCGTACTCTTCTTCGCGTCCTCGAGCGTGCTTTCATTCGTCGGCAAGCGCAACGTTCGCAAGCAACAGGCCGAAGAAACCTTCGACAAAGGCGGCAAGCGTGACGCCGCACAGGTACTTGCCAATGGGGGAGTAGCTGCAGCCGCGCTCGTCCTCGCGGGAACCATCGGAAACCCCATAGCGCCCCTCATGTTCGGGGCGTTCGTGGGCGCATTGGCCGAGGCCACAGCCGATACGTGGGCCACCGAGATAGGAGTGCTGAGCAAAACACCTCCCCGCCTTGTCACCACGGGCCGCAGAGTGCAAGCAGGCACATCGGGCGGCCTGACGCTGCTTGGAACGGGCGCGGGCGTGCTTGGCGCCGCGACAATAGGGCTATTCGCTGCTGGGAGCCTGGCGCTCTTCCCATCTCTGTGGCCTTTCGGGGGTGGCGTCGCGCAACCCGGTCTATCCCTTATCCTCGCCGCGCTGGCAGGCGGCGCAATTGGGATGCTGGTAGATAGCCTGCTTGGTGCCACGCTGCAGGCGAGTTACTTTTGCCCACAATGCAGCAAACCCACCGAAAGCCGCCTTCACAGATGCGGCACGCCCACAACGTTGGTACGCGGCGTGCAATGGCTCACTAACGACGTGGTAAACCTGGCGGGCACGTTCGTCGGCGCGAGCGTGGGCTTGCTGGTGGTCTGGATCGCATAGTTGAGAAGTGGGACGTGAGCCGTGACGATGAACACCTCACGTCGTATAATGAGTAAGCAAGCCGTACTCGGTACTGGAGGAATAATCAATGGATAAAACGACGACACCTGATGAGGGCGCTTCGGGGCGCTCAGCAGAAGAAATGGAGTGGGACGCTGAGTTCGCTGACATGAGTGAACCGAAGGCGGGCGGGGCGGTGGGGAATATGAGTGACCTCGCCGGCGCACTCCTTAAGCTGCCTGCCGCCTTGATCAAGCTGCCGATGACCCTTTTGCCCGACGATACCGCAAAGCATGCTCGCGGCGCATTGCGCGAGGGCTTTCTCGCGGTGCGCTCGCTCGTGGACGCGGTAAACGACAACATAGAGAACATGCTTACGGAGGGCGGAAGCGCGAAACCCGCAGTGAAAGGCCCGCAAGGAACATGGGGCAGTGGCACGCAGGTTACAGGCTCACTTCTACCGGGCAAAGTAAATCGCATCCAGGTTGAAGACGAGGTAGAGGAAATGGGTGGCGGCGACGGCTCAGGCAAGCACATCACCATTGACGACCTTGGCGCGAATCAAGCCGAAAACACAGAAGGGCGCGGCATGCGCGCCGACATCGACTACTAGTCCCCGTTTCCCTGGCGAGTGGGTTAATGCCGTGCGTTGGGCGGAGGCACTGGGAATATCTTACCTGGGTTGAGCAAATTTTCGGGGTCGAGCGCCCACTTGATACGTTGCTGCATTTCGATAGAAGTGGCATCGAGACTTTCGGGCAAGAAACCGCGTTTTAGAGTGCCGATGCCATGTTCGCCCGACAGGGTTCCGCCAAGGGCCGACGCAGCCTCGAAGATTTCGCGGGCGGCCTGTTGCACACGCTCCATTTCTTCGGCGTCACGCAAGTTGCACAGAATATTGGGGTGCAGGTTGCCGTCGCCGATATGCCCAAACAGGGGGATCGCCAGGCCATACCGCAGGCCGATCTCTTGCACACGCCGCACCATCACCGGTATCTGGGCGCGGGGGACTGCAATATCCTCGCCTAACTTGTTCGGCTTGAGGCGAGCCAATGCGGGCGAAACTGCGCGCCGCGCCGCCCACAATTCGCCGATCTCGGCCTGGGTCGCCGCCTGCTTCACGGCGGTTGCACCGCTCTGCGTGCATATCTCGCCTATGCGTGCAAGCTGCTCAGCGACTATATCGCTGTTGTCGCCATCCTGGTCTATCAGCAGTATCGTTTCCGCATCCAGGGGCAACCCGAACGGCTTGTAGGCCATGACCGAGCGGATGCAGGCGTTGTCCATCATCTCCAGCGCCAGCGGCAGTATGCCCGCCAGCAGAATACGATTTACCGTCTCCGCTGCGCTGTCCAGGTTTGCGAACACCGCCATTACGGTGCCGCGATAAGGAGGGCGGGGTATGAGCCTTAGCGTGGCTTCGGTTATGACGCCCAGCGTGCCCTCGGACCCGGTGAAAAGTTGAGTGAGATTGTAGCCCGTCTGCATCTTGATCATCTTGCCGCCGGTGCGAATAGTGCGCCCGCCGGCGAGCACCACCTGCAAACCCAGCACATAGTCGCGGGTCGTACCGTACTTGAGGCAGCGCGGCCCGCCCGCCCCAGTGGCGATATTGCCCCCGAGCGTGCACTGGCGCAACGATTGCGGGTCCGGCGGGTAAAAGAGGCCGGCCTTCTCTACCTCGGCTTGCAATTGGGCCGTGATCACACCGGGCTGGGCAGTCGCGGTCATGTTAGCGGTGTCGATCTCGATGATGCGGTTCATACGCGTCATATTGAGCACCACGCCGCCCTGCGTGGGCACAGCACCCCCCGCTAAACCAGTGCCACCACCGCGTGGCACGATAGGCACGCCCAACCTCGAAGCCACCCGCACAACGGCCACGACATCCTCGGAAGTCATGGGCGACACGACAGCGTCGGGGTGGCCCAAGGCCCACGTTCCATCATAGCCGTACACGGCCAGATCTTCGGGCGTAGCTTGAACGCGTCCCGAGGACAGTGCCGCTTCAAGGGCTTCCACCAGTGCTGTGTTGGAACCAGGCATGGACAATATGGTGCTCAAATAGGTACGAGAGGTTGGGGCTAAGAGATCATTGTCCAGTATAACAGAATCAAAAAGAGCGGCCCCTGAGGAACCGCTCTTTCTACTTACACCTAACACCTCGCCCCTTGTCAAGCCTCGACTTCTGTCACGGGCGGGAGGTTCAACAAACCCTCCATCGCGTGGAATTCGTACATCTGCATGAGGGCGCGCATCTTGGGATCGAGGTGCTGGAAGAGCGCCTCGGTAAGGCCCTTGCGGATTTCGGGCGGGAACAACTTGGCGAACTTGTTGGTCTCGATGGCGACGAACAACTTGTAAAGGTCGAGCAAGCCCGTCGGGTCCATGTTGAGGTCCTGGTCGGTAAGGCGAATCTTGCCGATGTGCATACGTACCTTCAGCTTATTTTCGCGGGCAAACCGGTTCAGTTCGTACTCGAACTCCATGGCCTTGCGTGAGTAGCCGTACATGACCAACTTGATGTAGATCGCCTCGACCGTATACTTGAACAGTTCCATCACAGTATGCTTGTCGGGCGGCACGGGCTGGACAAGACCCAGCTTGGTGAGACCATGCAGCAGCTTGGCGGTGTCAAACTGGGTGCGCTGGCGCTTGCGGGCGATACTGGAAACGTCGCTAACGCCGTCTACCATTGTCAGCACTTCTCGTGCCTCGTCCGACAAAGGCCCTGTTACGGGGCGCGGCAGACGTCGGAAGGCCATCAATACCGACGGAATCACGGGCGAAATACGTATCCACTCGTCTACTCGGCGCGTGCCTTCGATGATCAGCTTTTCGGCGCTCACCGATACGGGGATGCCGTCAGCTTTCACGAGCAAATCGCCCTGGAAGGTAAAGCGGCAGTTTCGCCACAGGAACAACGTGTAGATAGTCGTTTCCAGCATCTGCTCTTCGCACCACTGTAAATCAGCAGACGAGGCCAGTTTGTACTTCAGCAGAATCTGGGCTTGGTCAGGCATATTAGCGTTGATCTGAGGTGTGGCATAGTCGAGCGGCGCAAACGAGTCTATTCCGTCCGAGTTATCCATGTAGGAATCGGTAGCCGTGGTTATGTCTGCCAGCAAGCCGCTGTTCAGCACCATTCGCGATTTAGCAGAACTGGAGCTGCCGTTGGTCTCGCTATGCCCGTTGCCGTTCCCGTTCATATGAGATACGCCGTTACCATTTGCAGCGACTGCCGAGTTAGGCTCAGAATCAGGCACAATATGCTCAGGGTCTTGCACGCCAAGCATTTTTTTCCAGTTGGGGCCAAGCGACTGCACCAGCTTTTTCTGGGTAATCTGTCCCGACTGTAGGAGCATTTCAACGGGCGTGGGGAGGCGTGTGGCCGCGGCTATATACGTAATGCGGCCTTGCTCATAGCAGATTGTTCGAGTATTCCAGCCCTGGATAAGGGTTAGAGTCCCGGTCTTCTGCGTGAATGAAAGAGTCTGTAAGAGATCGGAAAGGCTAAAGCAGCCGATTCGTCCCTGTAAGTCAAAATCGTCTTTTTCGTTGGTATCCATAGTCGGTGCCTGGCTGTGCCTGGCTGTGCCCGGTACATACTGGTTGGCTAACGAGTGACCCACGACACGCCGTTGGGCAACCGCAGGGGATTTAGAACCACATGTAAGTGGCAGCCCCACGCGGATCGGCAGGTACGGTCTCCCTGACTACATCTTATCAGGAATGGCACGCCTGTGGAACGGGACAATGGTACTAAGCTCATATAGACATAGGGGGCAGTACTTTTCGGTATATCCGGCCCATAGTATAATGGCCTCTGGAAACAAGGCCGACGCACTGAATAAAAGGAGCAGCATCTAATGAACCCAGGTTTCGAAGCGAAACTTTTGTGTCCTAACCATGGTTGCACCAATAGCCCCCTTACTCTTGTCGCAAGCCAGACTGAAACGATCAATTACAGGATCGGCCCGATGGAGGAAGTTCGAGTGGGTAGCCTTGATTGCGGCCAGTGCGGGCGCTCATATCCGATTGAGGACTATGTGCTCTCCTTCGACCAGATTTTCCCGCCGGAGCTGAAAAGCGAAGGCGAATACTGGGGCAAATAATACGGCTTTATGTGGGAGCGCGGTTATCGCGGGTTCTTCGATCTACGTGAAGTTATCGCCCCTATGATCACTGAAGGCATCGAGATACTGGACCCCGGATCGACGCTGCGAGAAGCGTCCGGGGGCACGCACAATACTATCGTGCAACACCCGGCCATACGCGATGCGGAGTGGCTGCTCGATATCGGTTGTGGCACGGGGTGGAGCAGTCTGCATTTCGCAAGGCAAGGACACAAAGTGGTCGGCTTCGACCCCAGCACGCCCAATATGCGATTGGCAAAACGGTACGCAATTTCCCAGGGCGAATATATCGAGTATATGGGCGCGGCCGTTGGCTTCCTGTCATTCAAACCTGACGTGTTTGATGCTGTAATTGCTCTCCATTCTATCCATCATGTACCTGATCTCAAGAACGAGATGAAGGTTGTTCGGACCTGGATGCGCGAAGGGGCAGGAATGGGTATTGACGAGCACGTAAGGAACGATCCCATGCTGGCTGACATAATTGGGAGGATGCATGGCTGGGCAAGACAGGAAGTATTTCCACAAGTACGCACTTTGCCTGAGGAAGCACTGGCAGGCTTGCCGCGAGCCGAACCATCTACTTTCGAAGGTGCAGGCAGCCATGATGTGATTCAATCGTTCCTGGATAACTTCACGCTTGAGAGCTTCTCCAGCAGATACATAAGCCTCGATTTCTTCAGTTTCCTGTTTTACCTGTCTGACCCAGCTTCTGAAGTCTCATATATCAATGCAGGGAATGTAATAAATCACCTGTACAAATTCATATACGAAGCGCAGCCCGATAACGCCGAGCACGTGACCATGATTGGACGAAAGGCCTCGGGAGAGAGCGCGCAACATAACAATGAACTAGTTGAACGAGCAGAGAGACTCGCTCGAGGCGACACAAGCTCGCCCGAAGATCTGCTAAACTCCTTCCAGGAAGCGATAACCGCCAAAAATCAGCACATAGCGGAATTAGAGACCTGGGCGCATAGCCTGGAACGTGCATTGCTCGCCGCGCAGCACGCCGAACAACACAAGAGTCTGCCCACGCGCATAAAGGCCAGAATAACTAGAAGGCCCACGCGCCCCAGGTCGTAAGCCAAAGCTCAATGGAGCTGTTCCCTGTTTAGGGTTTCGGATGTCCTCCAGCCACCTCGTCTTCTCAATGCACCTCTCCTACTGACGCAAGGAGAACGCTTGCTATAAATGGCTTTCCTCTACTATCAAACGTCGGGCAATTGTCATGGCGTTGAATTGGCCTCAGCCAGCTACCATGCAGCGACGATAGGCTCGCGTCGCTGTTGCGATTCGTGTTCCAGAGTGGTATAATAAGTACTTCCGATAAGTTACTGAAGGCAAGCAAGAGCACCCAAAGACGCGGCCCAACGAGCGGGTCGAATTCGTCAAAAGGCTGGGCGACGGGGCAAGTCCGGCGAAGAGAAGAGAAGAAGAGCTACGTACAACCTAACACTGCATAGGCGCGACCTGCGCCGAAGCGACTGCGTTGCCCCCCGACTATGACGAACAACATGAGTGTGCCTGATGGGCCTTTATGCGCCCTAACGGCAATACTTTGCACAGGGTCCAACTGGATAGACGTCAATTTTGTACCCCGCATTGCACCCGCGATGGGTGTAGCACTCGGCAATAGCACGATAGAGAACCCGGCTTCCTTGTGTAACCCACACCACCCACCCGTAATCAACGCGCGCGTGCAAGTGCAATGTGCTATAGTGCGTGGGGCTTCTGGCATCTCTAGATCTCACCAGACGGAGCTTGTGGGCAGGCTGATCCTGGGAGGGGCTGCAGAACCTCGGGCAACCCAGTTTCGTATTAACTAGTAGAAGATTTACAGGGTGCATCGCGTGGATGGGTTTTGGAAACACAAGTACCCTACGCAGCATCTGATATGCGAGGATAGAGGAAAACATTGGCTAACTTATTCAATCGGGACCGTCACAACGGTCAGACCGCTAATGGAGAAGAAAAAGAAAATAAGGCCAAACGCATTATGGTGACAGTCAAGGGAGCGGAAATCGACGACGAAGCTATGCGCCTTGCCTACACCTACGCGCTTGGCAAAAAAGGCAAGGGGCGCAGCGTCGCCGTAGATGTGGTATACGTAGTACAGGTACCGCACTCGCTACCACTCGACGCAGACCTCCCCGACCAGGTGGAGAAGGGCGAACAGGCTCTGGATCATGCCGAAAAGGTAGCCCATGAGCTAGGATTGGAGGTCGATGCAACGATCCTCCAGGCCAGAGGCGCGGGCGCGGCCATAGTGGACATGGCTCGCGAAAACAGCGTTGAGCTTATAGTCATGGCTACGGACTACCAGAAGAAGCTCGGCGAATTGGACCTGGGCAAGACCATCCCCTATGTAATGAAGCACGCAGCCTGTAGGGTGTACATTTGCCGGGCGCCTATACCGGAAGTAGAAAATCAGGCTTAACAAGCTTAGGGCGCGAACGGGCAGGTGCAAACCTGCCTTTTGCGTCCTAATGAATTGTATGACGATATTGCCACAGCAACTTTCCAGGGAGATTTCGTAATGAAAATAGTAATACTAGGGTGCGGGCGCGTGGGTACACAGCTTGCTCAATGGATGGAAGCCGACGGTCACACGGTCAGCATTATCGACTCTGATCCTGATGCTCTGAACCGCCTCCCTGAGACATTCAACGGCCAAACCACCCTCGGCACGGGCATTGACACCGACGTGCTCAAAGCAGCAGGGATCGAAGGCGCAAACGCTTTCGCCGCAGTCACTGACTTCGACAATACAAACATAATGGCCTGCCAGATCGCCAAAGAGATTTTTGGCGTACCCAACGTGCTAGCGCGCATCTATGATCCTGGCCGCGAGAGCCTCTACCAGGAATTGGGCCTGGAAACAGTGTGCCCCACTACGCTCGTGGCCACCACCGCACGTGACATTATTATGGCCAACGCCGTGTAAGCGACCGGTCACTCATCAAGGGAGAGAAGATGTATATAATAGTAGTTGGCGGCGGCAAAGTCGGATATTATCTTGCCAAGACGCTGTTGAACGATGGGTACGAGTTGCTCCTTGTCGAGAAGAACCCCAAGAAAGTGGCTATCTATGCCGAGAGGTTCGGCTCAGTAGTCATGGAAGGCGACGGGGCTGAACTTTCCACATTGGAAACAGCAGGTGCTGCGCGTGCGAGCGTAATCGTGGCGGTGACGGGCGACGACGAGGACAACCTGGTGATTTGCCAGACCGCCAAGAGGCTGTTCAACGTGCCACGCACCATTGCCCGAGTGAACAACCCAAAGAACGAGAGTATCTTCCGCAAGCTAGGCATTGATGTCTCAGTGTCTGCCACTAACCTTATTCTCAATATCATTGAGCAGGAAATACCCCAGCGGAGTCTTGTCCACCTGATGACAGTTAAACACGGGCAGGTCGCTATCGTGGAAGCTACTGTCGAGGAAGGTGCGCCCGTCGTGGGCAAGTCGCTGGCAGAATTGACCTTCCCGCCAAACGTGGTTATCTCGGCGGTCATACGCGAGGACTCGCTCATCCTGCCCAGGGGCGAAACCGTCCTGCAACCTGATGACGAAGTAATCGCACTTTCAAACAAAGCGAGCGAAGAGGGCCTTCGCCAGATGTTGACCGGGGCATGACGAGAGCCCCTGGCTAGAAGCCAACAACGTCCTGTGCGTCAGTTTGGCTCTTATTCT
>DATINP010000126.1:0-12782 GCA_035474135.1 Chloroflexia bacterium | reverse complement strand
GTCCAGAACATTCATCAGTTGTGCGCGCATAGTTTCGACCTCTTCATCGGACAAGCCGAGCCGAGCGAGCATAGCGACGTGCCTTACCTCTTCGGGCGTAAGCAACCGGGACTCCTTTCGCGGACGATCGACGGCTGACGACCAATATGATCGGCCATCTGTCATCGACCCTCGTTACAGTGTTGTTTTCAAGAATTCGTCGACCACTGCCGCCAGGTCGCGCTCGCGGCCTTCGAAGAAGTGGCCTGTTTTTCGTAGTGTCACCTGGGTTTTGGGTTCGGGCAGGGTGGCGACGAACTCGGCCAGTTTAGCAGGCGGGCTGAAGTCGTCGTTCTCGCCTGTGATGAACAGCTTTGGGTGGGGCCACTGCCCCAGGTACCCGAGATTACGCCATGCCACGGGCAAACCTATGCACACCACGGCGCCCACTCGTGCTTCGTCCTTGTGCGACGCAAGATACGCAAGCGACACACGGCTACCGAATGAGTGGCCCACGAGGGCCATTCTGCCCTGGTCTACGCCGTTTTGCATCGCGAGGAAGTCGAGTGCAGCCCCCACGTCTTCGGTTTCGGGCGCGCCTTCGGGCACAACCAACTTGCGGTCGGCAGACCTCGAAATTTTGCCCGTGCTGCCTCGGACGCCTCTTGAATTGTAGCGGAGGACGGCAAAATCGGACGCAGTGAGCGCGGCTTCGATTGCCAGCATCAGCCTCATGTCCATGTGGCCGCCCGCCGAAGGGTTGGCGTGGCACAGCACGATTGCAGCGTGCATCATGCCATCTTCAGGCACGTGCAGTTGCCCCTCCAGGCTGGGTGCGGGTTCGTTATCCATCTCCCGGCCCTCAAATGTCACATACCGCGAAAGGGCGGGGGGAAGGGTACTGCTCCCGGTTTCATCTACTGAGTTGTTATCCATGTGGTTAAGTTATAACTTATGCCCACAGTTGGGGCAAAATGCCGAGTTGGGGCGCAGCGGGCCATTGCACACTGGGCAGACCGTCGGCCTGGGTGTTTCGCGCCGCTCGGCCGTGCCGTCGATGATCACTTGCTTGCCGGACGGCAAAGTAGCCTGGGTGCCCTGACCTAGTTGTCCTGGTGGGTCGGGGGGCGGTTCTACCCATGCCTCGGTCGAGATCATCTTGATTTCGTCGGCCTTGCTCGCGAGCTTCTTGCGAAGGTCGCGTACCTGACTGACCAGGGCCTGAAGCGACGGTTCGAGTTCGGCGCCTTCGGCTTCCAGCTCGAGCACCTTCTCGCTGATCTGGCTCATCAGCTTTGATGCCTGCCTGCTGAGGCGCTGTGACTCGGAGCGTACTCGGTTGGTGCGCATCATTTTGTCGGCCTCGAAACCCACGCGGTCAAACCCGCGCTTGAGCGACTGGCCAAGCCCCGATAATGCCTGCGCGGCTGCCTCGCCCGCTGTTTGTTCGTTGTTGTCGTTCATGCTTCTCCCCTGTAAGAGTCGTAGATCTTAGATCGTAAGTCTTATGTCACGAGTTTCCACGAGTCTGTTGTTCGTCGCACGACTTACGATCTAAGATCTAAGATCTATGACTCGCTTCACCGCGGCCTGAGCGTGGTACGGCCGGAGCGTGCCCAGCCGGGCGCAATGAGACTCCCCCCAAAAACCACGGCAGAAGACTGGACCGCCACGCTCTGCACCATACCCAAACCGAGCAGGATGCTCATTAATGAAGAGCCACCATAGCTGATGAAAGGGAGCGGTATGCCTGTTACGGGCATAAGGCCGATGTTCATGCCAATATTGATGAATATCTGCATCCCAATCCACGTGGCAACCCCGATGGCGATCAGGCTGCCGAACCCATCAGGAGCGCGAGACGCCACTACCAGGCACCGCCACACCAGAATAAAGAGCAAACCGATCATGACTACCGAGCCGATAAACCCAAACTGTTCGGCAACAACTGAGAATATGAAGTCGCTGTACTGCACCTTGATGAATTCCAATTGGCTTTGCGAACCGTTTAGGAAACCCTGGCCCAGCAAACCGCCCGAGCCTGCTGTGATACGTGCCTGGATAATATTGTAGCCCGCGCCGCTTGGATCGCTTTCGGGGTGAAGAAAGATCGTGAAGCGGTCACGCTGGTAATCGTGCATGAACCATGTCCAGAACGCATACATAGCGGGAACCGAGATAGCGCCGACAAGCAGGAATATGCGCCCGGAAACGCGTGCTCCAATGGTCATTCCGAGGAAGATCATGGACAGTATGATCGCAGTGCCGAGGTCGGGTTGCGTCAGGACAAGTACCGTGGGTACGGCGGCTATTATACCCGCCAGGATGAACCATTTGAGCTTATCCAGGTCTTTCGCCCTGTCGGAGAGGAACTTGGCTAGCAGGACAATCAGGCTCAACTTGGCAAGCTCGCTCGGCTGGATCGGTATGATGCCGAGGTCTAGCCAGCGCTGGGCGCCATAGCTGATCACGCCCAGTAGGGTTACCAGAGAAAGCAGCAGGACCGTCACCAGGTAAAAAGGCAGCGTAAAGCTCTCGAGGAAGCGAAAGTCGATCCGCGCCAGGATGAACATGATCACCAGACCTATACAGCCAAACATAGCCTGCTTTACGGCATTGTCATCGAGCGCAAGCGGGCCGGTGCGGGTGGTGTTGGTCGCGCTGAACACCATGAGTACACCCACTATCGTTGCTCCCAGGGTGCAAAATAGAAGGGGAAAATCCAGGTTTGCCAGTCTACCGGGTCTCATGAAATATGTTGGGTCAGCAGGCTCGTGGAAGGCTACCATGCGCGTTTCGCATGGCGGCCTCTCTACTCTATGGTCAGGCTAGTCTAACTATACCACAACACGGTTTGATCAAAAAGCGTGTGCGCTGGACGGACTGTGCTTGGTTCCACATTGACACTTTGCTCTACACACAATATAATCGGGGCGCGTGGGGTGAACGATGGCCTCATGCGAAGGGTTGAGGGCTGAGGCAGTATGAAACTCATAATAGCGATAGTTTCAAATCAGGCGGCGGACAATATCACTGATGCCTTGCTGGCTGCGGGCTTTCGCGCTACGCGACTGGCTTCGACGGGCGGGTTCCGGCGAGAGGGGAATACTACCCTTATGATGGGCGTGGAAGATGAGGACGTGGAGCCGGTAATGGCGATAGTCCGCAGCGGTGCGCTTACCACTCCGCAGCGTAAATCCGCGACGCCCCCGCCACCCCTTGTCGAGGGGCAGGGCACAGGTCGCGGCGCGCTGTTCGTTCTCCCCTTGCAGGGGTATTTCCAACTCTGATATTGCGGGCAGCCAGGTTCGCACTAATTGATTGAATAGCAGGAGCAGGGAACGCAAGCGTCTCCGCTCCTTTGCGTTTTTGTATACTGGTTACACAATTCGTTTATTGTCGATTGCTTTGCTTGAATCGGATGGGCATGCAAACCATCCGCGCGTATAACCCCTGGCCCGGCATGGTTATTGGCTTGTTACTGGAACCCTAAAACTATGATGAACGAGAACGGACAGCAAAACATAAAGCTTCGGCTTGGCGACATGGCCTACGGTGGCGATGCAGTTGGGCGTGATCCGGAAACCGGCATGACGGTCTTCGCATGGCCCGGCATACAGGGCGAAGAGGTAACGGTGCGCGTGACAGGTCGCAGTAAAAATCTGTTACGCGGCCTCGTCGTCGGCATAGATGTGGCCTCGCCTTCACGCGTTACCCCGCCCTGCCCCTATTTCGGCACCTGCGGGGGTTGCCAATGGCAGCATATCGAGTACGGTGCGCAGGTGGAATTCAAGCATAACACTCTGCGCTCGCAATTAACCCGGCTCGGTGGGGTGAGCGACCCCGACGCGATCCTACAGCCTCCCATTCCCTCGCCAAACCCTTTTCACTACCGCAACACTTCGCACTTCGCGCTCGACCCAGCCGCCAGGTCACTTGCCTACTACAAGCGTGAAACGCATCAATTGATCCCGGTGGCGCAATGCCCGATCTCGAACGAAGGAATCAACCGCGTGATGACCTTTGTCAACGGTCTGCTCACCGAAGTTGGCTCGGAATCAGCCATGCGGCAGGCCGACACTCGTGGGGTGATGCACGTGTGGAAAGTGAGCATCCGGTCCAGCGAAGCCACCGGCCATACCCTGATCGTATTCCACTCGCTTGCAGGTGGCGCTGACGCCCGCCCAAAGGTATTCCAACGTAGAGGTTCCGGTACTGCCGGCAAGGAGTCGGACAACCAGAAGGATGTCGCTTCGCCGGTGGGAGACGAACCGGAAGCGGCGCAGGTAATCGCACTCCAGAGGCGCGCGGTGCGCCGGGCAATCGGTGCTCTATCCAATATGGAGGGGCTTCCTGCCGCGCTCCTGGCTGTAGAGGTTA
Organism: Chloroflexia bacterium; assembly: GCA_035474135.1. Classification (GTDB taxonomy): domain Bacteria; phylum Chloroflexota; class Chloroflexia; order QHBQ01; family JADMIH01; genus JADMIH01. Next base: position 8,423 of record DATINP010000126.1, on the reverse strand, counting down.
TGGCCGATGGCACGATCAACCGCCTGGGCGAGACGCGCGGTTCCACGCACGCCGCAAGCGAAGCGATGACCGATGCAATTTCGGGAGGTTCGCTTGGCACATGGCGCGGCGCGTCCACCGAGCCTGAGACGCCGCCTCTCGGCGCGTGGATCGAGCGGTTGGGCCAGCAAACATACTGGGTTGGCCCAACCGCATTCTTCCAGACTAATACGCCCGTTACCGAACTAATGCTTGCCGAGATACAAAGGCACCTGCCCGCCAAAATGGATACGCTGATTGACGCGCACGCAGGCGTCGGCACCTTCGCGCTGGCGTTTGCAAGCCGAGCAAAGCACGTTGTGGCATTCGAGCCGCATGCAGCAGCCGTCCAAAGTGGACGCTGGACAGCTTCGTCGTCGCACATCAGCAACGTCGATTTCCAGAAGGGTACGGCTGAAACGCTCTTGCCCAAACTCGCCCCCGATCTCAAACCTCAGGCGATAATCCTGGACCCGCCCCGCAACGGCTGTCACCCCTCGCTCTTGACCGAGATCGCCCGCAGAAAGATACCCCGCCTGATATACGTGTCCTGCGACCCAAGCACTCTGGCCCGCGACATCAAGCTCCTCGCCCACGCATACAAGCTCACTTCAGCGCGCGTGGTGGACATCTTCCCACAAACATACCACCTGGAGACTATCGCAGTGCTCGACCTGCTATGAGTCTTAGGTCATAGATCATAGATCGTAAGTCGGTCGGGCCTTAGGACCTACGATCTATGATCTATGACCTAAGACTCGTTTTGACCTGGCTGTTCCGATATGATATAATGTACGTTAGTGCAAAAAGCGGCAGAGTTTTGGCCGCGTATTGTATAAGTGTAATAATTATATTACCTTTCTGCGCCGCGCCCATGCGGGGGATTCACACCTCTCCGCTTACCAAGTGAAGCGCGCCGCAAACCCAGGGAGAGGAGGTGTGACAAATGGCAACGCGCGATTATGAGTTGATGTATATCATCCGCCCCAACATCGCCGACGAAGATTTGGCTGCCGCGAACGACAAGGTCGAAGCGATAATTAATAATCTTGGCGGTGAGGTATCCGAGAAGAACCCGTGGGGCAAGCGCCGGTTAGCCTATCCTATTCAAAAGTTTGAGGATGGCTATTATATGGTGGAGAACATCAAGCTCGATCCGACCAAAACCAGAGACCTTGAAGCCCAGCTTCGTATCTCTGATGATGTGATCCGCCACATATTGGTGGTCTAACGCTTATAGTAGAGCGAGCCGAGCGTCTTTATACGCCCGGTGTTTCGCGTTCAAACGACGTTGCGATGATATCTGTGTTTGTTAGCTGAATAGTTTATGGGAGTAAAGCAATGGCACGTGGCTTGAACAAAGTAATGATCATCGGCAATCTGGGCAAAGACCCGGAAATGAAATACACGCCGCAAGGCACGCCCATCACCACTTTCTCAGTAGCTGTAAGCAGGACCCGCAAAGGCTCCGATGGTCAGCAAATTGATGAAACCGAGTGGTTCCGCGTGGTGGCGTGGGATAAGTTGGCTGAGACCTGCAACGAGTACCTCCGCAAGGGCAGCAAAGTATATGTCGAAGGCCGCTTGCAAACGCGCAAGTATACAGGCCAGGACGGTCAAGAGCGCCAGATAACCGAGGTAGTTGCAAACGAAATGCAAATGCTCGATTCGCGCCAGACTGGTCAGGGCGGCTACGACAATGATCGCCCCACGCCACAGCGACAAGGTGCACCAGGCAACGCTGGCAGGGCTAACAGCAGCAGTCAGAGCTACGACGATACTGATATGGACGTGGACGACATCCCGTTCTAGTTCAGTACGCATTAGCATGCAGGCGGACTTTTTCCGACCGGTATAAGTGAACAATCCAGGGTTGCACGAAGTGCCTCTCTCCTAGAGATCGAGACCGGAGACGCTTGTGGGCCCGCGACATAACAAATAGGAAGGTGACAGGCAAATGGCAGATAACGAAACTAACGAGGGAGCGCCCCAGCCCGAAACAGCGGCTCCTGCTCCCCAGGCGGCGCCCCAGGGTGGCCCACCGGCTGCCGAGGGCAGCTATCAGCCTCGTGGCCCCCGCAGCGGCCCTCCAAGTGGCGGCTATCGCCCAGGCGGCGGTAGTGGCGGTGGCGGCGGTTTCCGCCCGGGTGGCGGTTCGCGATTTGGAGGCCCCCGCAGTGGAGGCCCACGTACAGGTGGCCCCGGCGGTAGGTCGCGTGAGCGCTACATACCCCGCAGAAAGGTGTGCTCCTTTTGCGTGGACAAAGTCGAGAACATCGACTACAAGGACGTCAACCGCCTCAAGAGATACTTGAGCGAACGCGCCAAGATCGAGCCACGACGCAAGACCGGCACCTGTGCGCGCCACCAGCGCGCCCTCAGCGTTGCCCTCAAGCGCGCGCGTCAGATGGCACTATTGCCCTTCATCGGCCCCCATTCCCGCTAGAATCCCGCTAGAAGGAGAGCTAGTTGTACGGCTGCGAATGTATGCCGCCAGGTTGGCGCGGCTTCACAGCGTATGACGCATGACCCACTATGGCAAAAAAGAAGAAACTCCAATCTACAGCGCCGGTCCCCACACGGGGGCAACTGTCGCGGGCAGCCCAGGAACAGCAAAAGATTCGCAACCTGTACACAGCCGGCATAGCTATCGGCGCGCTGGTGGTGTTGGTGCTTGGGTTCGCTGCCGCGTTCACTTACGTGATACAGCCCAATCAGGAGGTTGCCAAGGTCAACGATACGTCGATCAACCGCGCAACCTATAACAAGCTGCGGCGTTGGAACTTGTACCAGCAATTGCAACAGGATGCCTTCACCGCGCAGCTTGGCGCGCAAAGCGGCTCGGCTGCCGATACCACTACTATTACGAGCGACCAGGCAGCCTTGAAGGGTGTGGACAAGGAAACTCAGCTTGACCCCACGACGATCCAGACCCTAGTTGACAATGAAGTGCTGAGGCAAGCCTCGACGAAGGATTATTCGCTTAATCCGACAAAGGATGAGTTGATGGCTGAAGCTGTGACCGACTTTGTGCCACAGCCTACTGCCCCGCCGGCCAGCCAGACCCCCACCGCTGAGATATCCGCTACGGAAGCCGTAAGCATGACCGCCACGGCTACGCCGACGGGCACCCAAACACCGACCTCCACCAGCACTCCCACCATTACTCCTACCCGTGGATCACCCACCGACACTCCTACAGAAACCGCGACCTTCCCCCCGGTACCTGGCGCTTCCGAGACTGCTGTCGCCAGCTTTAACTCCTTCCTCGACTCGATGAAGCTTAACGTTACGAGCCAGGGGCCTTACTGTTCCTATGGATGCCCGGATCTCTCCCAGGACGATTACATGGCGATTGTAATCGAGCCGCGCCTGCGCCAGAAGCAGGTCACCGACAAGCTGATCACGGGCGTTATCACCGATGTAGCCCAGGTGCGCATTCAAGAGATCATCACTACCACGCAGGATGGGGCTAACGCTCTCCTCGCTCAGTTGGACGGTGGTGCAGACTTTGCCGACGTGGCCGGAACGCAGGCCAACAGTGCATTTGCGACCGACGGATTGGTGGACTGGTTCGCCCAGGATAACTCCGGCATGGATCAGGCTGTGGTGGATGCAGCATTCGCCACGGATGTCGATAAATATAGCCAGGTTGTGACGGCCACAAGCGGACAGTTCTACATCATCAAGGTGTTGCAGCGTGACGACCACAGGCCCATGTCTTCTACCCAGCTGGATGCGAAGAAGCAACAGCTATACAACGACTGGTTCACCCAGGCGAAGACAGCCAGTACCATAGCACCGTCGACGTTCCAGGCCCCCACGCCTACCGCGCCGCCGTTAGTGCCGCCGACCAACCCGCCGTCGAACAATACCGCAACTCCTACAACCGTGACGGGTGGTACCCCTCCCGCTTCGGGTACTTCGACCGGCAGTACCTCAGATACTACGCCTGTTGCTGACCTGACGGCGACGGCGCCGACTACCAAAGCCAGCCCTACACCCTAGGGCGACTTGACATAAAAACCGAGCACAAGGCGAGCCGTTCGGCCCGCCTTGTGTGTGCCCAAAAGGGTCAGAGCGAGACGTCGAAAAGTTTGTGAAAAAGTTGACAAAGTATGTGGTTGCTGCTATAATTCGCTGAAACAAAGTAGCCGGGGATAAAAAAGAAACCGGAAAAGTTGTTCGGTGCTACTGCGTATGATATAATGCTCCGTCTTTCCTCTAATGTAGCCTATTAAGTAGAAAGGGCCGGCAAAATATGTGGGAAGGTGATGAGAGCACCGAAGGCGAATCCGACGTAGACGTCAGTAGCATAAAGAGCGGCACCAGCGGCACGAAAGGTGCAGGTAGCGGCAAGGTTACTTCCGGTGATAACCGTGCACTGACCACTGCACTTGTGCTGGCAACCCAGATGGGCTTCTCGATAGCCTGCCCGATGGTAATCTTCATAGGCGGCGGGGCATGGCTTGATAACCAACTTGGTTGGGGACCGTGGCTCCTGCTTATAGGTATAATAGTGGGCCTGGCATCCGCCGCAGGGCTTTTTTATCAAATAGCAAAAGCGCCTGCTTCACGTAGGCAGAAGAGCGGTCTCGACGGAGAGGGCGCACCATATAAAGTTGAAGAGCGTCGCAAGCCAGGAATGCGCGACCTGGGCAAACCGCCCTCCGATAAAATTGACGGCAACGGACACTAATAGCCTGAGAGAGAGTATTGAGGACTAATAATGGGACCAACCGTACTACCGCCGATTAGTATCAAAGCCGAGGAAATATTCGACATTCCTCTGCCATGGGGACACCTGACTGTCACCAATTCGATGTTGCAGACTGTGCTCGTGGTGTTGGGCATCGCCCTCTTCTTTTTCCTCGCCACCCGCAAAATGAAAATCGTACCGAGGGGAGCGCAAAACCTCGCCGAGTCCATTGTTGAGCTTTTGCTGGGGATTACCGAAGGCACGGCCGGCAAGCGTGTCGGACGCCGCATCTTCCCCCTGATCGCTACCCTGTTCATCTTTATCCTCGTAGCTAACTACTCCGGCCTGATCCCCGGCGTCGGCACGATTGGCAAGTGTGTGGCTCCCGTGCACGCGGTTGCCGCTGGTGGCGAAAGTGCACCTGTGGCCGAGGCGCCTGCTACTGGCGGGCTTCCCACCCCCGAATCGGCGGGCATTTGCACAGAGCCTAATTCAGAGTTCGTGCCCTTCCTGCGCGGCCCTAACGCCGACCTCAACATGACCCTTGCGATGGCGCTGCTGGCCGTTGGCATAGTGCAGATCGCGGGCGTAGCCGCACACGGCGTAAAAGGTTACGCAAAAGAATTGTCTACACCGCTGCTCTTGACACCGATCCACATCATAAGCGAGATTTCGCGTGTCATTTCGCTCAGCTTCCGTTTGTTCGGTAACATCTTTGGTGGCGAAGTTTTGCTCACGGTCATGTACGCCCTGCTAGGCGGTATCTTCGTGGGGTTCGCCACGTTCATCTTCCTGGGGCTTGAGGTGTTCTTCGGCCTGATACAGGCACTGCTGTTCTCAATCCTAACGCTGGTTTATATCTCTACAGCCGTGGCAGGCCACGGTGACGCGGAGGGCGCGCACGACGCGGCTCCCGGTAGCGTCGAAGCAGCGGGCCAGCACATAGGCCGCGTCCTGAGCGGGCAGGAGAACCTGAAAAGCGGCAAGTAACTTCTTTGGTCGATAGCCGGTGCGAGTGCGCAAGCGCAGACCTGGCTACAGGCCTCCATCGTAGTGAGAATTGGAAAGCTGTCGAGGCTTTCCGGCTCAAAGCGGAGCCAAGTTTGGCAAGCCTACCCATGGGTGGGCAAAGACAATAAACATACTTCGTACAAATTTTAGAGGAGGAGACAATACGTGAATCACGTTCTCATGAACATACTGGCCCAGGCCGCTGCGGATAACGACCAGACGGTCCACGCAATGAAATTGATCGGCGCAGGACTGGCGATGGGTCTTGGTGGTATCGGCCCTGGCATCGGCCTCGGTATCGGCACCATGGGCGCAGTGCAGGCTATCGGTCGCAACCCGGACGCTGAAGGACCTGTACGCACAATGGCAATCCTCGGTCTGGGCTTCGCCGAAGCGGTAGCTATCTACGCGCTGGTAGTCTCGCTAGTCATCATCTTCGTGGCCTAGTTGAGTAGAGGGTAAAACGTAACACGTAAGGCGTAAGCCGCGGGGCGTAAGTTGCTATTGGCTACTTGCGTTGTGCGAGACACGCATTATGTTCTACGCAAAGGAAAACGCCAATGTTTGAACAACTAGGTATATTGCCGCTTAACCTGCTGTGGCAGTGCCTGTCGTTCCTGCTGCTCATCTACCTGCTTTACAAGTTTGCCTATTCGCCCATCCTGAAGATGCTGGATGTGCGAGCCAACCGCATCAGCGAAAGCATGGACCAGGCAGAGGCTATTAAGGTAGCCAACCAGGAAGCCGCGAAGAAGGCCGAGCAGATCATCAACGAGGCGCAGGCGCGTGTGCGCGATATGCTGACCCAGGCTAACCAGACGAGCCAGCGTTCGATCGCAGCAGCCCAGGCCGAGGCTCGCGAACAGCGCGAAAAGCTGCTGGCCGACGCTCATGCCCAGATAGAAACGGACACCCAGCGCGCCAAGGAAGAGCTTCAGCACGAAGTCGCCAGGCTCGCAATTATGGCTGCCAGCCGTGTGATCGGCAAGTCGCTCGATACACAGGATCACTATCGCCTGATCGACGAAGCACTGGCCGACGCTGAAAAGGCGAGGAGCTAAGCGATGCCGGAACATGGAGCGGCAGCGCGCAGATATGCACAGGCCGTACTGGATATGGCGAAGAAAGCCGGGACTCTCGACCAGTGGAAGACCGAACTCGATATGCTGAACGAAATGTTCGGCAACGAACAGACGGTCTCTGCTCTCGAAGATCCCAAGCTGACGCACGCTTCGGAGGCCAAGATAATCGATAGCGTGTTCGCCGCCGAGAAAGTAAGCCCTGTAGCGATGAACTTCCTACGGCTGCTCGCGGAGAGACGTCGTCTTTCTCTTCTGCCGCGCATAGTTGAGGTGTTCCAGGAACTGTACCATAAAGAGAAAGGCATCCTCGTCGCATACGTGACAACTGCTATTCCGTTGGACGAAGCACACAAGAAGCGCGTAACCGACCAGATTACCAGGACCACGGGCAAGACGGTGGTGCTTCAAACCCGCACCGACCCAAGCATATTGGGCGGTATCATCACGCAAATAGGTGACGAACTCGTAGACGCTAGCGTTGCGACAAGACTGTCGGAACTGGCGGAGAAGCTTACGTAACAGAGATCAGAGGTCGGGAGTAGCCCAGCGGCAATGAAATGAGAGGTACAACACTTCTCAAATCGGCCTCGGCGGTTCCGGCCACTTCCCGGAGGCAACTATGGCATTAAAGGCACAAGAAATCAGTTCGATAATCCAGAAAGAGATCGAGAGCTTCGGCCAGCCGGTGCGAACAGTAAATGTTGGCACAGTGGTGGAGATCGGCGACGGTATCGCCCGCGTGCACGGTCTGGGCAATGTAATGGCTTCTGAGTTGGTCGAACTGGAATTCAGCCATGCGGCAGACAAAGGTTCTGTCATGGGCATGGCCCTTAACCTCGAAGAAGAGTCGGTGGGTGTGGTGCTTCTTGGCCCCTACACTGAAGTCGAAGAGGGCGACACAGTGCGCACAACAGGGCGCATTGTAGAGGTTCCTGTCGGCGACGCTCTGCTGGGCCGGGTAGTGAACGCGTTGGGCCAGCCTATTGACGGCAAGGGCGACCTGCCTGCAGGCACCAAGACTCGGGCAATCGAGCGTATCGCTCCAGGTGTGGTGTACAGGCAGAACGTAGATACCCCCTTGCAGACAGGTATCAAGGCCATTGACGCCATGATCCCTATCGGCCGTGGCCAGCGCGAGCTAATCATTGGCGACCGCCAGACCGGCAAGAGCGCAATCGCGATTGACACCATCATCAACCAGAAGGGCCAGGATGTATTTTGCATCTATGTCGCTATTGGTCAGAAGTCGTCGCAGATCGCGCAAACAGTGGGTATTCTGGAACGGTACGGCGCGATGGACCACACGATCGTGGTTGCCGCATCGGCTGCCGATCCTGCGGCTCTTCAGTACCTGGCGCCTTTCTCAGGTTGCGCCATGGGCGAGGAGTTCATGGAGAACGGCAAGAATGCTCTCATCGTATACGACGACCTGAGCAAGCACGCCTGGGCATATCGCCAGATGTCGCTGCTATTGCGCCGTCCACCGGGACGCGAGGCCTATCCAGGCGACGTATTCTATCTTCACTCGCGGTTGCTCGAAAGGGCTGCCCGCATGAACGACAAATACGGTGGCGGCTCGCTGACCGCTTTGCCGGTCATCGAGACCCAAGCTA
>DATINP010000125.1:0-3455 GCA_035474135.1 Chloroflexia bacterium | reverse complement strand
CCACAGCGAGGAAAGCACGAATACATCGCTCGCCGCCAGTATTTCCATCACATCTGCACGAAGGCCCGTAATAACCAACCGATCGCCGATCCCCAACGCATCGGCCTGTGCCGTGATCTCGTCCTTGAGTTCGCCGTCGCTCACAATGACAAAGCGCACATCGGGCCGCGTCTTTGCCACCTCGGCAGCAGCCTCGATCAGATAACTCTGCCCTTTCTGTGGTACCAGGCGAGCCACGTTGGCCACAATGCGGTAGTCGCCACCAACCAGTGACTGCTTCATGGCGCGTGGGTCAAAGCCCGGAGGCGGGCTAAAACTTGTGGTGTCAACCCCGTTCGGGATGGTGGTTACTTTGCTCAGCGGGAAGCTAAACCAGGCAGCTATTTCTTCGCGCAAGAGAGCGGACACTACGATCAGCCGGCTGCACCACAGGCGCGCGGTCCAACGCTCCATCCACTGCCTGTGGCGCGGCTCGTTATCGAGGTCAGTGCGCCCGTTATGTATGGTTGACACCACGGGACGGCGAGTGATGAACCCGGCGAGGCGGCCCATCACGTCAGACGCAAGCAGATGGGTGTGTATTATGTCAATTTGATTGCTGCGTATATAGCTGATTAGAGAGAGGAGAATATGGAGGTCGTAAGCATGACGCTGGTTTAGCTCGGTCACAGGGAAGCCCATTGCGCGCAGATCAGGTACGATTTTGGGCAGAGGCCACTTGCGCAAAGCATAAATATGCAAATCGAACTGAGTGCGGTCTATCCTGGCAGCGAAGTTGTTGACCAGCCGCTCGGCTCCCGCCTCGCCCAACTGGTCAATTAGCTGCATTATCCGGATCTTTCGAGTCATGATTCCCCTGCTCTAAGGGCGCGGCGCGAAAAAGCCCCACCATTCGGAATTGTACGTTAGGGTGCGGTGGTTGTCAAAGATGAGAACGGAGGCATACAGCGGCAAGAATTGAAACACCCAGGTCGCCAAGAGATTAAGGAGAGGATCACGAAGACCACGCACGAAGACCACGAAGGTTAAGAGAGCACGAAGATTAGGAAGGGTTAAGATTGGATGAACGTATGACGCATGACGTGTGACCATCGTCCGTCGTCCTAAAGGATTGTCCACCCTGCTTGCGTGTGTTACACTTAAAGGCGGATATTATATGGGCCGCTTGGCTTGTTTTGTCGGAAAAAGGGTACCTGTGAAGTAAGAGGTTATGACGAGCTATGACAGAGCATCGGGTTGATGTTTGCGTGGTTGGCGCGGGCGTGGCGGGTATTGCCTGCGCACAGGGCATGGCCCGCCGGGGTGCGTCTGTAGTGCTGCTCGACCGCCTGCACCCCATGCCCGATAACCTCAAGGCCGAGAAACTCAGTGGAGAGGCTGTGCCGCCCCTGATCAGGCTAGGATTTGAGCCAGCGGTGGCTAGCGCTCTGACGCCTCTGTATAACGTAGCGGTCTATTTCGGCGAGCACCGCCTGGGCACCCGCCAACTCGACCCCCCCGAAGCAGGCACCCTCTATTTCAAGCTCATCAACACCATGCGCGAGCACCTGGATCCGCGCATATTGTTTCAACCCGGCACCAAAGCGTCGGCAATCAACCAACTCTCTGATGGAGCCGAGGTGTTGACCGACAAGGATACCCGCATCGAATGCAAACTTGTGGTGCTGGCGACGGGCGACGCCCACCAGTTACTGGAGGGGATGGGCGGGGTGTATGCGCCCCGGTTCCCAAACCATGTTTTTGCCGCGGCTTTCGACATGGAAGGCACGTTGAGCGATGGGCATGGGACGTATGATTCGCAGACCTTCCACCACCCGATTGAGGATGGCCCTGTTGCGTACGCGACCTTCTTCCGGCTGGGAGAAGCGCTTCGAGGTAACATATTTTGCCCCGGCGTCGTCAGCGAGGACTGGCAACGTGACCTCAAGCAGAAACCGTTGGAGGTACTTGCCGAGCACAGCCGCGTACTTGGCACGGCAAGCAAAACCTGGCGACGAACATCACCCGTAATGATCCGCAAGCTCAATGTAACACGCTTACAACCGCCTGCTGTGCCGCATATAGTGGCGCTGGGCGACGCGGCACACACCATAGACCCGGCCGGTGGTGGCGGATTGACCTTTGCTCTGCTGGAAACCGAACTCCTGCTCGAATGCTATGCATCTCGCTGGCTGGACGAGGGAGATTGCGGCGCCGAAGCCATCAGTGCATTCTACGACGACCAACGGCGCACAAAGGCCGTACACAGGTTCTTCGGTGCGGGCGAGTATATGTTCGCCCTGAACCATGATAGCTCTTTGAAGGGCGACTGGCGCAGGCTGAAGTTCGCTTTGCAATACATGATGGATTCGCGCCATGCCGGACAACTCGTACCGTCCACCGGTCACAGCGGCACGCCCTGGCAGTCGCCTGCTCACTTCCTGTATGAGTAGGCGCAATCTGATCCCATGAGACTTTCTACCGAGCTAAAGGATAATATGGCCCTGCGGCAGGTGGGCATTGTGCTGCTGGCGCTGGGGTTGGGCGTGGCAGGTGGCCTGGCGATTGTGGCCGGCAATCCGATTGTGCCGTTCGTGGCGGTGCTGGCGTTCGTGGCGTTGCCCTGGCTCGTAACGCGCCCAATGGCCGATATTATGCTCGTTACGGGCACTATTACCCTCTTGCCTTTCGCGGCTGCGCCCGTAAGGCTGGCAGTTTTCACGCCTACCCTGCTCGAGGTGGCGCTGCTGTTGCTGTATGTAGCGTGGTTCCTACGGTCGCTGGGCGGCTCAAGCGCACAGGCACAGGCACAGGATAGGGAAGCAGAGGGCGTAGCGCGCACACCGCTCGACGTTTGGCTGCTCCTTTTCCTGGGGGCGACCGCGTTTGCGTTCGTGCTGGGGATGGCCAGGGACGCAAGCACGGACGTGGCGCACAACTATGTGAAGCTGATTTTGTCGGTGGGCATCTTCTTCGCGGCCTCGAATCTGCTAAGGAGTGCCGATACCGTCGCGCTCACCCTGAAGGTGCTGATAGTAACGGGCGGGATCGAGGCGGGACTGGGTGTGCTCCTGTGGCGACTACCCGACTCGCTGGCCGTAAGTCTGCTTACGCGCCTGAGCGTGATCGGCTACCCGACAGACCGAGTGGTGCGATACATAGAGGACAACCCGGCGCTCGGCGAGAGGGCAGTCGGCACACAGGTTGACCCTAACTCGTTCGGAGGCCTGCTGGTGGTGGTAGCGGTGCTGACCGGGGTGGCACTGCTGGCGCGCAAGCCCCTGCTGCCCCGGTGGCTGTTGGGGGTGTTCTTTTTACTTGACATAACATGCCTGGTGCTGACCAGTTCGCGCTCGGCACTGCTGGGCGTGGTGGTAGCGGGGGTGCTGGTGGCAACTATGCGCTATCGGAGGCTGTGGGGGTGGGGGCTGGCGTTTGGTGTGGTGCTCCTGGTGGGTGGGCTGGGTACAGGCTAC
>DATINP010000124.1:0-4717 GCA_035474135.1 Chloroflexia bacterium | reverse complement strand
GCTGGATAGCTGCTATTGCCGCTTGAGTATCCAGTTCCGCGCCCGCCTTCTCCTCTTGTAGCACAACCCCGTCGCTCGTTATGCTGACCGAAGCGTCTTCCGGGTCGGCGTGTACCGCCTGGGCTATGGGTGCGAGATAGCTTGCCAGTTTGTCGCTGGACAGAGCGGCACTCAGGGTGTCGCCGTTATGATCTATTGAAAGTAGATTGCGCAGATCGGCAGGCTCCAATGTCCAGGTCTGGTCGCTCGCGCTGAGTGTAATGGGCTGTTCGGTGAGCGACAGTGCCTGGGCTTTTGTGCCTTCGAGGTCGGCCTCGGTCACCTTGGGAGCCTGCACCTCGGTTACAAGTGATGCAGCGCCAAAAGGTTGGCTTGAGGCGGCCTGTGTGAGGCTTGCCGTCAATGCCTGGCGGTCAACGACCGTACCGCTCGACGAAGGGGTCACTATAATCTTGCCGTCAGTATCTTTGTCAAGAGCGCTATCGACGGCTACTTGGTCAACCTCGCCCGCGATCTGGGCTACTGCCCTGTCAACCTGTGCCGGGTCAGTTCTTATCACGGGTACGATCTGGGTGGTGCCGACAATGCTACCAAGCTGGGTGCCCAGGTCCTGTACAAAATTACCGTTGCGCCCGACCTGTAGGGCCGCATCCAGGGTTCGTTGCACATCGACCGACGCCCCGAGATCGCTGGCCGAAAGCTGCCATGTGTGACCCGCACCGCTCACGGTTACGTTACCCGCAGGATAGCCTGTCGTGGCCTCAGTGATCGCGGCGGCGGCCTCGTCGTGTGAGAGGCCACTCAACTCGCGTCCCAGTACGCTCACACCGTTATAGACGCGACCATTATGCGCCAGGTTGTACCACGTAAAGAGGCCGATGCTTAGTACGAGGAGCACGGCGACCCCAAGCAGCGCCAGCCGCATAGCGGCCCTTGCCGGGGGTTGCCCCTGATCAGGGACGTGGATATGAGTCGCCCGTGCTACGGGTGGTTTTACGATGTTGGAACCTTGCATAGTATTACGCTCGCTGTGAAGTTGGGACCTATATATATTGCTTATATAGTTATGGGGTAAGGGAGGATTGAATAGTCGCACCCTGGATGATACAACGGTTATTAGTGGACCAGGTTGCAGGGTCTCTGCCGGGTAGGTGCTGAGGACTTACCGCATAACAGACACGCGCGGGCTGTGTCGGAATTGTACCATATTCAGGGCGGCGGCACAAGATTCGAGTACCGTTCTTGAGGTCTAAATTAACGTAGGTTTTCATCAGAACGAGCGCGAAAAGCCTCAACCTCGTGAGATCTGTCCATGCAATTAACGTGCCAAGCCGCCCGTCTTTGCTGTACAATACTGTGGGCTAATTTAACCGGCCCGTGAATACGACGTAATCTTCACCGTCTAAGTTTACAAGGCGATCTCTCGCCAACGGAGCGGACCATAATGTCATTGAACCTCGGAATTATCGGCTTACAGGGAAGCGGCAAGACCACCCTGTTCAACGCGATCACGGGCAGCAATGCCCAGACGTCGGCCTATTCGTCGGGCGACCAACCTAACGTCGCAGTGGTCAAAGTGCCTGATGGGCGGCTGGATGTGCTGGCCGAGATGTATCACCCGCGCAAGAACACTCCCGCCGACGTGACATTCACCGACGTGCCGGGGATGTCGGCTGCGGCCAAGGAGAAAGAGAGCAAGGAGCCTATCAGCCGCCAGACTCTCGGCTTCCTTAGCACGATGGAAGCCCTTGTGCTGGTGGTGCGTGCCTTCGAAAACCCGGCAGTACCCCTTCCCGAAGGGGTGGACAGCGTGGACCCTGCTCGTGATGCCGAAACCGTCATGCTTGAGATGACCTTCTCTGATCTGGGCATTATCGAGCGGCGCTTGGAGAGGCTGAAGGCCGAGATACCTAAGATGAAAGGTATCGAGCGCGAGACCCGCGAGCGCGAGCACGAAGTGATGACGCGCATCCTTCTCGCCCTGGAAGAGGGCGGCACGATCCGCGATATGGGCCTCAGTGAGGACGACGAAAAGGCTATACGCAACTATGGATTCCTTACAGCTAAGCCTCTACTGGTGGTAGTGAACCTGGGCGACGGTAACCTTGACGCGGGTCCTGCTTTGGAGGCCAAAGTGAAGGGTGCGCTGGGCAAGGCTTCAGCCGATGTGATAGCTATACCCGCACAATTAGAGATGGAGATGGGCCAGCTATCGCAGGAGGATGCTGCCGAGTTCCGCGAGAGTCTGGAGGTCGGCCCGTCGCGTCTCGGCGAGGTAGTTGGCAAGTGTTACTCTCTGCTCGGACTGATTTCGTTCCTGACCGCAGGCGAGGACGAGGTGCGCGCCTGGACGATTCGCCGTGGCACCAACTCCCAACGAGCCGCCGGGGTGATACACACCGACCTTGAGCGCGGCTTCATACGCGCTGAGGTGGTGCACTATGACGACCTGATAGCCGCAGGAAGTATGGCCGAAGCCAAGAAGCGCGGCACGGTACGCATGGAAGGCAAGACGTACATAGTGAAAGACGGGGATATTATTAACGTTCTCTTCAACGTCTGACAGCAGAAGGAAGGGCGGCGAATACGCAGCACGCTAGCTTTACTCTGCGGAGGTGACGGTATGGGGGAAGCGCTGGATCACAATCGCGGCTAGCACGGCCAACACCAGCATACCGAAGAATACCCACCATAGGCTGCCCGCGAGGGCTTCCTCCAACGCGAGGCGAGTCGGCTGAGGCAATAGGTCGCGTGTCGACAGGTCAAACAGAGTATTCACAGGGCCGAGGGCCGGGTCCGACCCAGCCTTCAATGCTTCGGCAGGAATGGTTTGCACGATAGCCTGCATCTGCTCGGTTGCCAGCTTGGACGCTAGGGTGGCAGTCATCACCGCGCCGAGGATGGCGGCTCCCGCGGCGTTTCCCATGTTGCGGAAGAACTGCACAGCCGCCGTCGAGCTACCGCGCTGCGACCATGGCGCCGCTTCCTGTACCGCTATCAATGTACTTGTCATGTTCATGCCGAAGCCCGCGCCGCAGGTGAAACTTGCCAGGGCTACGGCTGCAGCCCTCAGCACGCCATTCTGGGCTATACCGTCCAGCCCCACCGAAAGCATTAAAAGGCAGCCTACAATTAGCACGAAAATACCCACTATGGCAACGGTTCTGTAGCCGAACCGCTTGATCAACTTGCCGCTCTGCGAGCTTGCCAGGGGCCAACCAATAGACAGAGGGGCCACTATCAATCCCGCTTCAATGGGGCTGCCTCCCCATGCGCCTTGAGCTATCAGGGGGGTATAGGCTCCCAGTCCGACCAACACGCCGCCCGCCAGCACGCCCGCCAGGCAACTCACCAGCAAGAGAGGCTGTCCCAGCAGGCTAAACGCGAGGATAGGGCTTTGCGCACGCCGCTCGAACATTACGAACAGGACAAGCAGAGCGATGGCGCCGCCCCACAAAGCAAACTCCTGGGGCGAGAACCATCCGCCACGCCCTCCCGATTGGAGAGCTACAAGCGCCAGTCCCACCCCCACTGTCAGAGTCAACCCGCCCATCACGTCTACACGCCCACGTGCGTGTATGGGGGGTTCGCGCAAATACAGAAAGAACAGAACGGACGCAACTATGCCCACGGGGACGTTGATGAAGAAGACCCATCGCCAGTTGGCGAACTGCACAATAGCCCCGCCCACGAGAGGCCCCACCACGCTCGATATTCCCCAGACCGCACCGAATACGCCTTGCATCCTGGCGCGCTCTTCCAGTGCGAAGAGATCGCCTATGATCGTGAGTGAGATGGGCATTACCGCCCCCGCTCCCAATCCCTGTATGGCCCGGAATCCTATCAGAGAGGGCATATCCCATGCCAGCCCGCACAGGGCTGAGCCAAGGATGAATAGTCCCGACCCCACCATAAACACCGATTTGCGCCCGTACATATCGGCCAGCTTGCCGTAGATAGGCACGGTGGTGGTTGAGGTCAACAGGTAGGCCGAGATCACGAGGGAGTAGAGGGGCAGCCCGCCGAGAGTACCCACGATCGTTGGCAGCGCCGTCGCGACCACTGTCCCATCAAGGGCAGACAAGGCGGTCGCCAGGATGAGTGCGGTGATAATGAGGGGCTTGTTGAGCGCAACCGTCCTGGGACGCGCAGGTGGGGCTATTGCAGGTACAGCCTCGATGGTTTCTTCGGCGACGTTCGTTTCCATGGCGGTTGGGGATGAGGATCTAGGGATGGGGTCAGCGAGAATAAGAGCCAAACTGACGCACAGGACATTGCTGTCCTCTAACCCGGGGTTCTCGTCATGCTCCGGTCAACATCTGGCGAAGGCCCTCTTCGCTCGCTTTGTTTGAAAGTGCGATTACTTCGTCATCAGGCTGCAGGACGGTTTCGCCCCTGGGCAGGATGAGAGAGTCCTCGCGTATGACTGCCGAGATAACCACGTTTGGCGGGAATGTCAATTCTGCCAGCGACTTGCCCACGACGGGCGCGCCTTCCTCGACAGTAGCTTCCACGATGGCAACCTGCCCGTGCTTAACTGTCATCAGGTGGACCAGGCTGCGCTGGGGTATCTCTTGCTCGATGATATTGAGAATAAGGTTAGTGGCAGACACTGAGACATCAATGCCTAGCTTGCGGAAGATACTCTCGTTCTTTGGGTTGTTCACTCGGGCAATGGTGCGTGGCACGTTGAGCAGCCTCTTGGCGGTCTGGCAAA
>DATINP010000123.1:0-8141 GCA_035474135.1 Chloroflexia bacterium | reverse complement strand
TATTGCCCTCCTATTCCGACGACGGACGACGGACGACCGACGACAGCAGTACCAACAAACGTCGTCGGTCGTCCGTCGTCCGTCGTCACCGAAACATATCGCGTGCGGGGTCGATCACCAGTTCCTGCGCGCTACCTTCGGCGCGAACGAACGGATAACCACGCACTATCGCTACCGGGCAGGCGTCCACCTTGCCCATAGCCAGTTCTGCGGCGGATGCCAACTCGTCGGCGACCGAGATTATGGTGGCGCGCATGTTGTAGCCGTAAGGATCATCTTCGCCCCGGTAATCCCTGAGTGGCGCGAGGCCCGACACCCCTATAGCAATGTTGATGATCCCCTGCCGCCAGGGCCTCCCGAACGAGTCGGACACGACTACCGGTACGTCAACCCCGGTCGCGGCGCGCACGGCCTCGCGAATCGCGCTGGCTGAGGCGTCCGAATCGACCGGCAGAAGCGTGACGATGTGCCCGCCCGGCACGTTTGAGGCGTCCACACCCGCGTTGGCGCACACAAAGCCGTGATGAGTTTCGCAGATAAGCACGCCCTTGTCCATGCGCACGATGCGAGCGGTCTCGTGCAGTACCACCTCGATCTGGCGCGGGTCTTTGCCCCACTTCTGTGCGTAGTCCTGGGCGAACTGTGACGGCGTCACGTCGCTCAGATCGACCATACGGCCCTCGGCCTTGCTCACGATCTTCTGAGTGACAACCAGCACGTCGTCCGTCCCAAACTGGATGCCCCCCGACTCGCACCCCGCGAGTATCAGGCCTGGCAAGTCGTCGCCGGGCCGTACTTCGGGGATGTTGGGGACGCCGATAATCTCTATTTTCATAATAGCCAGGGAACTCCTACCTCAACCGGGGCAGCACCTTCTCAATGAAAGTGTGCAGGCCGTCCATTTTCGGGAAGTCGAGAATGCGGAACTGGAAGTGTTTCACACCCAGCTTGATAAACGTCTCTAGCTCGCGGGTTATATCGTCAGGCGTGCCACTCACAACATGGAATGACCTCTTTTCGGGCTGGACATGTTCGTCCAGGAACTGCACGAAGCCGTAGTAGGTGTGGAGAATACTATTGGGGTCGCGGCCCAGGTCGCGGCAGTGGTCGGCCAGCACGCGCTGTTTGTGGGCGTACTCTTCGGCTGTGCAGAAGTTGTGGTTCCACCAGTCGGCGTATTTCGCGACCACCCTCAGGGTCTTTTTCTCGCCCCCGCCCGCGATCAAGAAGGGAATGGGTGGGTCGGGCTGTGGCTGGCACTCGGCGTTCTCTATCCTGTAGTATTTCCCCTCGAAGTTGGCGGGCGACTGTGTCCAGAGGGCGCGAATAATCTGCGCGGCCTCTTCCAGTTGATCAATGCGCTCGCCTGCGGGCGGGTAGGGGTAGCCGTAGGCGCGGTACTCATCTTCCTTCCAGCCGGCGCCCAGGCCCAGGATAAATCTGCCGCCCGTCATGAGTTGCAGGTTGGCGGCCATCTTGGCAGTGAGAGCAGGTTGGCGGTACGATTGCCCCAACACTACGTGGCCGAAACGAAGTTTCTCGTGCCGCCCGGCCAGGTAGGTGAGGGTGGTCATCGCCTCAAGCACGGGGCGCGCCTCCCACTGGAAATGATCTTCCACCCACACGGTATCGAAGTGAGGATACAAAGCCTCGATATAGCGCTCATTATCGCGCAGAAGAGCTTGCCCGGCGGTCGTAGGTGTCGCCATTTCTTCATCAGAAAGGCCTCGTGGCACGGGGTAGATTACCCACCCGAATGTTATGTCTGTAGTCATTTTGGTAATTCTTAATTCTTGATTAAGTGCCGTTGCGCACATCGCTTGCGGAGGTGTATGGCCTGGCAACCCCGCTGCGTGTGACTTGCCGGTTATGAGAAAGCATATTGCATGGCATTCTCTATGCGGTAGGCGTCGAGGCGGGCGAGGTCGTCCAGGGTGTCTATGTCCAGTTCGGTGCCTGCTGAATGAAAGACGCTGACCTGTGCGCCCGTGGCTTCGGCGAGAGCCATGTGGGCTTCGAAACTGCCCGGGCCGAAGGCGAACTGAGCCAACCCAACAGGGTGGGTGAGCAGCGCGTTCGTGCCTGAACCGTGCCTGTCGGGGGCTACTACAATCGTATGTGTGCTCTCGCTCTGCCGCACCATATCGACTATATCGTCGGGTAAGAGCAAAGGCAAGTCGGCAAACAGCACAAGTAGTGCATCTGCACCTCCGGCCTCGGCCCAGGCGCGCCCCTGTTCAAGCAACTGGTTTAGACCCTGTTCGGTTTGCCGTATGACGGACACAAATGGAGGCAAAGTCAATTCGCCCTCCAATTGGTTTATCACCGCGATATTATCTATCGCGCCCGAAGTATGGAGCGCATCCAGTACGTGTGAGAGCATCTCACCCACAAGTTCGCCGCGCTCCTGGGGTGATAGCACGCTTGCTAACCGCGACTTGGCGTTATTCAGTCCCTTTACAGGTATCACAGCAAATGTTTTCATAGAAATCTAAGATCTAAGATCTAAGACCCGCTCCGCCAGGGCCCGCCTGTCGTCGTCACTCTTCATTATAGTATCTGCTATTTCGGCGGTCATGCCTAGTGCCTCGATATGGGGCACGTAGCTTTCGTCAAGGCGGTCGATTATCATGCGGTCTATCACTCCCTGGTACAATTGCGCCACCCCCACCGGGGATACTTCGTGACCCATCGAGGCCAGCATAGCGGCAGCAGGTCCTTTGAGCGCCGCGCCGCCCACGATGGGGCTGACAGCTACCTTGTGTGCGCTCGATGCTTTAATGGCGTTTAGCATGCCGGGCACCCGCAGAATAGGGCCTATGCTCACAAAGGGGTTGGACGGGCAAAGTACAATAGTCTGCGCTTGCTCTATAGCAGAAAGCACTTCGGGCGTGGGCGTCGCGTCCTCAATGCCCTTCAGCACAACGCCGCTTACGTTGTCGGCGTGCTTGTGGGCTACAAAGTAGGTCTGGAAGTCGAGGAGACCGTTGGGGGTTTGCACGAATGTCTCCACAGGCTCGTTGCACATAGGCAGGATCGCGCTCTGTATGCCCAGCGATGCCGCCAGTTGCGAGGTGATCTCAGTCAGGGTGCGGCCCTCATTCAGCAGATACGTGCGCAGGAGATGGGTGGAGAGGTCCATGTCGCCCAGCATGAACCACGAGTCGATGCCGTAGCGGGCCAGCATCTCCATGCCCTTCGTGGTATCACCTTCAAGGCCCCACCCCTGCGCCCTGTTGGCTAACCCCGACAATGTGTACATGACGGTGTCGAGGTCGGGCGAGATATGCAGTCCCCAGAGCTTAAAATCGTCGCCTGTATTGACCACCACGCTTAATGAGCCTGCAGGCAGACTCATGGCAAGCCCATGCGCCAGTTTCGCGCCGCCTACGCCGCCTGCAAGGGCGAGCACCGGGAGTCGTAGATCGTAAGTCATAGATCGTAAGTCATGCGTGATGCGTAATACGTCATGCGTCATTCCAAATACAACCTTCGTGGCCTCTTACTCTTCGTGAGGCATCACGTATTACACATGACGCATTAGGTTCACAGTCCGTAGACATCCAGCCGCTCTACGGGGAGGTATATCGTGACGCGCTCCTGCTTGCCATAGGTGTCACGCCCCTGGGCTTCGCCTTTTTCCTGGCCGTGGTAGCGCACTGCAAGCGCCGTAATGTCGGCGTGAGCGCGATCGGGATCATAGTCGAATTCGGCCCGGCCCTTGATAGTGATGTACTTGTAGCCGTCCAGTACGCACACTGATATACGATCGTCACGCTTGAGGTTTCTCTCTTTTAAGCGCCCGACGCGCGTGTTCATCATTATACGGTCGCCCTGCAATTCATACCACACAACGGTCTGTTGGGCCGTTCCATCTTTGTTTATAGTCGCCGCCACAGCAAAGTGCTTCTCGCCCAAAAAGGCGCGTACGGCGTCCGTTAGCTCGTTCATCGTTCTCCTCTTATCGAGTCTTAGATCTTAGATCGTAAGTCATACCTAGCCCGACTTACGATCTAAGATCTAAGATCTAAGATCTACGACTCACTTGATCGCATGTACCGCCGGCGCAACCTCGTCGCGGAAGACGTCGAAGGCGTCGGGGTGGCTGGCGTTGGGCAGGCTGACCAGGGCCTGGTCAAAGCCCATTTCGGCCAGTTTGCCAAAATGATCTATAGCCTCCTGCACGGATATGCTGCCTTGCGCCCCATTGCGAGTGACGTACATCCCTTCGAGGCTAGTCTTCTCGATCTCATCATATGGACGCCCTTCGGCCTGGCAATGCTCCTGTAGCACTTCCAGCTTGTGCTTTATCACATCTTCGCCCATGCGCGCAAAGAAATTGCACGCGTCGCCGTATTTGGCGACGAAGCGCAAAGTCTTGGTTTCGCCTGAGCCGCCTATCAGGATGGGCGGATGCGGTTTAGTGAGAGCCTGAGGTGAGTTTATTGGTTCGGCGAGTTGATAATGCTTGCCGTTGAAAGGCGTAGTATCGCCTGACCACATCTGATGTGCGATCTGAAGGGTTTCCTCCAGCCGTTCGAAGCGTTCCTTGAGGGGCGGGAATGGCACGCCCAGACCCAGGTGTTCACGCTCGAACCACCCCGCTCCGATGCCCAGGTAGGCGCGCCCGCTCGATAGAACGTCGAGTGTGGTGGCGGTTTTGACGAGAATGCCGGGATGACGATATGTCACACCTGTTACCATAGTGCCGAGCTTGATTTTCTGGGTTTGGCCTGCGATAAAAGCCAGCGCACTGTAGCTCTCCAACATCGGTTCCTGGGGCTGACCCAGACCGGGTATCTGGAAAAAGTGGTCCATAACCCACAGACTATCGAAGCCTGCTTCTTCTGCTTTACGCCCTATGGAACCAAAGGTGGGACCTATGGCGGCATCCCCACCCTCCCATGTGAAGTGATTTACCTGTATGCCAAGTTTCATTTATGGGTACCTCTTATTGTGTGCAAGTTTTGCTCTTATAAAGCCGAGACGCTTTATGCCCGTTCCGGGGCGTGTGCAGGCACAATCTTATGGGATGTGCAATCGCTGTGCCACCCGTCAAGAATAAATACAAAATGAGAGGCATGAAGCGTGTCCGGGGATTTTGGACCGGCTAGAACGCCTGGAACGGCGCATGAGTATTTACAGTATAGCACAGGCACAAAATTACGTCACAATGCGTGGCACCAAAGATTGCTACTGTGTCAAGATGCAGAGTATAATTAGGGACGACCGACGACGAGTGACCAGTGACCGGTGACCAGTGACCAGTAGGACGACTGACGACCGGTGACGCATGACGCATGACTTACGATCTAAGATCTAAGACTCGCCCCTCCTCTCCTCCCGCTCGACTGAATAGGACACCTCCTATGTTTGATCGCACCACCTGGCAAGCGATAATGGCTGCCATTATTTCCATACTTAGTTTCGGACTGCTGGCCCCATCGCAAACGCCTGCTCTGTCCGGCCTGGCGGCTCCTGTGCCTATAGCGGTGCAGGCAGTAGCGGCGGTGCCTGCGACAGCGCGTCCCTTTCACGTGGGTGTGCAGATAGGCCACTATAAGAACAGCGAGCTACCTGATGCTCTATCTCGCCTGGTGGGCAGTGTCGGCACATCGGGCGGCGGGCGCACCGAAGTAGACCTGAACTATGATATAGCAAACCGCGTTGCCGACTTGCTTCAGACCCAGAACGTGCAGGTCGACCTGCTTCCCGCAACTGTGCCGACCGGCTACACGGCAGATGCATTTATAGCCATTCACGCCGATGGAAGTACATCGTCCAGTCCTCGGGGCTTCAAGATCAGCACACGCTGGAGTAGCGCCGTGGCCGTGCAGGACGTGTCGCTTGTCGAGAAGATGACAGACGCCTACGCCCAGACCACGAAACTGCCCGAAGATAGTAACGTCACCCGCAATATGCGCGGCTACTATGCCTACGCCTCCTACAGGGGCAACTGGCGCATATCCGCTCTCACGCCCGCCGCGATTGTCGAGATGGGTTACATGAGCAACGCCGCCGACCGCGCGGTGATGTTCAACCGGTCTGATGAGGTAGCAGCAGGCATCGTCTCAGGAGTGATGGACTTCCTGAAATCGGCCTACGGCGAGCAGCCAACTACTCGCAATTATGGGTATGGCTACGGCCTGGTAGACAAGAATATCAACCCGTCAGCCACGCCTGTGCCCAATCGCCCTCCAGGATCAGGCTCGTCGCCCGGCGGCGGTTCGAGAGTCACTACGGGTAACTGGCGGGTCGTGTTGTTTGGCAGGGCGCAGATCAGCGTGTATTCTGATGCGGGAAGCGGTACGCTAGTGGCCAGGGTGGCACGGGATCAGGTGCTAAAGGCCACAGTGCGCAAGGGTGACTACTATTTCGTAACCCTCCCGGACGGCAGAACAGGCTGGGTTAGTCGTAACTCGGTTGTGGTGCAGAACTGAGGCGTCACACGTCAAATTTGTCCGAATGGACTACCCAATATCTGTCCCGTTTTACTGCACTCAGGTCATTAAGTTAATACAGGACGTATTACACCCTGATTGCCAATAGGTATTTACCCAAGAGCGGAACCCCGGTAGGGGGTGATACAGGTGTAGCCCAGGGTGTCAACCCTGGGATCAGACGCATAAAAGAAGAGCAAGCCCTGTAGGGGCGGCACAGGATTGTTCTTACATGCGATTGTGCCGCCCCTACGGGGCTTATGAATGGTGAGGGCCATCCACAGGGCTTACGCCCTGGGCTACACCTGTAACACCCCTCCGGGGTTCTTCTATTCTTGGATAATGACCTACTAGCAATCAAGGTATTACGTATCATGTTTCATAGCACGCCAGGCCTCATTGGCGGCATGTACTGTCAGGGGGGAGGGCGAGCGGTGGCTATAGCGCGCCTCTAGGTAGGCTGCGGTGATCGTTTGCAGTTCGGAAGTAAGGTCGGGCAGGGCGCCCGACAGCACCTTCAGGTATTCCATTGAGGTCTGCTGGGGAGAGCGGGGGTAGCCTGCGCTTCGTGCAAAGCGCAACAGGCCAATGTATATCTGGCGCACCGTGAGCGTACCTTCCCATTCAGGTTTGCCCACCAGCGAAGCCAAGTCATCCTCGTCTTCATGCGCGGCAGCGGGAGCAATCCGCCGGAAGCGGGCCAGCAAACGCCCGAATAAGGCCTTTAACTGTGCCAGGAAGAGGCTCCACGAGCCGAACTGCTCGTGCTCTTCGCCCTGCACCACGTCCTTATCGCGCTGGGTGTTGCGCAGCCATCTTGACATAAGAAAGACCACCAGAGCCACCACAACTATACTCACAAGCGTTATGAGGATTATCTTCCACTCAAGCGGCATATCAGAAGGGGTAATATCTCCGAACTGGGCGCGTAGTTGGGCGAGGGGATCGGGTAGCTGAGGCTGATCTACTGGAGTTTGCTGGACAGGGGGCGTGGCGGAAGAATCAAGATGTATGTTAAATAAGCTCAGCGGCCACAGGACAAGCGCGATAAAGCCGAATATGAGGCCGCCTATCACGAACGCCGCGCCCACAGCCACACCCTGAAACGCGCCTATAATATTTCCCTGGCCTATCCCCTGCGCCAGCACACCCAGCAGGAGGATGGCGCCCACGCTCGATACGAGGAATACGCCCCATGACCGCAGACCGGCATCGCCCGTTTCGTGCCGCACGACCTCGCGGTTGCTAAGAGCCAGCCCTGCCAACCCCGCCCCGAAGAACAGTAGCACCACGCCTCCCAGGCTTGCCCAGAGGGTATTAATATCGCTGCGGATAAAGAGCGTTGCCATCAGTACCGCCGTGACGATGGCGATCAGCCCAAGCCTGAACTCGTCATACACGCGCTCGTAGCTGACGATCTCTGTGGCGTGGAACCCGCCCAGCATCCACACCCCGAGCACAAGGAAGAAGGTAGTGGAAAACGGTACTATGTAAATCATCGAGAGTTCGGAGAAATTGAGCGGATTGTAGGCGAGAGCCAGCGCCAGGGCAATAGCCAACCCTGGCAGGCTTACCACCACGCGCAACGCTCGATCGGACAGCCTGCGGCGCTCGAGCAAAGCTGACGTGACCACCCACCCGCCCACCTCAAGCGCCGCGAGCACCAGAGCCTGGGGCAAGGAGAAGGTCACAGTTTTCCCG
>DATINP010000122.1:0-7501 GCA_035474135.1 Chloroflexia bacterium | reverse complement strand
TGCAACCAGTCGGCCAGCACAGGCAGGGGCAGTCCCAGGCCGTGCGCGTGGTCCTCGGCGACTGTCGTAGCCGCTACACCTGCGGCGGAGGCGGTTGGCTCGGTGTGAACTGCGGCAGCATGACTGCTCAACGAGAGGCCGAGGATAAAGAGCGAGCCTGCGACCATGGCCACGTCCCACGAGGCCGGGCCTATGCGTGGTTTGGCCGCTGATGCTGCCTGGCGGGGCTTGCGCCAGATGAAGAGCATTACGCCCAGAAGCAGGAGCGCGGCGGCTATTTTTGCGAACCAGCCGAGACCATAGAACGTAGAGGTCAGCAGTTCCCACGTGATGCTCGTGCTGTTCATAGCATCAAGAAAGCCGACCCTGGCGATCGACATGATCTGCGCCACGAGGTCCAGCAAGAGCATGAGAATGACTACCATGGCGGCGACAGAACCGAACGCACCGAAGCGCTCACGCAGGACGGGTGCGAGGCGAGCGCCGTTTCCGCCCAGGTCGGCTACGGTGGGGCTGGCGATGCCGATGGTGAAGAGCGAGCCGCCCAGCAGCAGAATGCCGCCCGCCATGATCAGGGTGCGGATCGCCCAGCGGAAGGGGTCGGCTGACTCGCTCTCGCTGTCGGCGTCCGCGGCAAGTTGAGCGTCAGGCGTGATGGGTTCTGCATCTTCTGATGTGCCCGCTGTGCCTGTCGTGTCGCGCACCCGGAAGGCGAAACTGCCAGCGGTAACGTGGCCATCTGCCGCCGAGACAATACGCCACACGACGGTGTATACGCCGGGCGCGAGGGTGTCTGGCAGAGACGCTTTGATTACATTAGATTCGCCGCCGGGTTGGCCCAGTGCGCCCACCTTTTGTGGTTGGCGGGCGCGATCATATACTTGTATCGTGCTGAAATCGAGACTGACCGACTCGCTGAATTCGAGCCGCATGGTCTGGGGAGGAGCGTCCAGTAGCGCGCCTGCGCTGGGGGTGCTCCTTACGAGTTGGGCGTGGGCCGAGGCCAGAGGCGGATAGAGGAGCCATGCCGCCATGACGAATATGAGGATGAGTGAGGCAAGGCGCAGTACACCCCTGCGGTTGTGGTTATTTCGCTTATTGTGTTTACGGGGCGTGTCGCGCATAACATGGAAGGTTCACGGGCCTCGACTGCTCAGGGTTGGTGCCACGAAAGACCGCCGTGGGGCGCGCCGTCGTGAAGTTTATAAGGTGGCGTGGTGGGGTAGCCATTGGCGTCGATATCGAACTGGTACAAGCCTGTTACGCCCATGAAGTTGATAGTGTTATTACCCGTCCATGTTACGTACGGCTGGTCTTCGTCCAACCGGGTGAGCCGGATGGGGGTTCCGCCCGCGACCGGAACGAGGAACAGGTCCCAGGGGAGACCGTGTGCCTGGGCGGGTTTCGCGTCGAGGCCGAGCAATGCGAACAGATCAAGACCATCGCCTGATGTGCCGGGTGTGATAGTGGGCACAGGCACCCCGATAGGAGGTACGCTGGTGGGCAGGCCGGGTGGGACGATTGGGGTAATCACGGCATTGTCGGGCGGGACGTTGGTGGCCGCGAACGCCACCCATTTCCCGTCGGGCGACATGACGGGGGCGTACATATTCTGGAAGGAGTTGGGAGGCACGATTATCGACCTGGTCTTGCCGTCGGGCGACACCCGCACCATCTGCTGCAGGGGCGCTATTGCCTGCGGATCGCTGGTGGGCACGTATTCAAGCGCGATCAGGTCGGCGCCCGGTCCCTCGACATTGGGCAGTTGCGCCGAGTCCATCACCTGCTCGCGCTCGCCTGTTGCAAGGTCGAAGCGGTCAATGCGCACGTCGGTGCCTGGCATATAGCTCGTGCCGGTGATAGGTTCGGCGGCCGAGGTGTCTACCGTGAAATAGATGTATTTGCCGTCGCTGGACCATGATGGGTCGAGAAGCGACTCGTCTTCCTGGTGCGTGACTAGTGGCTCGGGTGGCGAGCCGGGGCTGATCTGCCAGATGTCGGTGGAAGGGATCAGGCTGGGGTCAGTGGCGGGCGAGTAGGTAAAGGCGATGCGCGATCCGTCGGGCGACCACTGGGGCTTGTCGGCATATTCGTAGAACTCAGGGAAGAAAGTAAGCCGTCGCTGTTTGCTTCTGTCGGTCGAGAGGAGCCACAGGTTGGCGTTCTGCGCGAACACGAAGCCGCTTGTGAGGGGATTGCCCGTATCCGCTACGGCCTCCAGGTCGGGGTCAACGAAGTCGGGACTGCCGCGGTCGAGGGTGGCGTTGCGAGCTGCGTTATATAGAGCTGTGATGGTTACCTGGATATGGTATTTGCCCGGCACGCTGGGCACCGAGCCATCCCAGTTCCACACAGCCACGTCGAAGGTGGGCTTGAGGGCGAGGGGCGTGGTGACCGCCGAGGTGCCGAACACGGCAGGGTCATTGTTCTCATCGAGGATTCGCAGGAACACACCCGCCACGATAGTGTCCTGGGTGCCTTTGGACCAGGGTATGTTTACCGTTACCTTCAGGGGCGAATCGACCGTGCCCTGAGTGGCGTTCTCACCCGATTCGGTGGCGTAGGAAACGCTGACGTTGCCCGAAGCGCCCGCCGAACTACCGGTGGGCAGGATAGCCCACCAGTTCAAGAGCTGGCCTGTGAGCGCCACGAGGAGGGCCGCCAACACAAGCGCCACCGCAACTAGAGGCAAGCGCTTGTACCAGGGTGGAGAAGGTGAAGCGTAGATATGTGACATACTGTGTATTGTTGGACGACGGATGACAGACGACAGACGACAACTAACGTCGTTGTCGTCTGTCATCCGTCGTCAATCTTTCCCGACGGCTATACCGTCGTATTGTTGCTGTCCCCAGGCAGCCATGAAGGTGTCCCAATCAACTTCGTACTCGTATTTGCGGTTCTCGTTGGTGCTGGTGGGGCCCAGCACGTCGCGGATCAGCGCGCCCCGGTCGCTGTAGCCCATGACTACGGCGGCGTGGTCGTTACCCAGTACGGTGTCATAGGTGCTGCCATCGGGCATGATCCAGGTGAGGGGCTTACCTGGTTTGAAGTCGGCCGTGGTTTTGATCCACACTAGCTGCCCTTTTCGCAGGGCCGCTTCGAGGCTGTCGCGGTCATGAACCTCGGTGGTAGTGAGTCCGTAATGCTCAAATATGCGGCGGATTACCTGGCCCGTCGAGCGGGCGAGGAAGTTCTCCTTGTAGTCGCCTGAATAGTGGTGCAGGATGTCGCCGCCGTGGGCTATGAAGCCGTCGGGGGTTTCTTCGTAAGTCGGCTCGATGCTGTCGTCGATGCCCACTATGTCTATCTGGTCCTGGAGTGTGACGTCAATGCCGTTGGTTTTGAGGACTACCCAGGCTGCATCGAACTCGCACGTATAGTGATAGTACTGGTGCAGTTTCGTGGCGGCGTCAACATAGGCATCGTAGTATTTGCCGTTTACCGTGCGGCTGTTGCTGCTCTCAGCAGGGGTAGGTGTATCGGCCCGAGCAGGCGTGGGGGTGATAGTTGGTAATGGCGGAACCTTGGTGGCAGTTGCCGTAGGAAGTAGAGTGGCTGTATTTGGGATCGCTGTAGGCTCGGCGGGTGCCGGGGTAGCGGTCGCGAGGGGTAGCTCCTGCTCTGTAGGAGGGGCCTCCTGGAGGGGAGTTGTGGGAGGGGGCGCCGCCTTGGTGGCCTGTGCTGTGGGCGAAGGTGTAGGTTGGTTCAGTTGGAGCATTTGGGCGAAGGAAGTGCCGAAAATTGAGTAAAGAGCCAGGCTTGCAATTACCAGTAGCAGAATGATCACGGCGGCAGCGAATCTGGGATTGACCATACTTTACTATACCGTAAACTCGCGCTGAGCGGCTAGTGACGCCCATTCCTGAGGGGTGTTGATATTGCTGAATGAGGTGAGGCTGGGGTCGTACTCCCTGACCTCCGGTTCGGTCAGATAGCGCACATTCAGCGCTGCCAGCAGGTCGCCCAGCTTAAGATGGTCTTCGCTTATTCTTCTCTCGATCACCGGTATAGAGGTGCGCGAATAGATCGCGTGCAGAGGCTCGACCTGTACCTCGCCTGATGTAGACACCCATGTGGGCACATAGGCGTCGTTGCCAGACGGTAGGGAGGCCATGTGGCGCAGCAGGGCGGGGTTGAGGGCGGGCATATCGCAGGCGACGACCAGCACGCGCTCGTAGGGGGCACGCCGCAGGGCGGTCAGGATGCCTCCAAGTGCGCCCTTACCCTCTACATCGTCAGGGTAGGCAGGGAGGCCGAGGAAGGCGTAGTCGCCTGATGCGTTGGCGATAAGCAGAGGCGCAGGGTAGCCCGCCTCCGTGAGCCGCGCCACGACGACTTCGATCAGGGTGGGTCCATCAGGCGTGAGACGCAGGAGAGCCTTGTTTTGCCCCATGCGCCTGTTAGCCCCGCCCGCAAGGATGGCGGCTCCGATGCTCTGTTGTGGTTGGTTTGCTGGGTTCATTGACGCTACTTGCTGTTGATTCTATAATCCAGCAGAGGATTATGCAATGTTTGAGACCGGGGCAATCGAACTAATAGACGGTTTGGATGGCCTCTTGCAGCAGGCAGCTGCCACGCACGACCATGCTTGTCCTCGCCAGGTGCTTGGAGTGCGTATGGGAATGCTGGCGGGACGGCTGTTCGGGCTGGATTTGCCCCAGAAGGACAAGAGGGTGTTTGCCTTCGTCGAGACCGACGGCTGCTTCACCGACGGGGTGGCCGTGGCGAGTGGCTGTTATTTGGGCCGCCGCACCATGCGGTTGGTGGACTATGGCAAGGTGGCCGTGACCTTCGTTGACACCCTGACCGAGAGGGCAGTGCGCGTGTGGCCCAACCCGACCGCGCGGGACCGAGCGTGGCAGTACGCCCCCGACGAGCAGGACGGCTGGCACGCCCAATTTGAGGGCTACAAGCAGATGCCCACCTGCGAACTACTCCTGTTCGAGCCTGTGCACCTGCTCGTTTCTATACAGGAGATCGTCAGCAAGCCTGGGCTAAGGGTGGAGTGCGCTCGGTGCGGCGAGGAGATAATGAACGCACGCGAGGTCCTGCACGAGGGGGCAATGCTTTGCAAGCATTGCGCCGGGCAGGGCGGCTATTACAGTATTGACACGGAGGGTGGGCAGTAGTAGAATAAGATTGTGATCAGTTTCACAATCGGCCTACTGTGAGGGGCTGAGAGGAGCGAGAGAATGGGTGAACTAGCACAGCCTGTTGGCATCGGATTGGCCGCGCGGGGTGAAGTGTCAGACGTGGTCAAGTGGTCGCAGGAGGCACGCAGGCGCGGACTGGACTCGGTGTGGATACACGACTCCTATTTCGAGCGCGACGCTGTTAGCTATGCGGCGGCAATTGCGGCGCAGGTGCCCGATATTCGGGTGGCGATGGGCGCGCTCAACCCTCTAACGCGCCATCCCGTGGTGCTGGCGATGACGGTCAGCGCAATGGACGAGATGGCTCCGGGGCGGGTGATCCTGGGGCTGGGAACGGGGTTACCGCTAAGACTGGCCCAGATGGGCATACCATACACTCCGGCTGGGGGAGTGCAGGTGGTCAGCGAGGCGATTGATACCATGCGCACTCTGTGGTCGGGGCAGCGGATACCGTCCTTCACGCCCGGCCTACCACCCATCCAGCCTATGTTCCCGCCCGTGCACAATGTGCCCATTTACATAGCCGCGTATCGCACGCCGTTCCTTGAACTGGCAGGGCAGAAGGCCGATGGCTATCTGGCCCGACCCGCCGAGTCTGTGACCAACTTCAAAAGAATGTTCCCCAAGATCAGGGCGGCTTCTGCGGCGGCGGGCAGGCCCGAAAATGCAGTGCAAACCGCAGGCTATTTGCTTACCTTCGTAGACAAGACGCGTCGCGAGGCTCTCAACAGGGCCAAGCGCGAGCCGTTCGTCATCTATATGATGAGTGTGCTGTCCGACTTTTCGCTGGAGCAGGTGGGGTTTGAACGCGACTTGCGCGACCAGATCATGGCTGCGTGGCGCGTCGAGGATTACCACAAGGCCGCAGGTTTGATCCCCGACGAAATGCTCGATGCGTTTATGTTGTGCGGCACGCGCGAAGACGTAGCAGCGAAGGCGACCCAGTACCGGGATGTGGGCATGGACCTCCCTTTGTTGCAGCCTGTTGTGCAGGATGACGAACAGGTGAAGGCGATCCTGGAGGCGGCCGCGCTATATGGGTCGCAGGCTGTGCCTGCGGCGAGCGCTTCGAAAGAGGCCGCCTATGCGCTGGCGGGTGCGGGTGCGGGTAGCGTGACTTCAGCCGCCGATGCAGGCTTGAGAGAGGCTGCGCCCGCCGGGGGCCTGACAGATGACCGCACACTCACGTTCGGCCAGAAGATCTGGCGGCATGCCCAGGCGTGGTACGAGATCGCTCGACCCTTTAGCTTCACGGCATCAACAGCGCCTGTGGCTGCGGCTGGAGCGTTGGCGGCGTTGGACGGGTTGTTCGACTGGAGATTCTTTCTGTTTGCCTTCTTCGGCGCGATCTTCCTGCACGTTGGCACCAATGTGATCAACGAGATATATGACGTGAGGCGTGGAGTAGACACCATCACTTCGCCGAAAGCCAGCCTCGCCATCCTGAAGGGACGCCTCTCAGAGCGCGAAGCATTTGTGATAGCGGGCCTGTCGTTCACGCTCGCATTAGTAACAGGCATAGTATTGGCTCTTGAGCGCGGCTGGCCGATAATCGCGCTGGGCATAGTCGGGCTTGTGGGAGGTTGGGGCTACACGGCTCCCCCCTTGCAGTACAAGTACCGGGCAGTGGGCATACCGCTGGTGTTCACTCTGTTTGGCCCTTTGTCGGTGGTCGGCGCGTATTACGCGGTTACGGGTGCGTGGAGCTGGCAGGCGCTGGCGATCAGTGTGCCTGTAGGTTTATTAGTGGCGGCGATCTTGCACGGCAACGAGTGGCGCGACATCGCGGACGACGCGCGCATGGGCATGGCCTCGTTCTCGATTAGGTATGGGCGGAAGGCGGCCTACTACGCATATCTGACGCTCGTGGTGGGAGCCTACGTGACATTGAGCATCGGTGTGTTCCTGGGCTGGCTGCCGAAGGAGAGCCTGCTGGCGATGTTGTCTCTACCGCTGCTTGTCAGGGCGATCAAGGCCTCGGAGTTGGGTATGAGCGGCCAGCAGAGGGCCATTGCCATGATCGATATGGAAACGGCCCAACTGCATGCGGCCTTCGGCTACCTGATGGTGCTGGGAATATTGCTGGCGGTGTTCTTACCCGGACTACTCGGACGATAGGACGGCGACGGGCGACGGACGACCGACGGCAGACCACTAGAATATAGATCACAAAGAACGCAAAGAACACAAAGGACTAAGAGTTTGTCCCATATGACACCCAATTCATCCTCTACTACCAAATCTTCTCCGTCGGTCGTCCGTCGTCGGTCGTCAGTAATAGACCGGGCGTTTGTTGGCGGCCTGCTGGGGGCGTTTGTAGCCTTCGCACTGACATTCAGGGGGCC
>DATINP010000121.1:0-16061 GCA_035474135.1 Chloroflexia bacterium | reverse complement strand
ATAAGGTAATCCTTATCAGGTGTAGCAAAACAAAGGGGCCAACAGCCGTAAAGCTATTGGCCCCTTTTTTACTGTCTACTTAGTAACCAAGAGAGGGCTAGAGGTTTGGGCATACCCCCTGATGCGCCCACTAAGAAGACCCCGCTCGCCATGCATGGCGAGCGGGGTCTAGCTCGATTTAATCTCTAGGTTGGAGAAGGACTATCCTCGAATAGGCGGAAGGGAAGCGTCCCTCTGCTCTACTTCTTACCGGCGTCGTAGAAATACGCGCCTTCCGTTGTTTCGTCCGGATAGAAGAATGGATACGTGCTTGAGAGCAATGTGCGCAGCCATGCACGGGAGATTGGTCGCTCTATGTTCACCACGGGATAGAGGTCGTCCAGGATGGCCCAGAGCTTGCCGTCGTTCTCTTCGCCTATGGCCTCGAATGCATTCGAGATAACCAGGTCGGGCTTCCGTCTCTCCGAGTCTTCCAGCTTCTTCTGGTTATGCAGCTTACCGAACTTTTCCTGTGTCAGAAGCATATTGGGGTCGGTTCCCACGGCATATTGTACGGGGCGAAAGACCCAGCGGCCTTTCCTCTCGTCCAGTTGCAGCAGGTTAGCTTCCACTTCTTCGGCGTGGGTGAAGTGTACCTCGAATACATTCGCGCCCCTATCGGTAGGGGTAATCATGAACTTGGCCCCTGCGATCATATGGTCCGTAAACAGTTCGCTAAGGCCCATAATGAAGCCGCCCCTGTTGCCTGTCGGATACCTTAGCTCGGCCAACAAAGAGCCGTATAGCTGCGGGACCTCGAAGCGCAAGAGCGATGCGCGCTGATCTTCGAATACGGCCCCCGGAAATATCTGCTTGAACCGAAGGTCATAAGGCAAAACGCCATATTCGTATTCGTAGTAAGAAAGCGAATATTCGAGCGGACCGCCATTGTAAGGGTGCGCCTTAAGATCTTCCTGTTCAGCCTCTATAATGGTTGGGTCTTCCAGGTAACGATAGTCCTGGCCGATTTCGGCAGGCTTACGATTTGTGGGAGGCAGCACAGGCGTCGTGTTAGCGTTGACCCAGAGCCTCTCGCTGTCGATGCCCACGAACTCGAAGTCCTTCTTCTCCTTGAGCAATCTATAGTCGAGGGAGAAGCGCAAGCGCTCGTATGAGGGGTCGTCAACGCGCCTGCCCAGTACGTCTGCGATAATGTCGCGGTCTGAAGCTACGCCCCCGGTTTCTGGTTCCTCCAGGTACTCCTTGATCCTGCGATAGTCACCCTTGCTGAAGCGCTCTGTAGCCTCTTCGGGGAAAATGTCGGCGCCGAAGGTAATGAGGCGTGTATCGTTGTCTACGGCCGATTTTATCATTGCCGATAGCGCAGTAACAGCGCCCTGGTTCGTCATGAGTGTGTCGATAGGCTGGTTCAGGTCCAGTGTAACGGTACCGTCTTCGAATGGGATGGACACCTCAACAGGACCTGTAACTACGGGCGCAGGGGGTGCAACCGGCCTGGCGGGGGTTACAGGTGCAGCAGGCGGTGCTGCCTTAGTGGGCGCAGGCGTGGCAGGCTGTGTTGGCTGGACCGTCGTTGGGGTCTGTGCTGCGGGTGTTACCGGAGTTGGGGCAGTCGAGGCTGCTGTAACCGGTTCAGGCTGTGGCTTCTCCACTGCAGGCTTGGGCGCAACGGGCGCAGCCTTAACAGGGGCTGTCGATGGGGCTACTTCCTCGCTCGCCTTAGGGGTTGTTCTGGCCGAAGGTGGCGGGGTAGCGGGCGCTGTTACGGTGGGTTCGGGCGTGGCTGGGGCAGCTTGCGCAGCCGTGGCAGTCTGGGCCATCGCTGGGGTGGGTTCTCCCGCCGTGCGCGAGGGCGTAGTAGATGGTGCAGCAGGTTCCGGCTCTACTTCAACTGGCTCGGGCGCCTCGCGGAATATCTGCGATTGTGGTATAAGGGTAGGCTTTTCTGCGCTGCGACTATAGGGCGTGGTGGGCAGGGGAGGGTAGGCAGGGCCGATCAGACTTCGTACCTGTGGAGCTTCCTCTTCCTCGTCTTCGACCTGTGCCGACTTCTCGGTGAAGGTGGAAGACTGGCTCAGCAATTGGCTCCTGTATTCTTCGGCCTTCTCGGGATCGAGCACTGTGGCCTCGGCGTTCATACGCTGCTTGAAAGTATGGGTATTTCGTGCGCCGCCTTTATGAGGTGAATGGCCTGCTTTAGTGGTAATGAATTCGCTGCTCTCACCCTCGGCGAAGACATCGCTATTAGCACGGAGCGCGGCTTCAACTTTGGGAGTGAGGTCCGCAGCCTTGCTGCCTGCCATTGGGCCGCCCGGCTTTACCAGTGCTTCCACAATAGCCGCTAACCCCATCTTCATTGGAGCGTTCACGGCATACAGAGGGTACTTGCGCCTGATCACGTCGAATGCGCGTGCCGCTAATTCCTGCTCCTCTTTTGTGCCGCTGAACGCTGTTTGCGTTGCTCCTGTCATAGTTGCTCCATCTAAACTCTAGGTGAATCTGCGTTGCGAGTTATCTGCTAATACCTGCTATCTCATGCCGCGTTCTTCGCGCAGCATCTCCAGATAGCGGCGAACCAGCGAATCGATAGTCTGCGGCTTGCCCGTGCGCCGCATCCAATCAATCAACCGCTCCATATCACGTATGGAAATAGAAATATCCTTACCTGCCAATTTTGCTCCTTTACTTACTATAAATACAAATATCTAAATATAAAGATCGCGCCAAACTATTTTACAGTATAGGGCGTGAGATGACAATGGAATTGACAAAGTGAGCGTGCTCATATAGAATCGGCTCAACTCCGTATCGCATCGGGATAGGGGCAAATATGGAAACGAGCGAGCTAGTAGCGTGGGCAGGCCTTGGATTGGCCGTATTGCTTGCGCTCATACTAATTTGGCTGTGGTTGCGCCTGCGTACCCTGGAACGCCGGTACAAGGCCCTTATGGCGGGGACCGGCGTGGAAGGCGGAAACGGGTCCCCATCGCTGGGCGAACTCATAGCAGGGCAGGGCAGGCAGTTGGGCAACGCTGTCAGCGAGATAAATACGCTCACGAAAGCCGTCCAAAGCATGGGCATCACCCTGAAAGGCAGTGTCCAGCACGTAGGTCTGATCAGGTTCAACCCGTTCCAGGAAACCGGCGGCGATCAGAGTTTTGCGTTGGCTATGCTGGACGGCAGGGGTGACGGGGTGGTGATTAGCAGCCTCCACAGTCGCGCCATGACCCGCTTCTACGCCAAGCCTATCAAGGGGGGCGCTTCACCTGTATCCCTCTCAGACGAAGAAGCCCAGGCAGTGCAACAGGCTTTGGATACGAACCGGCGCTCATGATTGGTCTGGGCACGTAATGTGGTCTTGTCGTTAGTGACGTTGGCGCGGTTCAGTAACCTTTGGTCGCATGTCGTCGTTGCCCGCCCATGGTGTAAAGTGCTATAAATAGAGAAGCAAAGCTGGGGCAATGCTTCGCTTTCCATCATAGGCATCTTGATACTTGATCAGTCCGGATTTTGGCCCGGGGTTATCATGTTCTACACGCGGTTTTGGAATACTAGGAGCCAATGTAATGAGCACACTTCGTAATCTACGCGAAAGAAAAGGGCTGACCGTGTCACAGTTGGCTGCAAAGGCAGGTATACCTTCGCGGGTTATCGCCGAATACGAAGAGGGTCGGTCCGCTATCACTCTTCCCCATGCCAAGATACTTGCCAAAGCGTTGTGGGTGGGCATCGAGGATATACTGCCTCGTGCCGGGGCAACAGTGACCCCGTCTTCGTTCTCGCAGTCCAGCGCGGCGCCTCCTGTGCCCAGGCCTGCTGTTGCGCCTCAGGTATCGCCGCGTCCGGCATCAGCACCTGTTTCTGAGCCACCCACGCCTTCTGCTCGTCCCGTTGACGTTCAGCCCCAGCCCATTGTGTCGCCTCACCAGGCCAATGGACCCGCCCCCCAGGTAGATGTACAGCGCCCACCCAGGCTTGGTAATGCAGGGGTAGCTTCTCACGTGAGAAGCAATGATGGCAAGGGTGCCAGTCCTGCCCGCAGCACGTCCAAGGTTGCTGCGCCGCCGAGCGCTATCAGCGAGGGCCAGTTGCAAGAGCTGGGAAGGCTCGCCGTCAAGCTCGAGATCGACCTCGCCCAATTGGAAGAGCGCCTGGGTAAGAAGCTATCCGACCTGACTCGACCCGAAGCCAAAGAGTGGATCAAGCGCGTGCGCGCAATGGCCGAAGAAATCGCCCCCGGCAAAAGAGCCTACGGTCAATGGCCCGGTGGTCAGGTAGATCTCGAAGCCCAGTACCTCACCTCACAGAAAGAAGCCAATGCGCACTTCGCATTCAAGCTCTTCAATGGCGAAGAAGTAAGCGGCAACATCACCGACTTCACGCCCTATACGATAACTATTGTCGCCGATAGTAGTGGCGACGATCTCGTGCTTCGCAAACTCGCAATCGCCTACTACAAGCGCACTCCCGTTCCCACCACCGCAAGCGAGGCTCCCGCGACCCCTGCGAAGCGCACCCGCCAGCCCAAAGCTAAGGCCGAATCGGTCACGACCGCTCCCCCGGTTACGCCTACTGACACACCCCCAAATTTACCTACAGGCGTAGGCGTCGACTCGGACCGGGTTGGCGAGCCCGTTACGCCCGAAAGAGACAACATGGACGAGGATCGAGGGGTATAGAGAATGAGCCTGAGCGATTACATCCGGTACCAGCGCGCCGTGAGGGGTGGCTTGACCCCATGGGAGATCGCCGAGGGGAGTGGCATCTCATCTCGTGAGGTGCACCTGCTCGAGGTTAAGCACCGGCGCATGGGCGACGATGACGAAATGCTTCAGAAGCTGGCTGTCTACTTTGGTGTGCCGTTCGAGGAACTGGCGGGCCGGCGGGAAGCCTTTCGCAAGAGGCTGGCCTCCTTCCTGGACGTGAACATCCTGGATGCTCGCTCTATCACTCTCAAGCTGGAAAGTGGTGAGGAAGTATCCGGCGTGCCCGTCTGGTATTCGCGGGAAGCTGTTGCACTCAGTGATGCTCCTGCTGATGCTATCGAAGGCGAAGCAGCCGCCGGCAACTTATGTATAGTTCAGCGCGGCTGGGTCGCCGACTGGAAAGCCGACGGCGCCCAGGAGTGGGTGGTAAACACAAGCGCCGGTAATGACAGCCCCCGCTAGCCTGGACCCCGAACGCCAGGCGTTGGCGAAAAAGTACGCGCTCGTACAGCGCAGACTCTCCTTTGTCGAGATGGGCGTGTTCGCCCTCTTACTGGCAATTCTGCTGGTGACCGGCATCTCTCCTTCGTTGCGCGACTGGGCATCGGGGCTTGGCGGTCCATCTTTCGTCACAATAGCAGTCTATGGGCTTGTGCTCGGCGCGATATTTTTCCTGTTGAGCCTGCCGCTCGACTTCTATTCGGGCTATGTACTTCCCCAACGCTACGGGCTAGGCACACAGAGCCTGGGTGGGTGGGTGATCGACAGCATTAAGAGCCTTGTACTAACAGGCGTGCTGGGGCTGGCCGGGCTTGAGTTGCTCTACTGGCTGCTTGGCGCGTTCCCGGTTTGGTGGTGGGTGCCGATGGCTGCTTTGCTGTGGCTGTTCTCGGCGGCTTCCTTGTGGCTCGCCCCGTTGTTGCTGATGCCTCTCTTTTACAAGATCTCGCCCCTGGACAACCCCGAACTGGTGGCCCGCCTTACCCGGCTCGCCGAGAGCGCGGGCGCGAAGGTGCGCGGCGTGTACGTCATGGACATGAGCAGCCGCACCACCACCGCGAACGCGATGCTGGCGGGACTGGGTAGCACACGCCGCATTATTCTGGGCGATACCCTGCTGGCAAATTACACGGACGACGAGATCGAGACCGTGCTGGCGCACGAACTGGCGCACCATGTCCACAACGACCTGTTGTGGGGTCTCGCATTCGAGGCTGTGATTATCGCCGTCGGGATGTGGTTGACCTCGCTGTTGCTGGCCTGGGGCGTGGTCGCGCTCGGCTACCGAGATGTGGGCGATGTGGCATCGGTACCGCTGTTTGTGGCAGCGATG
The DNA here is from genome assembly GCA_035474135.1 of Chloroflexia bacterium. Lineage (GTDB taxonomy): Bacteria > Chloroflexota > Chloroflexia > QHBQ01 > JADMIH01 > JADMIH01. The sequence goes on along the minus strand of DATINP010000121.1, from coordinate 10,022 downwards.
GCCATATTCGGCCTGGTGACGATGCCCATGACCAACTTCCTGTCGAGGCAGCGGGAGCGCGCCGCTGATCTCTACGCTATCAAAACGACGGGTAACTCGGCGGCCTTCCGCTCGGTAATGACCAAGCTGGCCGGACAGAACCTTTCGGATGCCGATCCCCCAGACTGGGTGCGCGTACTGTTCTACAGCCACCCGCCCATCGGTGAGAGGATAAGAGGCGCTGGGATGGACGACGGACGACAGACGACGGACGGTAGCAAAGTAAGTACCAGGTGATAAGTGACGCTGTATGAAGCATAACGTCTGTCGTCCGTCGTCTGTCGTCCATCCCCATCGGCTTGCACTCAGGGCCTTTGCAGACTATAATCCCATGCAAATGGCCGGGTTGGGCTGTTAAAGGAGATATTGATGCCGCAGAAGATATACGTCGGGCTGGTGGGCGATTTCCGCGCCAGTGTGAAGGCGCACAAAGCCATCCCTCTCGCGCTGGAGATGGCGGGCGAAACCGCGGGCTGCGATGTCGAGTATGAGTGGCTCGCCACGCCGTCGCTTGCGCAGGATGCCAGCTATGCGGGCAAGTTTGACGCGCTCTGGCTCACCCCCGCAAGCCCTTACGACAGTATGGCGGGCGCGCTCAATGTTATTACTTTGGCGCGCGAGAACGGAATACCATTTCTCGGCACCTGCGGCGGCTGCCAGCACGTCCTTATCGAGTACGCACGCAATGTTCTGCATATCGAGGAGGCCGACCACGCCGAGTCGAACCCCGACGCATCCGTATTGTTCATAACCCCCCTTGTGTGCTCATTGCGCGACGTAAAAGGTCCCATCTTCTTCGCACCAGGCTCGCGGATCAGCGGGATTTATGGCTCAAACGAAGCCGTCGAAGAATATAACTGTGGCTTTGGCCTCAACCCCGAGTACAAATCCGCCCTCGTGGATAGTGGTGTTGAACTGACAGGCTGGGACATCGAAGGCGACATGCGCGCGCTTGAGCTACCTGCCTCGCGCCACCCGTTCTTTTTCGCCACCCTCTACCAACCCGAGAGGTCTGCGCTGGAAGGTCGCAGGCACCCCCTGATAGCGGCCTACGTAGACGCCGCTCTGGCCGCGCAACACAGGAATATGGTACCGGCAACGAGTATCTCTAACGCGTGATCCTACGCTATTCTCTACCTTAACGACGGAGTACAAATAATGGCCGATACAACAAAAACGAACCGATTGGATGAAGCTGAATACACGGCACGAAAGCTGCAAACCGAGGAGTCGCAACGGAAGGACGACCGGCTGGCGAAGGCGCTGGAATGGGACTGGGGTACAGCGTACGAGCTGCTCTTTAGCTTCCATACGATAATGCGCCCGAAAGAGCATGGTATCCCTGCGCCCTGGTCGGCGGGCGTACGCAAGCGCCTCTCACAACAGTCGCAAGCTGACCTTAAGCTCTTCTTTAGCTTCCCCTTTAGCTACTTCACGCGCACTCCCATGCATCTTGTCTACAGCATGGACCAGCCCAAGAACGTGGACCGCTTCATCGAATTGCTCGAAAGCATACCGGACCAGGAGTTTTCGGAGAAGATACACCTGCCGCTTGTTGGTGACGCCGGTCTGGCTCGTATCACGTCCAAGGCGGTTTCGGGGAAACGTCTCACGGACGTAGACGTTGAGGAGTACAGGCGCATAATCAGCGGATCAGGCAACAGGTCGGCTCCCACGGTGGCTGATGTTCGCCGCCTCTTGACCGACATGGGCGACCCGGTAGGTCTCAAGTTGCGCTACATATCCCTTCTGCGCGAGTATCAGACCGTATACTTTGCGGAAGAGGAGAAGCGCGTCGCGCCTGCCCTCAAGAAAATGCTGGCTGACGCCGAGAAAATGTCGAAGACGACCTCTGTGCCTGATATGATTGAGCGTCTATCCAACGGGTTCACTCTGAGCGAGGACATAGACCTGCAAAAGCTTATTCTTGTGCCGTCGGTATGGTCACACCCCTTTGTGGTACGCTTTGACCCTGCCGACCGGGAGCTATTTCTTGCGTGGGGCGCGCGTCCCGCAGGCTACAGGCTAGTCCCGGGTGAGTCAGTACCCGACGATGCTTTGCTTGTGTTGCGCGCGCTGGGCGACCCCACGCGCTTGCGGCTTCTGCGCCTGTTGGCTGTGGAACCGCGCTCTCCTCAATCCCTCGCCATCGAGCTAAAACTAAGCCTACCCACGGTGTCCCACCATATCCGCGAGCTACGAATATCAGGCCTGATCAGGATAGAGATGGCAGGCAAAGGGCGAGAAAGCAAGTATACTGTCAGATGGCCCAGCGCCAAACGCGCCTTCGACCAACTGGAAGAGTTCGTCTTGCGTTCCAACGAAACCTCCTAGCCTTGTAATATTGCGTGCTTACCCTCATCTCGCACATGATGGCTCGCGTCGCGCGCTTTGCGTCCAAGCCCCTGGTAATAGTGCTGTCTATCACTGCCTTGCTGTACGGAGTAGGGCTGGCGATCATGCCGCCCGAAGCGATGACGCACCACGACACTGGGGGTAAGTATCTGCAGGTGCGCAACTTGCGCGTCACTTCATCCGGTCTCGACTACTCGATCAACTACCCGGCGCGCTCGCTTGACCCTCAACTGCAATTTGTGCCGTTCCGCGAAAAGCAATTCTACATCGCATCGTACGGAGGCCCCGGCCAGATCTACTTGCAATGGCCCATCTTTCTGGGACTGCTGACGCGCATACCGTGGAAGCTGTTTGGGTTCTGGGGACTTTATTTCGTGCCTTTCATAGCGGGGTTGGGCGGCTGTTGGGCCACCTACCGTCTTGCCCTTGCTGTTGATGTGCCACGCCGCCTTGCGTGGGTGGCTGCTCCACTGGTGGGTCTGGCTACTCCACTTTCGCTTTACGCCCTCCTCTTCTTCGAGAACACCCTGGCCGCCATGCTCGTGGCCCTGAGCCTGTTGTTCGCGGTGCGCAGTACACAGGCCATGGGTTCAGTTGGGCAACCAACTCCCCCGCTCCTGCTCGATATCGTACGACGCATCCCTGCCTCGGCACTCTGTGGTGTATTCCTGGCTATCTCCGTTTACTTTCGGTCTGAGTTGTATGTGCTGGCCGCCGTGATGGGCCTGGTGTACCTCCTGTTAGCCGTGCGCTTCCGTCCCTGGTGGGGGCGGTTCGCCTGGTGGCTAGGGGCATTTCTGGTGGCGCTCGTGCCCTTGTGGCTGTTCTACGTGTTTACTGAAGGCACGTTATTGCCACTTCATGCCACCTGGTACTTCGCGGGGGCAAGCCCTGTTGGAGGGTCTGCATCCGGCGGAGTGGGGTTCGAGCTACCGGCGCTTCGCTATATCGTAAGTGCGGGTTGGGGCATCGTGCCCGACTTCCTGATTGGGCCTCAGACCTTTCCCTCGTCGCCCGTCTATTCCCTGTGGGTGGGGGTGCTGGGCGTGGGCGGCGTGGTCGTGTGTGCTGTGGCCGCGCTGGGCCGGGGGTTGTCACGCACATGGGCCGCGCTTGGGCAAGGCTGGCAAGGGTGGCTCTTTGCGGTCGGGTTGGTGGGTGTGTGCGTGTCATGCGTCTTTATCGCCCTCATGCCCCAGCCCTATCGCAACCTGCACGGTTTTCTGGTGGCAATGCCCTTTATCGCGCTCGCGATGTGGCCGCCCGCCAGGGTGTTTACATCTGATGGCATTACGCGACACGGTATGCTGTATGCTGTGACCCTGCTATGGGTAGTAGTCCACACAATTATTATCAGTGCACTGAGCGGACTTGGCCCCATCAGTCGCGGCGAATGGGGCCAGCGTTACCTCCTTTCGGCCTACCCACCGTTGATCGTGCTAGGGCTTTTGACAGTTCTTAGTCTGCGCGTTGACCCGCAAGCGACCAGAAGGTTGAAGGCGGTGTTCGCGCCTCTGGTGGTAGTGTTGGCCGTTACAGGCCTACTGTTTAGCCTGCGGGGCTACGCTGCGCTGTATGACGAGCGTACGCAGGTTCGTGACTGGTTGGCACTGGCGAATACGATGCCCGCTCGTGAGCCTCTTGTTACTGACGAGTGGTGGCTGCCTCTCAACCTGGCGTCGGATTTCTACACGCGCCCCATGATGCTCGCCGAGGGCGACGACCAGCTAGCGCGGTGGGTGGCCCAGATGCGCACTCATGGCGTATCCACCTTCGGCTTCATGACCGACAAGCCGACGGTATTCACTTCAGCCTGGAGCGCGTCAGTCCCGAGCCTGCAGCCCCTCGGCGCTCCGGTAGAGGCGCGTGGTATGTGGCTGCAACGGTATCAGTTGGGGAAGTGACCAGTGACCGGTGACCAGTGACCAGTGATCGGTGACCAGTAGAACGATGGGCGAAATATCACGTATTCCTTATCCCTTCTGGTCACTGGTCACTGGTCACTGGTCGCTGCCCACTCTGTGCTATAATCCCAACGAAAGAGAGGTGTTTGCATGGCAGGTGCGGGCAGTATAAAGCGCGGGTTATTTATCGTACTTGAGGGCCCTGACGGGGCCGGGATCAGCACGCAAACTGCTTTGCTCCAGGCAGGGCTTATGCAGCATGGGCTAAAGGCTGTTGCTACGAAAGAGCCTACGAGCGGGCCGATCGGCTCCGTCATCCGGCAGGGGTTGACCCACCGCCTTGTGTACCCACCCGACCAACCTTTGGGCGACGACGTGATGGCCCTGCTGTATGCCGCCGACCGCCTCGACCACCTGCGGGCTGACATCGTGCCGCGCCTCGAAGCTGGCACGCACGTTGTGTGCGACCGCTATCGCCTGTCGTCTTATGCCTACCAGGGCTTCACGCAGGGGCAGGAGTGGGTGCGCGCCGTCAACAGTCGCTCGATAGCGCCCGACGTGACCTTCTTCATAGATGTGCCGCCCGAAGTGAGCCAGGAGCGTATTCAGAAGCGCGGGAACTACGTCGAACTGTACGAAACTGACGAGCGCCTCCGCCCTATCTACGCCAACTACCTCCAACTGATAGAGCAAGCCCGCGCCGCCGGTGAGAACATTATCACAGTCGACGGCAAACTGTCCGTGGAGGCAGTAGCGGCGGCGATCCTGGAGAGTGTGCTGGCGCGAGTGGGCAAGCCGTAAGTCATCCGTGGAAGGTATCCTACTAACTCACACTACGCAGAGAACGCTCTGTAGCGAGAACGCCCTGCGGGGAAGGTCGCCTGGCGACTAAAGTCGCGGGCTACGTTATACGAAGTCCCCCTTCGGGGACTGCTCTTGGGTAAGATAGATGTCTATCGTCAGGCACACTGGTGGTATTACAGTCCGCGCAGGCGGACTTCGTATAACGTAGCCCGCGACTTTAGTCGCCAGGGCGTTCCACACCAACACGCGCACTGCGGAACGTGTCCTATTAACTTAATGACGTAAGCACACCCAGATAGGACAGATTTCGTGTAGTCCATTCGGGTACATTTCGGCCAAGCACACGGATTCTCACCTACCGCCTAACCACACCCTTCCTAAACCTTCGTGCTCTTCGTGATCCGTATTCATCTGTGACGCCTGACGCCTGACGCCTGACGCCTGACGCCTGACGCCTGACGCCCGACGCCTGCCACTTGCCCCACCATATCAAAGGCTTTATACTTTAGCTAGACACGGCAAGCAGGGAAGGAGCTCGTTTGCAGAGGCGCGACATACTTGGAGTTGGGATAGATAACTGCGACCAGGAGCAGGCCGGTTTGCTTCTGTCGCGCTTCCTCGACGAAACTCCCCCATCCTTCCACCAGGTCTGCACTGTGAACCCTGAGTTTGTGATGGAGGCCCGCCGCAATCCCACCTTCAAGGGCATTCTGAGCCGCGCCGCACTGTGTACTCCTGACGGCGTTGGTATTATACTGGCGGGGAAGTTCTTGCGGAGGCCCTTTCGTGGGCGGGCTACAGGCGTTGGCATGGTAGACCAACTGGGCGCTCTTTCCACGAAGGGCGGCTATGCACTCTATCTGCTGGGCGCGGCCCCCGGTGTCGCCGAAGAAGCGGGCGCTGCAATACAGCAAAAGCACCCCGGTGCAATCATTGCGGGCGCATACGCAGGCTCGCCTCGTAACGAAGACTGGCCTGCAATACGGGAGCGTTTGTGGGCGGTCCGGCCCGATGTGTTGCTGGTGGCATTCGGTGCGCCCAGGCAAGATCTCTGGATCGCGGCGCACAGCATAGAACTGCCGCCGAGTGTGAAAGTGGCAATGGGTGTGGGGGGCGTGTTCGATTACCTGTCCGGTCGCGTGGTGCTGGCTCCAGGGCTAATACGCCGGCTTGGGCTGGAATGGCTGTTCAGGCTTGCGATGCAACCCTGGCGCTGGAAGCGTATATTAAGGGTGCTGGCGTTTGGTATGCTGGTTCTATGGCAGGCGATAACAGGTGGTAGGCCGCGGCCCGAAAAGAGTGTCCGGGTCTGACCAGGCTAGTTGGAGAAGATATGGCAATACAAGATTTCAGCGGATACGACCCGGAACAACCCATGTACTGCGCGAACCACCCCACCGTGCAGACCTATTTACGCTGCAGCAATTGCGGGAAGCCCATCTGCGCCAAATGCAGGGTCAGCACGCCTGCCGGGTTCAAGTGCTTTCAGTGCGCCAACTTGCAGGTACTACCGACCTATGCTGTCAGCACTGACTACTATGTCAAGAGCGCGGCGGCGGGGCTGGGTGCGGCGGCGATAATCGGCATCCTGATGGGGGTGTTCCCGGCGTTCGAGTTCTGGGCTGCCCTGCTCATGGGAATAGGAGTGCCGGAAGCCGTAACCGCAGCGGCCAACCAGAAACGTGGCCCCGGTCTGCGTACCGTCGCCGTGGTGTCCGTCTTGTTCGGCTTCTTCCTGAGCCGCGTCGTGATGCGCCTCGGCTGGTGGCAGGCCATACTTCTGGGCGGCGTCAATAAGCCCCAGTTCGGCGGCATCTCCTTCCTTGATAACAGCTCCTTCTTCGTAAACCAGTACACCCTGCTCTGGCTGGCGATGGCCCTCTTCTTTGCTATCCAAAGGCTCAAGTGACCGGTGACCGGTAGGACGACCGACGACCGACGACAGAATTGATAAGCACTGATTATGGCCTTTTCCTCAAGAACTAAGCGATGACCACACTAAAGCACGGTATAGACATAGCTTCGCGGCGACTGCTGGAGAGCGTGATAGAGCGCTTCGACGGGGTGCGGGTGCTCGTCGTGGGAGACCTCATTCTCGACAAGTATACTGTCGGTAGGCCCACCCGTCTCTCGCGTGAGGCACCCATCCCTGTACTCGAATACCTGAGCGAATATAGCGTCCCCGGCGGCGGCACGAGCCCTGCTTGCACGGTGGCTTCGTTGGGAGCAAAAGCGTACCTGGCGGGTGTGGTGGGCGACGACCCGGTGGGCGTGGAAATGATGGAGGAATTGAGCAGGTATGGGGTAGACACAGGCGGCATTGTCACAGACCCCACGCGCCCCACTACCGCCAAGAGGCGAATCGTGGCCCGTGTCACCTCAACCATGCTGCAACAGGTGGCACGCATTGACCACGTTGACCGCCGTCCCATTGGTGGCGACGTTGAGCGCAATCTGATAGCCTCCATCGAGAAACTGCTGCCTGACTGCGATGCCGTGCTGGTTAGCAATTACAAAAGCGGCACGCTCACCCCTGATGTGATAGAGTGTGTGCGCTCGTGGTCGTCGCGCCTGGGCAAGCTCTCCACTGTCGACTCGCAGGGCGACTTAAAGCAGTTTCACGGTTTCGGCATCGTCAAATGCAACCAACCGGAAGCCGAAGAAGCGCTGGGTAGGGCGCTCAAGACCGAAGCCGATTTTCAAGAGGGGTTGGGTGAGTTGCTTTCTTCGCTGGGCGCCCGTGCGGTTATAGTGACCCGCAGCGGTGAGGGCATGTCGGTGCTGGAGCGCGACGGCGGCTATTGCCACATCCCTGTCACCAATACCTCGGAGGTATTCGACGTGACGGGCGCAGGCGACACCGTGATCGCGATCGTGACGTTGGCCTTGTGCGCGGGTACCAACCTGTTCGATGCCGCCCGTCTTGCCAACTACGGCGCGGGCATAGTAGTCCGCAAGTGGGGCAACGCCGTCCTTCAGCCCGAGGAACTGCGCGCTGCTCTGCGCGAGTGAACGCCTGTCCTATGAGATACCTTCACTTGAAAATCAACATCGTGGCTATCCTTTTATTCGCTGCGTTACTAGGGCTGTTGGCTGGTTGCTCCCCATCGGGCGATGCTATCTCGAATGTGCGCGCCTCCTCTGACACCCTTGTGCCAGGGTCTTCCGGCATCGGCAAGCCTGCGGGCTTCGTGCAGGTGAGCTACACTCTCGGTCCCGCCTGTGATAATACTTGCGATGTTACCGCCACCCTGGACGGCCCAGTGAAAGCTGTCCTCCTTTCCGAATCGCAAAAAGCGGGGGATCATATCGTGCGCTTCAATGGCGCGGTAGACCAGGACACCGCTCTCCCTAATTCGGGGTCTACGCTAGTGCGCTCGGTGGCTCCTGCGGGCGACTACACCATCACAATTGCATCAGGCGCGGCCAGCGAGAGCGTGGGCTTCAAGGTGGCGGCGGTGGAAAGCGTACCGCCCTCTCTGCAAAACCTGGTGGTCCACCCCAGCACTATCTCGCCTAACCAGGACGCGATAGACGACGTGGCCGAACTCACTTTCCGCACCAATATGACGGCCACCCTCTCGGCCAACCTGTTCGACAATTCGGGGAACAAGACCTCAATGCTCGCGCCCACGAAGAAGGGGCCGGGCGAGCAAAACGTCGTTATCAACGGCAAGGATGCTCTCGGTAAAATCCTGCTCGACGGGGTTTATACCGCGACCGTGCGCGCCGATGATGCACTGGGCAACAGGGTGGAGGCCAGTACGCCTATTACCATAACGGCGGGCGGTGAGCCGAGCATTGCTTTATTGAGCGTAGACTTCACCCCCACGCAAATCATCGCCGGGAGCCTGATCACAGTTACCATCAAGGTGAAGAACACCGGCAATGTGCCCCTACGCACGCAAGGCCCCGACCCCGGCTACACATACACCACGAACGACAGTTACTCCTCCATAGATGGCGGCAAGTGGGACAATAAAGCGGGCCTATGGCGCGTAGGCGCTGATTGGGACGGCAATAGCGGCGGGGGCGGTCCCAATCGCTACCCGTTCCGCTGGGGTTTCGGCAAGACCCTCATGCCCGGCGAAGAAGTGACCACCGGCGGTACGATCCGCATCCTCAAGCAAGAACACACGATGTGGTTCTTCGCAGGCGTCCTGCAAGAAGGCGTCCGTATTGTCCTAGACCGCCGAGGCCGAACTGCTATAGGCGTGGATTTCTAGGCCGCGAGTCGTAGATCTTAGATCTTAGGTCGTAAGTAGGGACGACCGACGATGTATGACGTATGACGCATGACGCACTACGACCGTATCGCCCCAGCGTATTAAACTTCCGCGTGCCTCACGCACGATCATTCGACGTTCTTGCAGGAAGGATCCTTATGAGTAGCCAACTATCGGCAACCCCGTCAAACCCTCTGCGCCCCGTGTTGCGGGTGCTGTTCATGCTCGCCGTGCCGCTCGCGGGCTTCGCGCTCTTCGGAGGCAACATCCACGTCACGAACGCTGCTTCCACCTACGTGATACAGATGAAAGATTACCAGTACCAGAGCGAGGCGCAATTCGACAATAACGGCGACATCGATGTACCCCTAGGCGCTACCGTCGAGTGGACAAACAACGACCCCGATTCCCATGACGTCGCGATCCTGGAAGGCCCTGCTCTCAATGTGTCGCCCGAGGTGAAGGCCGGCCAGTCGTGGAGCATGACCTTCACCATACCCGGCACCTATCACTATTACTGCGAGTTCCACCCATCGATGGTGGCTAACGTGGTTGTGGGCGGCTCGGACTCCACGGCTCCCGTAGGCCGCAGTGTGCAGACATTTGCCGAAACGGGCAAGACGGTGCGCGGACTCTTCCTCGATTACTGGAACACGCACGGTGGACTGGCCCAGCAGGGCTTCCCCATCTCGGA
>DATINP010000120.1:0-5690 GCA_035474135.1 Chloroflexia bacterium | reverse complement strand
CGAACGTGCCTGGGTAAATTGCAATTCGTTCTGTGTGTTGCTCAGTCATGTTATCCTGCTGGCGACTGTTAGAATGTGTCATGGGTACTGCGTCATATGTCGTCGGTCGTCGGTCGTCGGTCGCCAACCTCATAGATAGAGAACGCCGACCCGCCCATAACGCGGTGCTTGGTGCGCTTGATGCGTCCGCCGTACTCGTCCGCCAGTTTGACCTGGGTTGCGTGGCCGATGACAATAATACCACCGTCGGCCAGCATAGGCCAGCCTGCCACCTGCTCCAGGGTTTTCTCGATGTCGGGATCGGCGTAGGGTGGGTCGAGGGTTATTATATCATATGGCGGTGTGCCGGACACGTCCTTAATGAGGCCAATATAGCGTGCAACGGGCATCTGGTGGACGCGGGCCTTTTCGGCTAACCGGGTTATCTGAAGGTTCTCGCGGATCACGCGGCATACACCGGCGTTTTGCTCCACGAAGTCGCACCAATCGGCCCCCCGCGATAGCATCTCTATCCCCAGCGAACCGCTCCCCGCATAGAGATCGAGCACGCGCGCCCCTCCGATACCATAGGGGACAAGCGTGTCAAACAGCGAGGTCTTGAGCCTGTCGGTCATCGGACGCGTGCCCGTGCCCGGAGGCCCCTTAAGTTGGCGGCCCTTGGCCGTGCCGGAAATTACGCGCATATGGGGCTACTGGTTCGCGTCAGTTTCGGCCCGCGACCAGAACGCCGCCAGCACTCCACGCAATTCTGCGTGCTCAGGTAGTGTCAGGTCGGGGTCGCGTGCGAAAAGCGCCTTGGACTGTTCACGCGCCAGGGCTAACGTCTCGACGTCGGATAGTTTCGCCATGCGCAGGTCGGGCATACCGGATTGGCGCGTGCCGAAGAATTGGCCCGGCCCCCGGATCTCCAGGTCGGCCTCGGCCAGCTTAAAGCCGTCGTGTGTGTCCTGTATGATCTGCATGCGCTCGAAGCCCACGCCCTGCGCATTCTCGGCCAACAGCACGCAGTACGACTGGTGCTCGCCCCGGCCCACACGCCCCCTGAACTGGTGCAACTGGGACAGTCCGAACCTGTCCGCGCCCTCAACCAGCATGACGGTGGCGTTCGGCACGTCAATACCCACCTCTACCACGCTAGTTGACACCAGGATATCGGCCTCGCCAGCCCGGAACGAAGCCATTACCTCGTCCTTCTCCTTGGGCTTCATGCGCCCGTGGAGCAACGCGAGCCGCCTGTCGGTGAACACCTCAGCTTGCAACCGCTCGTACTCAGCGACTGCGGCCTTGGCCTCGATCTTGTCCGACTCCTCGACGAGTGGGCATATAACGAACGCTTGCCTTCCTTCCTCCACCTTCTTCTCGATGAAGTCGTAGGCTTGCTGGCGGCGCAGTCCATCCACCCACCGCGTCTTAATCAGCCGCCTGCCGGGAGGCATCTCGTCGATCACCGATACATCGAGGTCGCCGTACACCGTGAGGGCTAGTGAGCGCGGGATAGGCGTAGCGGTCATAACGAGTGTGTGGGGCATGAGGCCGGCCTCAATACCCTTCTGCCTGAGGGTGTCGCGCTGTAGCACGCCGAAGCGGTGCTGCTCGTCCACCACCACCAGCGCGAGCCTCTTGAACGCCACGCCTTCCTGAATGATCGCGTGCGTGCCGATCACGATGTCCACATCGCCATCGGCGATCTCGGTGTAGATCTTCTTCTTCTCTTTAGCGGGGGTGCTGCCCTTCAGCAGACGCACAGTGGGCGCGTCCTCGCCCAGGTACTCGACCATGTTCGAGATGTTCTTGTAGTGTTGTTCGGCAAGTATCTCGGTGGGGGCCATGATAGCGCCTTGAGCGCCGTTCTGCCACGTTGACATAAGAGCGACCGCCGCCACCACTGTCTTGCCCGATCCAACATCGCCCTGGAGAAGGCGAGTCATGGGCACGCTGGACGACATATCCCTCAAAATATCATCGGTGACGCGCTGCTGGGCGCCCGTCAGCCCGAAGGGGAGGGACTTATAAAAGCCTTCAAGGAAGGCGGGATCGGCGGGCAAGGCGAGGCCCTGTTGCGACTCCTGCCACGCCCGCCTGCGCTGGAGCATTCCAAGCTGGATCATGAGGAACTCGTCGAAGGCGAGCCGCTTGCGGGCCTGCGCTGCTTCGAGCCGCGAGTCGGGGAAGTGTATCTGCCGCAGGGCAGTTTGCAGATCGACTAGCAAAGCGTCGCGCTTCATTGCTGGTGGGAGGTAGTCCGTCATCTGGTCGGCGAAGCGATCAACGGCATCGTGCATGATGCGCCTGAGCGTGCGCCTGTAGAGGCCATCGGTTGAGTGATAGACAGGTACGATCCTGCCAGTATGCAGCAGTTCCGAGTCGTACGGCTCCCATTCAGGCGAGTTGAAAGTGAGCCTGCCGTTGAAGGGGATCGGCTTGCCCGAAATAACGATGGGGTCGCCCTGGTGAAGGGACTTGAGCAGGTATTCCTGGTTGAACCAGGATACGGAGATAGTGCCTGTATCATCGGCCAGTACCGCCGTGACGAGCGGTCTGCCCGTGCGAGTCTTACGCGCCTCTACCTCCCAGATGGTGGCGACGATAGTCTGGTTCTGGTCAGGTACTAGCTCGGCAATGGGTTTCATGTCCGAAAAGTCGTCGTAGCGGAAGGGGAAGAAAAGGAGCGCATCGCGCACCGTGTACACGCCCAGCCTCTTAAGCAGGCGTGCTGTCGCGTCCTGTACGCCACGCAGAACGGTGACAGGCGAGTCTATAGTAGCGGTGCGGCGTGCGGAGCGCGTGTTGGCTGTGGCTTGTGCTACCGGGCCTGTCATGGCGGCGGGGGCGGGTGCGATGCCGCTCATGCTCTTAGAGACCGGGGCTTTGGCGCGCGGGTCGGTTTCGTCCCACCCGCCGAAGTCGTCCAGCGCGGCGGGCAAGTAGCCGTTGCCCGCGTGCGAACCCTGGGTGGCGCTTCCCGCGGCAACACCGGGTGCGAGATCGGCAGGCACGTCGCGCACTCCCCTCTCGAACAGCGCCAGCAGCTCGCCTACCGTCTGTACTGCCGCCCGGCGCTCATCGAGGCCGAGGAAGCCGTAGCTATTCAGCACTCCCATGATAGCCGCCGGCATTGTCCCGCCCGCACGACCCTGGGTTGCGATCTGATCGGCCCAACGGCGTGCAAACGCCTCCAGGCCACCCTGTACGGCGGCGTCGGTAAAGCCCTTGTGTTCTTCAAGGCGGAGGATATTTCGGAATACAGTGGCGGGGATTGGCATCGTGCTTACTCGAATCTATTTTAACACATTTGCGCGTGCGAAGGTGGCACGTTACGCATCATGCGTCACCGATGAATACGGATCACGAAGATCACGAAGATTAAGAGATCACGAAGGAACAAGGAGGATTTTGGTTGGTTGTCGGGGGAGCAGCCGTGTGATTGCCCGAAATGTACCCGAATGGACGACGGAAAAGCTGTCTGATTTGGGGGTGCTTACGTCATTAAGTTAATAGAGGACTTATTATGTGGTTCGTGTGTTGGTGTTGGTCGCCCGGCGACTAAAGTCGTGGGCTATGTCTACGAAGTCCCCCTTCGGGGACTAATATGGTGGCTGTTGGATGTCCTCATCAGACAGGATGGCGGCCTTTGTAAAACGCAACCAGCGACTCTGAGCGTAGCAAACGATCGCCTAGGCGATCTTAGCGCTAGCGAAGTTAGCTTTGTGTTGTTGGCGATCTGAGTATAATGTAATGTCTGAATGGGAGGGTAGTGCAATGAAGCGGCTGCTATTGCTTGTGCCTATTACCGTAATTCTGTTGATCGCGGCATATTTGTCTCTTGTTTTTGGCGGTCTTATCTTCAACCTTGCACCTCGGTCCAGTCCGCCCAGCGCACATTACATCCCTATCTTTCCGAATGCAACGCAGTTACACCAGGATTACACGAGCATCTCCAACGTAAAATCCGCAGACTTCCAAACTTCCGCCAGTCCAAAAACGATTCAGAACTACTACAAAAACATCCTGCTAAAAGAAGGGTGGACGATCGACACTGTGCGAACACCTGATACGCCCGATTCTCTCTATTTTTCTTTTAGTACGCATTATCAGCAGTATGACGGCGGGATCACCTTCCATACGGTTAGCTTTGGAAATGCGTTTGAACTGGTTATTCGGCGGCTTGATAATTGGGGAACCGGCGTGCATATAAGATTGGTGGCGTATCCGGGTATGTGACCTTTACAAGCAATCAGGGCATGACGTATTACGCATGACATCGTCCGCTACCTTCTTGGGCTGATCAACTGCATATTGATCGCCTGGCAGCCGCTCTCCCGGTTCTCGGACTTGGCTAGCTCGAACTCGAAAATGATGTTGCGGTTCGGCAGGTCGCTGACATGAATGCCCTCTGGCAATTGCGAGTCGTGGAAAAAGACCGACTCGTAGGGCGAATGAGCGAGGCGCGAATCGATCTTCCACAGTTCAGGCGCTATGTTCTTCATGACGCGCAGGAAACCGAAGTTTTTGTCAACGGCGTGGTTGTAGCAGAAGCCGCGCACCCGCGATCCGATTTCGCCCCATGTTGGCCCGACTCGGCCCAGGGCAGTAGGCAGTAAATTAGGGATTAGATAGCCCGACATGAACAGGTCGGCCTCACGGCGTAACTCCTGCGACACGTTCTCGAAAGCTACGACTTCGACGCGGCACCCCTTGTTCTGAAGGGCCTGGACCACTCGGATGAAGTCGCCGTCGCCTGTGCACATGAGCACACGGTCGATGTTTTCCGATTGCAACAGCGCGTCCACGGCCATATCCAGGTCGGCGTTGGCTTTGCCAAAGGCTCTGCCGCTCTCATCGTAGTACCACTTGACGATCTTCTGGATAACCTTGTATCCGAAGTCGCGCAGAAGGGAATAGAAGTTGTACTGGGCGGCGCGATAGGCCTGGTCATCCCTGGCGCGGTCCTCGTCGAAGCTGACATAGGCGTTGAGGCGTATTGGCTCGGCGTTGTCGCGGCAAGCAAATTCGCGTAATACGTCGTAGCGCATACCGTAGCCACCGTTGCGGGTCAGGTTCGCTACGTCAATGTAAACGCCTACTTTGCTAGGTGAAACAGTTGTCATACCCGGTCCTGTTGCGAGTCCGGCGGTCAACCGGCGTTGAGCATTTCTCTATTCTACTCTTCTCCCTCAAGGACCGCCACTCCGAGCACGTCGGGACCCAACCACGATGCCAAGGCAGGTCCCATTTGGATGATGGGCACGCGCTCTCGTGGGTAGATCGCACCAATGCGTGTCAGCAGGTGTTCTACATCGTTCTGCGTAATATTCGTGTGCACTATTGCCAGTTCGCCAATAGACGGGAAATCTTCCACAAAGTTATAGAGCGAGTCGCGCGCTTTGGGACGCGTGCGTGTTTTCTCGTACACGGCTACGTTGCCCTCGTCCATGTTGAACAGGGGGCGCAGGCCGGTCAGCGAGTCGGCCTGGTGTGCCAGACGGCTTGCGCGACCGCTCTTTAGGAGAATGTCTGTGTTTTCTGTGAAGAATGCGATATGGCTCAACTCGGTTAGGCGATTGGCGAGGCCCGCCAGATGTTGCAAGTCGAGGCCGCGCTCTGCCGCCTTTGCCACTTCAAGCACAATCCACCCCAGGCCCATTGAAACCGACAGCGAATCGACCACTGCTACCGGGAAAGGACCTCCC
>DATINP010000119.1:0-12021 GCA_035474135.1 Chloroflexia bacterium | reverse complement strand
CAGTCGGCACACAGGTTGACCCTAACTCGTTCGGGGGCTTGCTGGTGGTGGTAGCGGTGCTGACCGGGGTGGCGTTGCTGGCGCGCAAGCCCCTGCTGCCTCGGTGGCTGTTGGGGGCATTCTTTTTACTTGACATAACGTGTCTGGTGCTGACCAGTTCGCGCTCAGCATTGCTGGGCGTGGTGGTAGCGGGGGTGCTGGTGGCCACTATGCGCTACCGGAGGCTGTGGGGCTGGGGGCTGGCGTTTGGCGTCGTGCTGTTGGTGGGTGGGCTGGGTACAGGCTACTTCGCGAGATTGCTACTGGGTCTCCAATTCCAGGACCAGGCCAGCCTGATGCGCCTGGCCGAGTATCAAAACGCGTTCGACATAATAGGCAGATATCCGGTGTTTGGCGTGGGCTTCGGCACCGCAGGCGAGCTTGACCTCACCACGGGGGTGTCCAGCGTGTACCTGACTATAGCAGAGAGGGCGGGGCTGATCACGCTGGCCCTGTTCATTGTGCTGGCGATAGTGTTCTTCGTAAGTGTGATCCCTGCTATCCCGCAATCGCTCAGGCGGGCGGCACGGTGGGCAGGCGGGCAGGCCGAATGGTCGGCCCTCGATGTGGCCTTGCTGGGCGGCACGGCCTCAATTCTTGGCGCGCTACTGGTGGGCCTGGTGGATCACTTCTACTTCAACATCGAGTTTCCACACATGGCGGCGCTGTTCTGGCTGACCGTGGCGCTGACCATGTGTGCGCGTCGTTTGTTGTCCAGGGACGGCGAAATTGAACCGCCGGGGGCTTTTCAGAGTAATAATAACAGGGGCTGATCATATACTTCGGCCCCTTGAACTTTGTATCACAGGCGGCGCAGGCCCAACGTCGCCGACAGAATCCTTGCCAGCCCATATTAAGGCATGGTACAATATTCCGATCGAACTCGATCCGGCAGGATTGCAATTGCTATCCCTATGCCCGGAATATTGAATATTATAGTACTGGAGCAGAACAACTCTAATATGCCAAATACAGACAAGGCAGGCGGAACCCGCAAGGCGTTCGCGTTTCTCTCTCTAACGTGGACCATGTGTGCGTTCCTATTGATATTGGCTCTCGCGGCGTGCTCGCCGCAGACAGCACCCTCCTCACAACCCGCCATTTTGCAACAGGCGGCCAGCGCCACCCCCGCTCTCACTGAGACAGCACCGCTACCCACAGCTACGACGATAGTAGCCCCGGCATCTACCGTTACAGCAACGGAAGCGCTGACTGCCACCGGGGTAGCTACAGGCACGGCTGTTGTCCGGCCTACGCCGACTGGAGAACCACCCGCGAACCCGTACGACATGTTACAGGTGTTCGGCTTTACCTCGCCGGGCAACCTGATAATAAAGCGTGACCGGTTGCCGTTGGACGATGGGGCTGTGAACAACGTGCTAATGACGCTCACCGAGGCGCGGCTTGGACAGACTCGCCCTATTACGGAAGAGGTCAACAGTGTGTTGAACGTGGTGACCTATAACGACAAGTATTTCGAGTGGGACCTGACCTGGCAGTCGGACCCCATTTCGGGGGTGGCTCGTCTATTGCCCGCCGTGCCCCCTCCTGGTTCCCACGGAGCTATTGGTGGCTGGAATGGCGGTAAGCTACTGGGCACGGACGATAGGGTAATCGCCTTGCGCACCACCACACTGGACGGCGCGGCTCACCTTGAGCTATTCAAGTGGAACAAGACCACACACGCGGGCGAAGTACTGAAAATGGTGCCCGTGGGTGGAGGCGCAGAAAAAGATGCCATATTTGATGCCGACCTCGATATTAATATGGCTGATTTGAACGAAGATGGAGTATACGAAGTGGTAGCGGATAATGTAGCAGGCGTGCAGGTATGGAGCTGGGATGGCTCGAAGTACGTGCCCAAGGCGGTGCAATAATGTCGCGACGACCAACTACCGGCGTGCCCGGAGGGAACGCTGACAGCATCAGCCCTAGGGCAGACGCAAACGTAAAAGGCCGCACAGAGACGACCAAGCGTGCCTCCTCTACGTCTTCGTCCCGTGCATCGCTGTCTGCTCCTGCTGTAGCCCGCTCGACGATTGAAACGCACCGCGCAGCTGCTTCGGTAGGGCTGCTGCTTCTGATCGTACTGGCGCTGTTTGCACCGCTGTCACATGGCGCACCCGATCCCGCTATTTACCTCACCCCGCAGGTGGATGGGTCCGGCTCGGTGGTGCCTGACGCTACGAGCCAGGATCTGGAGTCGGCGCTATTCCCTTACCTCACCTTTATC
Source organism: Chloroflexia bacterium (assembly GCA_035474135.1). Lineage (GTDB taxonomy): Bacteria > Chloroflexota > Chloroflexia > QHBQ01 > JADMIH01 > JADMIH01. Next base: position 9,749 of record DATINP010000119.1, on the reverse strand, counting down.
GAGCGCAACACGGGTAACTTGCAATCAGCATGGCCCGACTCCAGCCAGGCGCTGGAAAACAGCGGCACATCGCTGGAAACAAGGCTTGCGCTTATGTCGCAGATATTCGCTTCCAGCACAGGCAGTATGAACACGCGAGTGAGGGATTCGGGACTTACAGCTAATCCCGACCCGGCTATAGTAGACGGGATCTCGGTTACTTATGCCGATATGTGCCAGACCAAGCCTGATCAGTGCGCGAACGGCCTCGCTACAGTAAGTCTACTGCGCTCGATCAGGGCCGATTCACCTTCAGCCAGGTTCGAGTTTGACCGGCAGGCGGTTTCGGGCTTTCAGAGCGCGGCTAGTCAGAACAACACCACGTGGCAGTACACCTACAACTGGGGGCTGGCAAACCTGATTACGGGTAACTACCTTTCGGCTTTTGAAGCCATGCGTGCCATCGCAGGTAGGCCGCAAGCAGCTGACTACCTGCTGATCAAGGTCTGGATGGGGCTGGCGGCGCTGCGCATGGGCGAACCCGACGATGCTGTCGGTCTGTTCACAGAAGTTCTGAATGCCCAAATCAAACCCGGCGCTACTGCCGGTTCACAGGCCGCGTTTACCGAAGCAAAAGGGCTGGCGCAAGAGGCGCTCGGCGATGCACAGTGGGCGCGTGGCGACCCAGCTACTGCATACAAAACCTATCTTGACACGATCACGTCGGGTGGTGCCACCTATGGCCTGTACCGCAAATGGTTGCAGTTGGGTTTGGAGCAAAAAGCTTACGACCGGATGCTCACCGATATGCAGACAGCCTCAGGAAGTGGTATCGCAGTAGACCTGAAAGGGCGCATACTGCACGATAGGGCGCGCATTTTGAGCCTGCTGGGACGCAGTTCAGAAGCATTGAGCGAATACAGGGCAGCACTGGACCTGGGGCAGAATGATGCACCTCTGCTGACTTCCTACGCTCAGGAGCTACTGGCAAACGGTGACGCGTCGGGAGCGATTGCGCAGTCGGAGAACGCATTGCGCAAGCTGAACCGGAACCTTTCGGCCGGAGATATGGTGACGGTGGCATCAACGGCGTTGACCAGTACGATATCTTTGTTTGACAGAGAGTCGGCACAAGAGACATTGGACGCCCACCTTGTGCGTGCGATGGGCTGGGTCAAGCAGGGCAACGCCAATCTCGTAGACACACTGGTGGCTAATATGACCGCGGGCGCAGACACACAATCCCCAAATCTGGGCGGATTGCTCTATCTGTACGGCGGGTATGTTTATGAAGCGGCAGCTCGTGCTGCGACGGGCGATCAAGCAGGAGCGCTCAATGGCAAGGCAGCAGAGAGTTACAGCAAAGCATGGGCGAAGCTAGGAGTCCTCGAGTCGGGCCAGCCCGGGAGGGCTGCGGCTCTTGCTGGGCAGGCACGTACCACGGCCCTGTCGACCGGCAAAGGCCCCTCGGACGGTATAGCAGTACTGACCGCCGCAGGATATGATCCAACGGCGATAAAACCGGCTGTGGCTACCGATCATGATGCGGCAGACATACTGGGCCAGGGCGCGCTCTTACTGCAGAACGCAGGCCAGGAGAAAGAGGCCGCCAACGCACTGCGAGTGTCGAACATAGTGCGTAACTTACTCGATGCCGAAGACTATAGCGGCGTGGGCAGAGCGCTGTGGGTGAACAACGGCACGCCGTCGAGCGCGTCGTTGGCCCTGCGGACAGGTAATGCCGTGCGCCAGGTAGAAGGTGGCGATCTTTCGCTGGCCATATACCGGTACAAGCAGTCGTACCAGCTTGATCCGGCGCTTGCCTCGGCCTGGAATAACCTGGGCGTGCTATACGCGAAGATGGGCAACCCGGCATCCACTGCATATCTCAAGCTGTCGAACGCTGCCAGCCCATCGTATGTGCTGGGCAACCATAACCTGGCTGTGGCAGCATATGAGTCGGGCATCGGCAACTTCTTCACCGCCGAAAACGCGCAGGCCGCTGCCATCAAAGCAAGTGGCCCCGAAAGTTTGCGCTGGGGGAGTTCGCTAAGTTACGACGACCGGGGTCCGTTGCCCTCGCCCACAGGTCCTCCAGCCGACTTTTGGCTGAGGATAGGCGCGCTGGTGATACTGCTGCTACTGCTCGTGCACACTCTCGTTGGCAAGGACCGGATGACAAACCGCATGGGCCTCGTGCCCACGAGGGGACTGATCGGCAGGTTGGCGGCCACAGTTGACGCACGGGTGAAGGCCGTTGTGCCAGGGATTGTGCAGCCCCAATCAGGCATACGCGGTTTGCTGTTGGCTGTGGGCATACCGGCCATTGTGGGGATGATTGCGCTGGCATGGTCTGCCGGGGGCGGCTCCTTCGGGGTTGCTCTGGTGTTCCTACCCGTGGCGCTGGTGCTGGCTCTGCTCGCATTCGGCGTGAACGAGTTGGCGCAGCGATGGGCGGCAAGGCGGGCAGGAGCAGCAACTATGCACCACCCCTGGCCGACAGGTGTGCTCCTTGGTATCCTCAGCATACCGTTCGGGTTCATGTACGGCTGGCAGAACGTCACCCGCCTCACGACTGATGAAGGGGCACGTTCGGGTGATGGTAATACCAGGAAGGCACGCACCAGCGAAGAAATAGACCTGCTTTATGAAGCCCATGCAGAGGCAGCCGCTGACGCGGGTGGACAGCCGGCCACTCTTGCCTCACCCGGAGGTGGGGTAAGCGCAAACCGAACCGGTCCCTTCAAGCTCAGTCCTTCGGCAAACATTATGTTCGCGGGCATGGTCGCCAACATAGTCCTGGGCGTAATATTCGCCCTGGTCTACTGGTACACCGGCTGGCCGTCGATGAGGTTGGGATTGTTCGCCACGACGCTGGTACTTGTGTTCACGGCGGTGTCCGAGCCACCGGCAGACGGTTGGACCCTGTACAGGAGGAACGCCCCGCTATGGTTGGCCGTGTTCCTGGTAGCAGCAGCAACGGTCACATTGTTGGCGGTTGGACTGATCTGAGGTAATTCTTAATGCTTAATTAGCCAGGCTTTCGCTTGCAATGCCTGATCGGAGCTTGTTGCGAAGCGTCACAAGCGATAATCCAAGAATAATAGAAAAACGGCGAATGACAATTGGGAGTCGTTCGCCGTTTCTCGTTGGTGGTTCTTAATTAAGAATTGAGCATTCAAAATTAAGAATTACTTTAGTGTCACCAGCACTGGGATTGTGCCCGTGCCCGTGGGTAAATCGCCCATTGCCTTACCTATGACAGCACCGAAAGCCTGAAGCTTGTCGGTGGCTTTCATTGCGTAACCTGCGTGTGTACTTGTTGTTAGCAAGTCACCGGCGTGTATAGGCCCGAATGAAGCATCTACCTTGACAGCTTTGAAGCTACCGAGCGTGACCACGCTTGCATAGCCGTTGGTGGCAATCTGCGTCGCGCTCGGGTCTGCGTGCAAAGTTCCCTCTTCATCGGTGATGTTCGCGTCAGGCATGGAGATGCTTGAGAGATCAGCTTTGGTGCCTTCGGCGTTGGCTTTGGCCGTGGCGTCGTTACGCTGTTGCATGGCAGTGCGCAAAGCATCTTCCTGCTTCTCGTAGGCGGCTTTAGTCTCCGGAGAAGGAGCATACATCACTTCATCTACCACTCCAGCCACTCCCATGTCATAGGCCGAGGTAGCCTTCTTCACTGTCACGACAGGGATCTGACCGAGCACCGGAGCGGCGTTGCCTACTATGACGACCACGTCGCCCAGTTCGAGGGTCTGGTCACCCAGGTTTTGCATTATGTCCACGACATAACCGGCTTTCGACCCGCCTATGACAAGATCGCCTTCGCCACGTATTGTGCCGCGCACATTGAGGGCCGCCGTTGTCTGGGTGGGGCCATCCACATCGTCAACATAGAGAGAGTATGAGCTATTGCGGTTGGACTTGACATAGCCGCCACGGTACATCGCGCTCGTCGCAGACATGCCGTACGCGTTCGTGCCATAAGCATCCGCTTCTAGCGCTGCCTGTGCGCTATCGTCACTTTCTGCGTATACACCTTTCCCGCCGTACATGTAGCCTGCGTAATCGCCGGTTGGGGCGTAACCTTCAATTGCATAACAGTTATTACTGGCTTGTAGGCACTCAGCGTACATTCCCTCGCCACCGGAACGGGTCTCAAAGTCGCCGGCGATACCTGCAGTAGTGCTGATATATAGTGAGTGACCGATAGCATCAGCAATGTTGCGCCTTCCCAGGTCCACGAACTTGGACATCTGCTGGCGTGTAACTGTGTTGCCCGGCCTGTAGTATGGCCGGTTGTCAGGGTCGCACGGCTCGCCTGCTCCTCCGCAGGGATACCCACCAATTATGCCGTCCATGTACAACGCGTTGATATTGTCGTAGAAGCCGTTGCCTGCTGGCACGTCTGTGAAGCACTGCCCAGCAGGGCAGGTGACATCGGGAGATAGAACAGATGCCGATGCTTTTGGTGTGTTGCTTCCCGCCTGAGTCAGGTTGCCTGAACTTCCAATGAATAGTAAAACTGCGCATAGTGCCAGTGCTAGTGCGAGCCATGCCGCTCGCCGGGCCGAGAACCTGATGTTACCCTTCATGTGCTTACTCCTTTCTTCGTGCTGTACGGTAGTGCGCAAGTTTTCGCTTACTTCTCATCTGTCGGCCGCGTTAAAAGGGTGGAGTGCAAGCCCCATCGATTGGCTGCGGGCATTTCGGAGTATACATCTTACAGGCAGGATAAGATAGCAGACAAATCATTGCGCCAAAGGCCTGAGGTCCGTCGAAGTTAGGATGGGTATGACCTAGGCCATGCGGTTCTCGACGAAGGGGCTGAAATGGCCCTTGTAGCGGGCCTGGAGCTCAGGTAGGCGCCAGTCGTCGCCCGTGATGGTCCCTCGGCATAATGGAGAGCCACAACGGCATGGCCCCTCGAGAAGGGGCACGGATTGGACCGTCTGGAGGGCATAATCCACGGTTACCTCCTCGCCAGGGGCAATATCTCGGCGAGCGATAACCGTCACTTCATCTGCCATCCAGAGATTGGGATCGCACGAATGGTTCAGGGGTACTTCAAGAGTACCGTGTAAATCGGCAATGTGCAGCCCTTCGCTCACCTGCACGGTATTGAGATAGCGCCCGGTCTGGTTGTACTCCCGGAACACATCTTCGAGTTGCGCATCTGTAAGGAGCGTGCCGCCCATGATCTGCACAATCTCGCCTTCATGGATCGGCGCGATGGCAAAGCCGCCCGTGCCGCCAAGAGGCGAGGGGCAGGGTGCAACCCGCAGGTCGGTCCAACAGCGTGAAGGGTAGAATTCGCGAGGCATAGTTTTCGCCTTCTTACCGGCCAATCCTGGATCAGGGCGCGCTGAAGTTGACCGTGTAGTGGGCTTTCTGGATCGTATAGGGAGTCATGCCCGCCACCACCAGCACTGCACGTCCATACTCACCACCGAGGGTGAACGAGGCCTTACCGTTGGCCGACACTTCGATAGGCTGGACGGTGAACGAGCTATCGGGGGTATATTTCACCAGCGCCAGGTAGTAGTTTTGAGGCAGACTGTTTGCGACGCGTACCCAGCCCGCGGCCTGCCAACCGCCGGTGTCACTTTCGGCGTCGTCCTGCCAGCCCAATTCGGGCACAGATATGTCGTCCAACGCAATACCGTCGGCGTTATACCCGTCATCGGTTATGTACTCGAAGCGCACAAGTACCTGCTTGCCTGCGTACGCGCTCAGGTCGAGCGTTTCATGGAGCCAGCCGTCCTGGTCCGCGCCCGGCATATCCATGCTCCGGCCTGAATAGCCGTTGCCGAAGTTCGTGCCGTTGGGGTTGTTGGTAGAAGTATAACTGCCCTGCAAGGTGTCCCAGGTCGCCCCGTTGTCGGTAGACACTTCAACGTAGCCGTAGTCGAGATCCTTCTCGGTATCAAGCCAGATGTAGTAATCGAGGGTGGCCGATTGGAGGGACGTCAGGTCGAAGCTGCGGGTGAGAGTGGTGTCTGCCAGGTCGCCCCGGTTGCTCCACCAGATGCCGGTGCCGCTGTGCGCCTGCGAGTCGATCAGGGTAGTGATCGGGTCGCCCGTAAACTCGATTTGTACAGTGCTGCTAGCTCCCGTTTTGGGTGGATCAAGTTCAATATAGTCAGTACCAAACTGCGAGACGGTATCCTGCTGATTCTCCGGATATATTGATACAGTAGAGGCAACCGACACGGAAACCTCGCGGTCAGGGTAATCAAGATTGGCAGTATCTGCGCCCCTTTCCCCGTCGAGCAGATTGGCGAGCGCCCACTGCTTGAACACATCGTCGAAGCTTTCGGCGCGCCCGGCGGCCTGCAAACCATTATTGATGGCATCTGTGCCCTCACCTGGGGCCGACACCACTGCGCGGATAGTGTCGTCATCGCCATAGTGGTCGCGCAGGTAGTCCAGGAAGAGATAGGAGGCGCCGTAGCTTGCACGCGCCAGGTCGGGGCTGGGTTGCCAGGCGTCAAGCTGAGTGTCGGGGTTGCGCATGAAGTCATCGTCCACACCGCCCAGTCCATAGCCGTTGACCGCCTGCGCCAATGTAGAAGCCCCCTCGTTGAGCCACACGTCGTGGTTGGGGTGTTCGTGCCAGTGGATCATGTGCTGGAACTCATGCGCAAGCGTACTTTCGACGTTGCTCCATCCGCTATCTGTGCCTATGTATATGATTTCGCGCTGGTTGCTATAGGGACTTACCACGCGAGTATACTCGTCAGCAGAAGAGAAGTAGCCACCAGCGCCCGGTACACTCGCAAACAAAACGGTGATGTGGGGGTCGTTGTCCACGCCCGGCGTCCACTCAGATCCGAACAAGCGCCTATCCGTCGGGTAGATAGAACTCTCGAAGGTGCTGGCGGCACGCTTGAGGGCGTTCAGGTCAACGGGCCTGTTGTCCTGGGCATACCAGTACACGTGGTCTGTCACCTGACGGATTGTGGCTGTTACAGTGAAATAGCTCTTGGAGGGCAGATCGGCGATGTAAAACGAATCGACGCGCCCCACCTCGTAGGTGCTGTCCGGGGCCGGTACAGTCGTGGAAATGGGGTCGGTCGTCTTGAGGCGCAACCTGGCCGCAATGGAATACAGGTCGCGCGCAGGCACATTGCTATTTTGCAGCATTATGAGCGATTGGCCAGCAGCCGAGGACGCAGTCGGCGTAACAGGCACAGTGAAAGTAGGGGCGGGCGTGATAGTATTAGCTGGCCGAGGAGTATCTGTGGGCGTCGCCGGTACTGACGTGGACGTTGCGGCGACTCCGGTTGGTGAGGGCGCCGTATCGGTGGTGGGCGACGAGGCAGAAGGTGGGCCAGGGGTTGGGCTGATATAGATGTCGGTGATGCCCTCATCAGGCGACGCATCTACACCGGTCAGGCGCAGGTAGTTGACCGTTACCAGGATCAATATAAGAATGGCCAGCGCGAATGATATGGCCGAGGTCAGCCTGCGGCGAAAATCAGAGGGTGCGGAAGATTGCATAAAATCTGGCGAGTCTCAGGTCGTAAGTGAAGCGTGATACGCGGCCACGCATAGCGTCAGGAGTCGTAAGTTGGGGGCAAGCGGTCTATAATGTTATTATCAGGTAAAGATGGTTATCATGCAACGCAATGCACCGTGGGGAGTTAGGGGTTAGTAAGACAGCGGAAACACGTATGACGTATGACGTATCACGTGTTTACTTACCCCTAAACACTCCACTCGAGAGGTTTGGAAGTTGAAAGAGCTAGACAACGCGGGTTCAGTGGGATTGATGGATGCAGAGGGCATGCGGCGCGCTCTCACACGCATCGCGCACGAGATACTGGAGCACAATGGCGGGGCGCAAGGCATTCTGCTGTTGGGGATAAGGACGCGCGGCGGCCCTATCGCTCAGCGTATCGCCGCCCTTATTAAGCGCGTCGAGGGCACCGACGTACCCGTGAAGGAACTTGACATAACGCGATACCGGGATGACCGCGACCAGAAGCCAGGCGACAGTGCGGCTACAGCGGCGGCAGGCCAGGATCCGGCCCCCTCCATCGAGGTTACGGGCAAGCGGATCGTGCTTGTGGATGATGTGTTCTTTGCGGGGCGAACGGTACGCGCCGCCATCGACGCGATCATGGATATGGGTAGGCCCGCCAATATTCAGCTGGCGGTGCTGGTAGATCGCGGCCACCGCGAACTGCCGATCCGCGCCGACTATGTCGGCAAGAACGTGCCCACAGCCCTCACCGAGCGGATCAAGGTGCATTTAGTGGAAACGGACGGAGTGGACGAGGTATTGCTGGTGCGCAAGGGAGCCTGACGTCTAGTCTATCTCGCGTGTGATCTTCGCCCCCAGGGCCTGTAACCTAGTCTCAATGGCCTCGTAGCCCCTGTCTATCTGTCCGACGTTATATATAACGCTTTGCCCCGAGGCGCACAAAGCCGCCAATAGCAGGGCCATACCTGCGCGTATATCGGGACTGGATATGTCGTCTCCCCTGAGTGGAGATTTTCCAACCACAACCGCGCGATGTGGATCGCACAGCACGATACGCGCACCCATACTGATAAGACGGTCTACGAAGAAGAGCCGGCTCTCGAACATTTTCTCGAATATTAGCACAGTGCCCGCCGACTGGGTAGCTGTGACAAGCGCGATACTCATCAGGTCGCTGGGGAAGGCGGGCCAGATGCCGTCATCTATCTTGGGCACAGCGCCATGCTCGTCGTCATCTACAGTCAAAGACTGGCCGCCCGGCACGAAGATGTCGTCGCCTTCGATGCGCATTTTCACACCCAATCGCTTGTAAACCAGACAGGTCATCCGCATATGTTCGGGCACGGCGTTGCGTATGCGTAGTTCGCCCCCCGTGATCGCGGCCAACCCGATAAAGCTGCCCACTTCTATATGGTCGGACATGAGGGTATGTTCGCCACCATGCAGAGCAGACACGCCCTTGATCAAAAGGGTGTTAGAGCCGACCCCTGTGATACGCGCGCCCAGAGTGTTGAGCAGATTGCACAGGTCCTGCACGTGCGGCTCACAGGCAGCATTGATAATGGTAGTGTCGCCCTCCGCCAGCACAGCGGCCAGGAGAGCCTGCTCCGTGCCTGTCACGCTCGCCTCGTCCAGAAATATCTCAGCGCCCCGAAGTCTAGCGACTTGCATCGCATAGGTGTCATCATGAACATTCACAGTGGCACCCAGGCTGCGCAGGGCGAGGAAGTGGGTGTCTGCGCGCCGTCTGCCTATGGCATCGCCGCCGGGTTGGCCCACAAGGGCGCGCCCGGTGCGTGCCAGCATTGGCCCGGCGAATAGTAACGAGCCTCGTACGAGTGCGCCCAGCGCCTGGTCAGGTTGTTCGTGCACTTCTCGCGCCTGGAGGGTGACTGTGTGGGCGGTAGACAGTGCCGAATCGTCCACCTCTACACCCATCCCTGCCAGCATTCGCAGGAGAATTCGCACGTCGCCTATTGCGGGCAGGTTGTGTAAAGTGACAGGTTCAGTAGTTAGCAGGCACGCAGCCAGCATGGGCAGGGCCGAGTTCTTATTACCGGCGGGCATGACTTCACCATGCAGGGGATACCCGCCTTCTACGATAAAGCGTTCCATTTTACCTCGATGCTATGATAGTGAGACTGTAGTAAATGGTCTGTCCTGAGATCGGCGACCGCAATTTGAGCCAGTTGGTACCAGCGTGCAATTCATCGCCCGACAGTACAAAAGATATATCAGCAGGGTTATCCAACGACGGGGAGGGTTGGATCAGGCGGTC
>DATINP010000118.1:0-11337 GCA_035474135.1 Chloroflexia bacterium | reverse complement strand
TTCTCGTCGGAGGTGGGCAAGCCGAGAGTCGAGAAATTGAGATTCCAAACGCTCATTACTCCCATCCACGGGTAATCGGTCTTGCCCTTCTGGAAGGCGCGCACAAGGTACTGGGCCTGTAGTTCAGGACTGATCAGTTGGCCATACTCGTAACCGAGGGCTGTGTTATAGGTGCTCCAGCCGAACTCGGTCAGCCACATCTGCTTGTCGCCCTCGCCGTTACTCACCATAGTGGCATGCTGCTGCTCGATTCTGCGGAAGTAGAACGAGGCCTTATTGCGCCAGCACGTCCCTTCTTGCGAGGCGTAGATAGGCGGGCAGTGTCCTGTGCCCGGGTTGTCGGGCCACAGTTGGTCGGGCGAGTTGCTGTTCGAGCCTGGGTGCGAACCCATCACGTCGTCAATGGCTACGTTGGGGTCGTTGACCTCGGTGGGGGTGGGCGCGCCGAAGATCACTACCGCGTCGGGGTCAGCGAACTTCACGCCGCTATACCCATACTTCAACAGTTCCACGTATTGGCCCGCGTTGATCGCGCCGCCGCTTTCGCCCTTAAGGTTGGTTTCGTTCCAGATCTCGTACGCCGCCACCTTGCCTTTATAGTGGAGGGCCATCTGGTACATAAAGTTACCGAAGTCGAGCGGGTTGTCGGGCATACCTCCATTGCTGGTTGGCGACGCCCAGGCAGGCGACTTGGCGATGGACAGGATAAGCTTCACGCCGTTCCTATTTGCCGCCTCTACAACGTTATCAAGCTCGCCCCAGGCAAAGTAGAGGTTCGGGCCTTGCTCGTCCGTCCAGGCCACCTGCTGGCGGGCGTAAGTAAAGCCTGCTTCCTTTACCTTGGCAAGCACTTTGTCCTTGTCGGTGTAGAAAAGCTGCACGTTGAAGCCATAGCCGGGGTGTGGGCCGCTGAGAGGGAAAGTCGCGGTAGTGCCGTTGACCCTGCCCGGGCTAATGTAGCGCCAGTCCTTGTAGTGCAGGCCGATGTTGCCCATCTCTACCTGGAATGCGGGCGGGTTGCTGGGGGTGTAAGTAAGTACGCGGCGCTCAAAAGCCTGTACCAATGTTACGGCAGGCTGGCCCGCGATCAAGATTGTTGCCCAGTAGGGATCGGATATGGGGCGCCCTGTGGCATAGAACCAGGGGTTGTTTATCTGGTCCGTCACGACCTGCCCGTCCTGCACTACCTGACCCTGGAGGTTCAGGAAGTTCCACATGGCTTCGGGGATGTTGTGCTTGGTGACATCATCGTAATAGACATACTTGATACTGGGCACGTCAGCCTTGCTTGGGTCGTCGCCTATAGTGCCGTCGCGGGCAATGGTAGACGTAGCAAGCTGACCGGTTTTATCGGGATCGGGGTGATCAGTGCCGGCATTCGCATGAGTAGCGAACGAAGCATAGGTGGGAGCGTTGGGGTCGTCCGTGTCGCCCGCGATGGGTATGTTGGCGGGCTTGCGGGTCACAAAGGTGTTGTTGCCCGTCTGCATATTGCCTGAAATCAACTCAACGGTAAGCAGGCCGTTAGTGATATAGAAGGGGTTACGCTGGTCGCCGTTAGGGTCATTGATCTCCATACGGCTCTTGTCCCAGTACTGCACCAGGCGGGTACCCGTGCTCTGGGGGTCGTCCACGTACTGCTCACGGGTGGTCCAGATCGGCGCGGGACCCCAGTACCACGACCTGTCCGTCACCTGCTGGCTTGCGACCAGCGAGTCGGTGCGATCCCACAGCGATTGAAACGCTGAAGTATCGGGTGGAGTATCGGGAAACTGTGCGGTGGGCGCCGCGGTTGCCGTCGTGCCCACTCCTCCAAGCGGAGCTAACATACTCACAAGGAGCGCGGCACTGCCTCCCAGTGCCATTATCCTTTGTTTGTTCAAGCTACTATCCTCCTATGCGACGAGTTCCGAGTGCTGAGTTCTGCCTTACAACCGGGAGCAATATGCGTGCCGCACCTGTGGGTAAGCCACGATGTAAGGGTTATTGAGCGTATCCCTTTATTATAACGCGAATAGCATGCTCGGGTTGTACGCTTATTTACGTAAAACCATTATATAGTGGAAATCGCTATGGCGGGGCGAGGGAAGGAGAGGGGCGAGTTAGGTGTTAGGTGTTAGGTGTTAGTAGAGGCGTGTACGTAATGCGTCATGCGTCGTCCGTCGTCGGTCGTCCGTCGTCCGTCGTCCTACTAACCCCTCGCACCTGACACCTAACCCCTCGTCATGGGAACAAAGCTACTTTTGCGGCCAGGCCCTCGTTCATCAGGCGGAACGCTTCGGCGAATTCTTCCAGCTTGAACCTGTGCGTAATCACGGGCGTGGGGTCTACCATGCCTGACGTGAGCAGGGCCTGGGTCTGGTACCACGTTTCCCAGATGAGGCGGCCCGAGATGCCGTAGATCGTTGCTCCCTTGAATATGATGTCGTTCGCCAGGTCCAGCTCAACGGGCCGGGGCGGGATCCCCAACATAGACACGCGCCCGCCATTCCTGAGCGCCGCGAAGCCCTGCTTGATGGCTCGCCAGTTGCCCGACATCTCGCACAGCACGTCCACTCCCACCCCGTCCGTCTCCTTCAAGAGCAGTTCCACCGGGTCGGTCTCCGCGCTGTTGATGGCGATAGTGGCCCCCATTTGCTCGGCTATCTTCAGGCGCAGGGGGTTGATGTCGGTAGCGTACACCGCTTTCGCTCCCGCCGCTTTCGCTATGCCCACCGCCCACAATCCTATGGGCCCACACCCCGTGATGAGCACCGTTTTGGCCGTGACGGGCGCGCTCAACACAGTGTACACACCGTTCCCGAACGGCTCCTGGATCGACGCGACTTCCGGGGCCATGTCCGACGGGTTCTTCCACGCCACCTTCGCGGGCACCGCTACGTACTCAGCATAGCTGCCGGGGCGGTCAATCCCCAGGATCTTCACCAGCGGGTCCACGTTGGCCTGGCAGATGCGCGTCTGGTACGAAACGCCCACCGGGATGTGGGTCTCCACCGACACAAAGTCGCCCACCGCTACTTCGTGTACGTTCTTGCCGGTTTCCACAATGTCGCCCGCGCACTCGTGCCCGAAGATGAGCGGCGTATCGATGCGCGACTGCGCCCACGGATCCCAGTTGTACACGTGCAGGTCTGTGCCGCAGATCGTCGTTGCGCGTACCTTGATCAGCACATCGTCCGCGCCGATCTGCGGAATAGGCGCTTCAATCAGTTCCGCGCCCGGCTCGGGCTTCGTCTTGCATATGGCACGCATCGTTTCGGACATTTCGTTCTTCTCCTCGGTGAGTTTGGCCCACACCATTGTGGGGCTTGTCAGGCGTCGATTTGCTTCGTTTCACGAGCGATAATAGTATAGCACTCTCCGGTGACCGGTGACCAGTGACCAGTGACGAGGGGTTAGGGGTTAGGGGCGAGTGACGGGAAGTCATGCGTCATGCGTGAATGGTGTCCTGTTAACTTAATGACGTAAAGGGAGCGAAATGAGACAGATTTTGAGCAGTCCGTTCGGGTACATTTTCGGCTGACGCATGACACTGTGATTGCTAGTAGGTCATTACCCAAGAGCAGAACCCCGAAGGGGTGAAACAAGTGTAGCCCAGGGTGTCAACCCTGGGATCAGATCACACGCATAAAGAAGAGCAAGCCCCGTAGGGGCGACACACGATGGATCCTAAGTACGATGGTGTCGCCCCTACGGGGCTTATGAGGGGTGAGGGCAATCCACAAGGCTTACGCCCTGGGCTACACTTTACGGGGGTTTTACTCTTAGAAGCAGTCTGAAAAGGGTCAAGGTCGAGGAAACGAACCCAGTTTATATTGTCATTCTGAGCAAAGCGAAGAATCTCGTTCCATACCGACCAAGTTGGTCATGCAACCCAAGTGAAAGCCAACCAAGCCAAATAATACCCCCAATGATAGCCTCTCGATGAACAAGTACTACGTCTACATCATGTACGAGAGGAGATGAACCCCATACGGGACAACCCAAGGGCCCAATGGTTTGATTTGACCATTGTAGAGTATAGCAAGAGAGTACGAAATGACTTGGTCGGCTTTGGCTTGGGTTGTATTGCCAGCTTTGGTCGGTAGGGAGCGAAATTCTTCGCTTCGCTCAGAATGACAAGGGGAAGTTGGTTCGTCTCGTCTTACTTTCTACTTTTCAGACAGTTTCCTATACGCTGGCCTACTAGCAATCACACTATGACGCATGACGCATGACGCATGAGCTAACCCCTAACCCCTAACGCCTCGCCCCTGGTCACTGGTCACGTTCGGGTGTGATGGTGAGTTCACCTGCTTTCAGCGCTATCTCTATTTCGCCGTTCTGGTCGGTGCGGTAGATTTTAGCTCCTGCCGCCGTTAGCCTTTGCAGCACTTCGGGGGCAGGATCGTTGGTGCGGTTGCCTGCGCCTACTGATATAATCGCTGCGCTGGGCTGGACGGTGGCAATGAACCTGGGGGAAGTAGCGCTATCACTGCCGTGTTGGCCCACCACCAGCACATCGCTTTTCAGGTCGGTCTGCTCAGAGAGGCTAAGCAACAGGGTTTCGTCATGGGTGGTGAGTCCTGAAGCGAGCAGGATACTTGTGCCCCTGTACTCCAGTTTCAGAAGGAGTGGCATGCCTTCAACCGCGCCTTCGGCGGGCGGGTAAAGCACACGCAGGGTCAGGTCAGGCTCGTTGTCAAAGGTGATCAGATCGCCGCGACTTGCCGTACTGACATCCGCGTCAGATTGCGCCACGGCCTCTTGCCAGGCCCCTTGCACCGATGTGGTAGGCGTGAACTCCGTCTGTACTATCTGATCCACCGGGCGCCTCGCAAGTAGGTCTACCAGGCCGGTGATGTCGTCGTCTTGGGGAGTGGTGAGGATCGCCAGGTCGAGGCTATTTTGCCAGAAGGAGAGGTGCTTGCCGACGCCGGAATTGAGGGCTGTCGCGCCCGGCCCGCCGTTTATCACCGCCGTATGGCCTGCGGGCGTTTGCAGCAAGATGGCATCACCCTGTCCCACGTCCAACACCCACAGCCTTACCTCGCCATCCCCTCTTTGCAGAGACATAGCGATAAAGGCCGCAAGCATCACCGCAGGCAAAACCAGCACCCATCCCGGCAGCGTGGCATCGGTTCTCAAGTTCATAATGGCTCAGGGGAGAGTGACCAGTGACTAGTGACCGGTGACCGGTGACCAGTGACCAGTAAGACGACGTATGACGCATGACGCATGGCCTGGTCGTCCTACTGGTCACTGGTCACCGGTCACCGGTCACTCGTCTACGGCAGCACGCTAATATTCCCCTGCATAAAGGGGTGCGGCATGCAATAGTACCCGTAATCGCCGGGCGTCCCAAACACCACGTCCACGAACTGGTTCTGGTAAATCCGCCCTGTATCAAAGCTATTATCGTACGCCGTCGCGGTGTGATAGTCGAGGTCCCGGTTCACAAAGCGCACCGTCGACCCCGCCACCACCCCCACCGATGGCGGGTGGAACCCGAACGACTGGATCGTGACCACCACGGGCGTAATGCAGTCGGGGAAGAACGTATTCGACACGATCTTCGTCAGCTGCCCCCTCGTCGCCGTATTGCCGGGGCGGAAATAAGGAAGCAAGTTAGGGCCGCACGGCTCGCCCGCCCCTCCGCATGGGTACCCCGCCATCACGTCCGGCCTGTTAAGAAGCAGGCGCTCGATATAGGGCCAGAAGGTCGACCCCTCGGGCACGTCCTCAAAGCTCTGCGTGCCCGCCGCGATCTGGTCGTTAAACCCTGCCCCGTTGCTCACGATCTTCGCGATCTGCCCCCTCGTGGCCTGCGCGTTCGGGCGGAAATAAGGCAGATTGGCAGGCCCGCACGGCTCGCCGGCGCTGCCGCACGGATACCCCTGCATAATGTTGTACATCGACAGCCGCTCTATATACAGCCAGAACGTCGAATTTGGCACCACGTCCTCGTACGTCTGCAC
This sequence comes from Chloroflexia bacterium, assembly GCA_035474135.1. Lineage (GTDB taxonomy): Bacteria > Chloroflexota > Chloroflexia > QHBQ01 > JADMIH01 > JADMIH01. The sequence continues at coordinate 5,380 of DATINP010000118.1, read as the reverse complement.
GTCCGCCGAAATATTGTCGGCATAGAACCCGGCGTTGGCCACGATCTTCGCGATCTGCCCCCTGCTGATGTTATTGCCCGGGCGGAAATAGGGGTCGTTAGCAGGGTTGCATGGCTCGCCCGGCCCGCCGCACGCATAGCCGTTGATAACCTCCTTGCACGCCAGGCACTGGATAAACGGGTAGAAAGTCGAGCCTTCCGGCACATCCTCGAAGGACAACGTGCAGGGCGTACCGGTGGGCGGCGGCGGCACGGGCGTAATTGTCGCTGTGTTCGTCGGCCCTACAGGAGTATCCGTAGCCGTCGGCGTATTTGTGGCCGTCGGCAGCGTGCCCGTGGGCGTGTTCGTCGGCGTAGCAGTTGGAGTGCTCGTCGCGCCCCCTGGCCCCACCAGCCGCTTCAGGTCCACATTGGATGCATAGGGGCTGTCCTCAAAGTACCACAGCGCGCCGTCCGGGCCTGTCTCAATATCGCCCTGCACAGTGAACCCCGTAACCTTGTTGACCTGCGTTACCAGCGTATGATCGGCGTTCAGATAGAAGTGGCGCAGTACGTCTCCATTGAACGCGGCCATGAACAACTCGCCTGTCCACGTCGGGATCTGCGTGCCCGCGTAAAAAGTAATGCCCGTGGGCGCATCACAGCACTGCCCCTGCGGTATGTACCACAGCGGTTGGATAGTATTGTAAGTGTGGTCGGCCCCGCCCGGCAGGTTATCGTCGCACGGGTAACCAGGCCTCCACCCGTAATTATAAGTGGGCTCAATCCGGTTCATCTCGTCGTCGCAGCTGGGGCCGTTCTCGCTGGCGAAAATGCGCGGGTAGGGGTTCGCGGGCAGCGTCGGGTCAAACGTAAAGTCCCAGCTGTTGCGCAACCCCATAGCAAACAGACCCCCGATAGCCCCTGTCTGCGTGAACACCGGGTTATCTCCGGGGATCGTGCCGTCGGCGTTGATCCTGTGCATCTTCCCGTTCTTAACTGCCACATTCTGCGAATTGGCCGGGTTGTCCCCGTCGTCGCCGATGCTGATATACAGCTTGCCGTCGGGGCCGAAGTGGATGTTGCCGCCATTGTGGTTGTTCGCCGTCGCGTCGTCCGTCGCCGTCCAAATATCCACCGGGTTCGTGCCCACCCCGTTGTTCTCTACGAACCGCGTCACCTTATCCTGGTAGGGATTACACCCTCCCGCCGTGCCGCAATTCCAGTAAACATACATGTAGTGATTGCTGTTGAAGTTGGGGTCCACCGCGATCCCGAGCAACCCCCGCTCCCCGTCCGCTTGTACAGGGAACGTAATCACCGCGCTCGCCTGCAGGGTGCCCCCGCTGTAAACGCGCACCTTGCCCGACACCTTCTCCGTGAAGAACATCCTGCCCGCCGGGTCGAATGTCATTACCGCAGGCCCACCCGTCAGGTCGGGCAATATCGTCTCGATCGTAACGCCTGCCGGCAGAGGCTCGGTGCCTTCGGCCGGACTGCTCGTATCCATCGCTCGTGCAGAGGCTGGAGAGGCCGCACTCGAAGATTGAGCGAACACAGCGGCCGCAAGCGTAGCCACCATAAGGGCAAAGAGGCCCAAAAGTGCGAACAGTTTCATGGGGGAGGATTTGCGTATCATGGAACGAACTCCTTGCAAAGTAGATCCATAACCTGTTGTCCTGCCACATTGCGCCCAATATCACAGGTTACGGACTGGCTTCGGTTCGAGGTGCGCATTTCGCGTGTCTCTGGGCAAATGGCACGTGCATAGTTTATCGGTTGTGGCGCTTCTGTGCAAGGCCGCCCGCTACAAAATATGAGGCCAAATACGCACGCTCCGCCCTTTTGCACGTCTCACGTCTTCACCAACCCCTCGCCCCTAACCCCTAATCCCTAGTCCCGGCTATGCGCTTTATGTTAGGCGTGCCCAGGTGTATTAACAACCCCACTACGACCATGAGCAACAGTGTGCCGATGGCCACCCCGTATGCCAGGTGCTTGCCCACCACGTCCGGGTCGAGTACCAGCAGGGTTGTCCCCCACAGGGCCGGGCCAAGCACGGCAGAGAACTTACCCGTCAGGTTGTAGATGCCCATGAACTCTCCAAGCTTGTCGGGCGGGCTAAGCTCTACCATCATCGTGCGTGCCGACGTCCATGTGCTGCCTAGCGCAACCCCGGCCAGCGTGGCGATGCCCCACTGAAAAATGAGTTGGTCGGTGATGAAGATCGCCGCAACCAGCACCGGAACCCACAGCGACAGGCTAATAACCAGGGTGTGCTTGGAGGTCAGGCGGTCCGTCACCACGCCGAATATCCACGAACCGATCACGGCAGCGACCGTCGCAGGGGCCAGCACCGAAAAGACTTCCTTGAACCCGATTACCTGTGTGGCATACACCCCCATAGCGATGATCACCGTGTTCAGGGCGTCCGAATAGAAGAAGTTCGCGACGAGAAAGCGCACCAGTCCGGGCACCTTGAGCGCGTCCTGGAGAGTGTGCCATATCTGCGTGAAAGAGTTGCGCCATGACAACGGCGCACTGTGTTGCGTAGCGTCTATACTCTTGCTGCCGTATATCTGCCCCCTGTGGTGCTCGCGCACGAAAAAGAAGCACGGCAGGGCAAATATCAGAAAGAGGACGGTAGTGGGCAGGAACGCATCCTGGTTTTTGTAGTTGTCGCCCAGCAGGATTTTCGCCACGAGGCCTCCGAACAGTGCGCCCACATAGCCCAACCCCACGCCAAAGCCCGAGATCTTGCCCCAGTTGAGGGTGGTGCTGACTGCGGGTAGAAGCGCATCGTAGAATACGAGCGCAGTCTGAAAGCCGATTGTGGCGAGCACATAGGCGGCTATCACCAGCCACACATTGCCGGCCAGCCCCATCACGGCAGTCATCGCGATGCATAGCAAGGTGAAGCCAACGAGCCAGGGCATCCGCCGCCCCGCACGGTCAGACATCGCTCCCAACAACGGCATTATCAGAGCCACCAGCAACAGCGCGAACGCCTGTGGATAGGCATATACCGCATCAGGCAGTCCATTGTCGTTGACCACGTATTGCGGGAAGTAATTGCTGATGATGTTGAGCGAGAAGATCGTATTCGCGAAGTCATACAACGCCCACGAACCCACAGACAGCAATGGGATGCGCTGTCCAACATCGTGGGCCCGGAGCGCGATACTCTGCGCGTCGACAACAACCTTCGAGGCAGCCGAAGATGTATCCATCTATATGTGTCCTCCGAGCAGTTGGCAAAAATGGCAAAATTGTACGGCGATTATAGCACAAGGGGGTAGTAGTTAGGGGTTAGCAGATGACTGACGACGTATGACGTATGACGTATGACGCACCGGTCGCTGGTCACTGGTCACTCGCCCCTCGGCATGCTCCTTGCAATCTCCCTTTGCTCCTGCTAGAGTCAAAGCTGTATGAAATTAGGGATGTAAGGCGGAGTGTGAATGGCATATCGTGTGCGGGTGGTCAGGGACGAGGCGGAACTAAGACAACTTGAGGAGTCCTGGGACGACCTGCTTGGGCGGTCGAGGGGCGGGTCGATCTTCGGTTCGTTCCCGTGGAATGGCGCCTGGTGGCAGTTCTTTGGCGAGGGCGCGAGCCTGTATGTACTGGTCGTATCCGAGTCCGGTGGGCAGGTGTGCGCTATTGCCCCTCTCACTTTGCGGCATGGTGGGTTACTCCGCAAACTGGAGTTTATAGGCACGGGCCTGAGTGATATAGGCGATTTCGTGCTCGATCCCGACCATGCACAGGACGCGCTGAGCGCTATCTTCGCCTATTTGCGCAGGCACAGACGAGAGTGGGACATAGTTGACCTGGACGAAGTGCCGCCCTACTCACCTGTCGCGCACTACCTTGAGAACACCCGGCCGCCGGGCTTGCATGTGATTGCCCTCCCGCGCAACGATTGTCCCTATATCCCTGTGCCTGCAACATGGGAAGAGTACACAAAGACGTTGCAGCGTAAACCGCGCCAGCACCTGGAGGGCTTCGCGCGGCGTGTGATCGAGGATACGGGTGCGACCTTCCGCACTGTTACCGGGCCAGAGGACGTGCCTGCGGCGGTTGAGCGCTTCTATGCGCTTCACCGGGCGCGGTGGGGCACCAAAGACGACGTGCTTAACCCTCAGCATCTCACGCCCAACTTTGTAGCCTTCCTTGAAGAAGCCTGCCGCCGCAGCGCCGCTCACGGCTTCTTGCGCTTGACCGAGCTATGTGTGCCTGGAGAGGACGACGGACGACGGACGACGGACGACAGCCCATTGTCGTCGGTCGTCCGTCGTCCGTCGTCCATTACCCCAATTGCGTCCTGGATCAGCTTTCTTGTGAATGGGCGCTGGAGCGGATATATGACGGGGTTCGACCCCGCATGGAGCGCAAAGAGACCGGGTAAGGTGCTGCACGGGTTCGTTATGCGCGAGGCTATGCGTGAGCACGCCTTCGAGATAGACGCGGGGCGCGGCGCCGAACCCTACAAGTACGAGCTTGGTGCAGTCAATCGCAAGAGTTGGCGGTTCATGCTCACGGGTAACACACCGCGCTCATTCATAGCATTTGGCCTGGCGAAGGGGCGATTGCAGGCCCGCAAACTGGTCCGCCGCTACAAGACCGCCAGGTCCACCACACACTCTTCCGCAGACCAGAGTGTCGGCTCTGCTATTTATCGCCCGGCTACTCTAAGACCGGCCACCGGTCACCGGTCACCGGTCACTAGTCACTCGCCCCCTTGCGGTGCAACTCGTGCCTGTAGACCGCCTCCCACCTGCGTGCCATCGTGCTCGTGTCGTATTCGCGCACTACCATTTCTTTTGCGATGGCCGCACGATTGTGTGCAGCCTGAGGGTTGTCAAGCGTATCGGCGATGGCCGAGGCCAATGCGGGCGCATCGGCGGGCGGCACCAGCAGGCCCGTCACCCCATCCTTGAGCAACTGGCCGACCCCGCCCACATCGGTCGCGACAGAGGGCACACCCACAGACATGGCTTCGATCAGCGAGAGGGGCATACCTTCCCACAGCGAGGAAAGCACGAATACATCGCTCGCTGCCAGTATTTCCATGACATCTGCACGAAGGCCCGTGATCACCAACCGGTCGCCGATCCCCAGCGCCTCGGCCTGTGCCGTGATCTCGTCCCTGAGTTCGCCGTCGCTCACGATGACAAAGCGTACATCGGGCCGCGTTTTTGCCACCTCAGCAGCAGCCTCCATCAGATAACTCTGCCCCTTTTGGGGCACCAGGCGGGCCACGTTGGCCACAATGCGGTAGTCGCCACCAACCAGCGACTGCTTCATGGCGCGCGGGTCAAAGCCCGGAGGCGGGCTAAAACTTGTGGTGTCAACCCCGTTCGGGATGGTGGTTACTTTGCTCAGGGGGAAGCCAAACC
>DATINP010000117.1:0-19456 GCA_035474135.1 Chloroflexia bacterium | reverse complement strand
ACTGTCCAGGCGCTCTTCCCGCAGGAAAGACGCGTTGTTGACGAGCAGGGCACATCTTACACGTACGAGAAGCTTTTACTGGCGACGGGAGGCACACCACGACGTTTGCCCTTCGGCGGCGACGACATACTGTACTACCGTTCGCTCGACGACTTTCGGCGGCTCAAGGCCCTCACCGAGGAGAAGCAGCGCCGCTATGTCGTAATAGGCGGCGGCTTCATCGGCAGCGAGGTCGCGGCGGCTCTCGCCATGAACGGCCAGCGTGTGACAATAGTCATATCGGGGGAGGGAATCTGTGAGCGCATCTTCCCAACCGACGTTGTGCGTTTTCTGAACACATATTACCAGCACAAGGGCGTGGAACTGGTGTTGAACGACGAGGCCGTGGCGCTGGATAGCAAGCAGGATGCGCTCGCGCTGACGCTCAAGAGCGGGCGTGTGCTCGAAACGGATGTAGTAGTAGCGGGGATCGGCATCAACCTGAACACAGGACTCGCGGAGGATGCGGGCCTGAAGGTAGATAACGGCGTAGTGGTTGACAAATATCTGCGCACCAGTGACCCCAATATCTACGCGGCGGGCGACATAGCGTCCTATCCCGACCACACACTGGGTACGCGCCGCCGAGTCGAGCACGAAGACAATGCCAATGTGATGGGCAAGGCCGCCGGACGTTTGATGGCAGGCGACACCGAGCCTTACGACCACCTGCCCTTCTTCTACTCCGATATGTTCGACCTGGGGTACGAGGCGGTGGGCGAGCTAGACTCGAGGATGGAGATCGTGTCCGACTGGAAGGAGCCGTACCGCGAGGGCGTGCTCTACTATCTGCGCGATGGCCGTATGCGGGGTGTGCTGCTCTGGAACGTATGGGGACAGGTGGACGCCGCCCGCAAGCTTATAGCTGAAAGTGGTCCGTTCAAGGCTGAGGACCTCAAGGGGCGCATACCGGAAGGGAGTTCGAAGTGATACGCGATATTGATTATGAGGAAGATTTCGTAGCGGGCATGGAGTTGGAGAAGCGCGAGCTAACGGTGGACCAGCTTCGCAAGTTCGAGGGTTACGCGTCCGAGATATTTTCGGCCTTCGGTATGAACGTGCACACTCCTTCCACCGAGGATACGCCGCGCCGCTTTATCGAGGGATTGTTCGAGGCAACCAACGGCTATGATGGCGACCCGAAACTGCTAAAGGTGTTCCATACCGAGTGTCGAGGCGGGCCGGATTGCCGCCTGAGCCAGGTAATCGAGGGGCCAATTCAGTTCTATTCATTGTGCGAACACCACGCGCTGCCGTTCTACGGCAAAGCCTACGTGGGCTATATCGCGCACGAGGGAATTATCGGCATCTCGAAGCTTACTCGGCTGGTGCGCTTATTCGCCCGGCGCTTCACAGTGCAGGAGCGATTGGGTCAGCAGATCGCTGATACGCTCGACGGCATGTTGGAGCCGCACGGTGTGGCCGTTTACCTGGAGGCCCACCACATGTGTATGCAGATGCGTGGAGTGCACGAAACCTCGCCCCTCACGCGCACGACCTTCTGGCGCGGAGCATACGACGATAACCCGTCCCTCAGGTCCGAGTTCTTTACCGCCTGCGGGCTGCAGAGATGACATCCCCTGGCAGCACAAGGGTCGAGAAGGCTCAATCGCTCGAAACGCTCTACGACAACAGCACAGGCACTGCGTTGCCTCTGTCGTCCAAGCTTGCGAGCTTCTACGGCCCTTTGCGCTTGCCTTTACACGCAGGCAAGCCCTATGTGCTGGCAAACCTGGTAACGAGTCTGGATGGGGTGGTGTCGCTGGGGATAGAGGGCAAGGCCGGGGGCAAGGAAATTAGCGGCTCGAATGTGCAGGACCGCGCATTGATGGGCGTGTTGAGGGCGGTAACAGACGCTGTGGTGGTGGGCGGGGGCACTCTGCGCGAGGGAAAGGGTGCACCACTAACGGCAGAAAGTGTGTTCCCGCCCCTGGCCGATGCCTACGCCGCGACCCGAGAGGCTCTCAAGAAAGAAGGCAGCCCTCTGGCCGTGATAGTGACCGCATCGGGCGACCTCGACCCGACGATGCGCCTTTTCCACCGCGAGCAAGAGGTGCTGGTAGTGACCACCGGCAAGGGTGCGCGCCACCTGCGCAAGGAGGGCTTGCCTTCGCGGGTGAAGGTGGCTGAAGCCAAAGCAGACGGCGAAGCGATCGCTGCCGGGGCAGTGCTGAAGGCCATAGCGGGGGCCAGAAAGTGCGCGATCGTGTTGGTGGAAGGGGGACCGCACCTGCTGGGCGACTTCCTTGGCGAGAAGCTGATTGACGAGCAGTTCCTGACTTTATCTCCTCAGATCGTGGGCCGCGATGGCTCAAGCCACCACCTGGGATTGGTGGAAGGGCATGCCTTTGCGCCCGACGACCCATTGTGGTGCGAGCTGTCTGTGGTGAAGCGATGCGAAAGTCACCTGTTCCTGCGGTACGTATTTGCCCCGTAAAGGGCCTGAGTGTGTTGCACTTAGGTCGGCACGAGGGGTGACGGACGACAGTGATGCACCGTCCGTCACCCCTCGTGCCGACCTAAGAGCGCAGATCTTTTAGCTACGACTCGTTACGGCTGGCATTCAGGGAAGAAGGTGTTGGACACGATCTTCGATGCTTGCCCTCTTGTGGCGTTGGCACTCGGCCTGAAGTAAGGTAGGTTGTTGGGTCCGCATGGCTCGCCCACTCCTCCACATGGGTATCCGTTCATGTATCCAAGGTCAGTCAAACGCCAGATGAAGTCGTAGAAAGTCGAGCCTGGCAGCACGTCCTCGAACTGCTGTGCACCTGGTGTCTGGGTCAGTCCTGCTGCATTAGCATCTATCTTGGACAACTGCCCTCTTGTGACGTTAGCGTTGGGTCGGAAGTACGGCAGGTTGGTGGGTCCGCATGGCTCGCCTGGTCCACCGCATGGATACCCATTGATGAACCCCCTGTTGGTCAGTCTCCAGATGAAGTCGTAGAAGGTAGAGCCTGGCAGCACGTCTTCATACTGCTGAGGGCCAGCCGCGTCGTTGAAGCCTGCCGAGTTGGAAGCTATCTTTGCGAACTGACCACGGGTAACGTTATTGCCTGGTCGGAAGTAGGGGTCGTTATTACCGTTGCACGGTTCGCCCGTTCCACCGCAAGGGTAGCCGTTGATGATGCCTCTACAGGCGAGGCACTGGATATAGGCATAGAAGGTGTGGTCGGGCGGCACGTCCTCAAAGGACAGCGTGCACACTGTGGGTGTTTCTGTAGGGCTGCCTGCTACACTCGTCGGTGTCTCAGTGGCGGTGGGAGGCGTACCTGTCACTGTTTGAACAGGCGTGTCGGTTATGCCCGGCGTGGCCGTAGCACAGGCCGTTGCAGGCTTGAGCCAACGAACCGCGTTTACGATCAGCGTACCAAAGTCCCCATCCCAGCCCTCCTGAGGGAAGCCCAGGTAGGCGTTGATGCCGACTGCTGTATGTCCGTTGGTAGTCTTATATGCCACCAGCGGGAAGCTATCGGCCCACGCCGCTACCTGAACGGCTCCGGTGGTGAGCGTCGCCTGGGTGCGGAAGAAGGCCGTCAGCGAGGTTACGCCCTGCATCAGCGGGTGGTTGGAGTCGTATGTGCCCAATGTGCTGGTCGACGTGTTTGCTGTAGCCGGGTAGTTATACATAGTGTACCCGCCCGTCATCCAGCGTCCGTCTAATCCATAGGGAGGACCCCACCAGTTGGCATTGGTGGCGACCACTATGCCCCCGGCGTCCTGGTAATCAGCAATCACATTGCCCAGGGTCACGGGGTCTTGATACTCGGTGTTCGAGTAAAGCACTACCTCGTCGTACGGTAACAAGGTCGCGAGATCCGGTGTGTTGAACCTGGCATCTATGGGCACTACGCTGGCTACGTCAGGCTCTGCCTCTATGTAGCTGATAAGTTTCGCCGACGGGTCGTCGTCAGAGAAGACGATAGCTATGTCGTACAGCGCTCCGCCAATTGAGCACGTCGGGGTTGGCTGTGGCGTCACCGAGCCGCCGGGGGTCTGGGTAGGTACTGAAGTGGAGGTAGAAGTGTCGGTTGGGGGCGTTGTATTGGTGGGCGTGCTTGTGGGCGTGTTTGTAGGCGTCCCACCGCCTCCAATCAGGCCGTGATCCGTGTAGACACCCTGTCCGGCGCGCTGGTCGGTCCAGACGGGAAGCACGCGGCTATTGTCTGCATTTACCGCAAGGCCCGAATAATCGCCGATGAATGAGCCAGGCGTGTTGGTTACATCGCCAACAGGCTGGTTTGCAGACCAGGTTTGCCCTTCGTCGGTAGACTGGCTATAGTACTCGCGGTATGGGTAGCCGTCGACAGCTGCTTCGCGGCGGTCCATCCAGGAGGCGTGAATCGTGCCATCATTGCCGACCGTCATCCATGGAAAGAACTGGTCCTTGCCCTGTACGTTGTCGTCGTTGACCTTACTGACCGCGCTCCAGGTTGCGCCGCCATCAGTGCTCCGTGAGAAGACGACATCGGCGTGCTGACCTGAGACCGTATGGTAGACGAAGCTGCTCTCAAAGCGCCCGTCGGTCCAGATTGCATAGACGTGCTGGGGGTTGGACGGCGACACGCCTATTATCGCCTGATCATTGTGCCTGAAGCCGCTGGAGGTGCTGCCGGCGTACAGGTACTGGTAGCCGGCTGAGTAAGCGCCAGTGGGCGTGATCGGCTGGCCCGTGATCGTCATGCTGGGGCTGAACGTAACCCCACCGTCGGTTGACTTGGTGAGGAGTTGTATCATGGGGATGTCGGCTGTGCAGTTATAGGTGCAGTTCTGGTACTGGTAGCTGACGTAGAGAGTGCCGTCGCTCGCCACGACCGGGTTGGAGAACTGGCCCTGGTCGTGCGATGCGTCGCTGAACGTGACGGGCGCACTCCAGGTTGCACCCTGGTCGGTCGAGTGCGTGGTTACCATCCGGTTGTTGATATAGGCCCCCAAATTGCAGCCGGGCGCATAAAACGAAGTACCGGTGACGTAGATCCGTCCATGATATGAACTGCTCGCAGAATTGTCGGCGGTCATCCACGGCTTGTCAATGAAGTGGTCGCCTGGTGAGGCATCACTAAGAGCCGTTATCTGGTTGCCCCAGGTTAGTCCGCCATTGGCAGAGCGTGAGACCACGATGGGGTCGGGGCATGTGCCGCTTGATAACTGGCCGAAGTAGGCGTTGCCGGCATCATCATAGGTGCCTACCGGGTCGCCGATACCGCTGGGGCTAGTGGTTGTCCAGGTCTGGCCGCCGTCGCTTGTGAAGTCGCGAGAAACCCCGTTCGACCCGGATATGAAGTAGAGCGGATTGGTCGGATCAGAGGCCATAAAGGTCTCGTTACTGCTTGCGATACGTATGTCGGTACCGAACGCAGGCAGCGTAAGAGGCAAAGACAGTGCAGGGGCAAGGGAGGTGTCCACAGGGCCGCCTCCCTGCGTCCAGTCGCCGGGTGGCTTTACGGCGATGATTTTGCCTGCGTATCCGATCAGTTTGTGCGGGGTCTGAGCGCCGGTCGCATCTGCGATATCGGCTGGGAGGCCGACCGCCGCGCTGGCTGCCATTCCCAAACTGATCAGAGCGGACAGTAGTATAACCAGAGAAATAATTGCTCGTTTCATAGTCCTCTTTTTCTCCTTCTTTGCTATCAGCCTGAAAAGAGATTCGCACAAAGCGAAGCTCCGCCTGCCCAGGGCACTCCAAGAATCAACTGTTAGTTTGGGAGGCACCAATCCGCTTCCAGCCGGCAATGCACACGTTTACCCCCTGCGAGGTCAGAAGTTAGGTGGACTGAGACATCCTGGCGTTCGATACGGTGAATTGCGCCCAGGCAGGTGGATTGTAGCACCGGCACGAGAACTAGTCAATGAATAGCGCCGAATTGATAGGTCTTGTGCGCGAAATCATGAGAAAGGCTGGAGCAAATGGTGAAGCGATTGGAGAGTCATCTGTTCCTGAGGTATGCGTTTCAGTGGGCATTATTAAGGGCAATTCGTGCCAATTGGACTGTTGGCTATATTAGATCAATATTACATGTAAGTGTAAGCAAAGGCCCCACTATGTGCCCGGTTTCGTCCACAATTACAATACTTGGCTTTGCACTTTTCTACGTCTTCTTGACAGCCCGCAATCATTCGTGATATACCACCTTCGTATATAGATGCTCGGCGTACGGTTTTCAATGTGCCGCCGTAGTTCGAGATGCGAAGGAGCATAATTGTGAGAACAGACGCCCCGAAGCGGTTCGTCCCGATCGCCTTCCTCCTCCTCTTACCCCTGATTACCAGCTTTCAGAACGCGCGCGCTCAGGCCGATCAGGTCACCTTTCCCGAAACCGACAAGACTCTTGCGGGCGGCTTTCTCGCTTACTGGCAGCAAAACGGCGGCCTCGCACAGTTCGGATTTCCCATCTCGGACGAAATATCAGAGAAGAGCCAAACGGACGGCAAAGTTTACGTCGTTCAATACCTTGAGCGCGCGGTCTTCGAGTACCACCCTGAAAACCAGGCTCCCAACGACATCCTCCTGCAACTTCTCGGCGTAGCTCGTTATTCTGCCACTTATCCCACCGGCGCACCTGCACAGATCCCGAACCAGCAGGCCGGCTCCATTTTTGTTCCCGAAACGGGCCATCGCATCGGCAGTACGTTCTACCAGTACTGGCTCTCGCATGGCGGCCTGCGCCAACAAGGTTATCCTATCTCAGACGAGTTCTCTGAAGTCTCCGCGCTGAACGGCCAACCCTATACGGTGCAGTACTTCGAGCGCGCGGTGTTCGAGTTCCATCCCGAAAACCCCGACCCGAATAAGGTCCTCCTGTCTCAGCTAGGTACTTTCGTTTATAGCTCGCGCTATCCGGCAGGTGGCCAGCCGCTCGCTACTCCCACCGCTAGCCCGGAAGCCCAAAGGGGTCCCACCACCCAGGCCCAGGTTACCCGCGTTATTGACGGTGATACCATTGAAGTTTCCATCGATGGCGCTCTGTACAGGGTGCGCTACATTGGTATCGATACTCCGGAAACTGTTGCTCCTGACCGGCCCGTTGGTTGTTACGGACCCGAGGCTAGTGCGGCCAACAAGGCCCTTGTCGAGGGCAAAGAAGTTACCCTGGAGAAGGATGTCAGCGAAGTTGATCAGTACGGTCGGCTCCTCCGCTATGTATACGTCGGCAGTACATTTGTGAACGCCGAACTGGTGCAGCAGGGGTACGCTCATGCATATACCTACCCACCTGACGTGAAGTACAACGCTTATTTGCTAAGCCTTCAACAGGAGGCGCGTAGCGCCCATCGTGGTTTGTGGGGTGCGTGCTGATTTTGCCATACCCTCCACCAATCTAGCCCATTTGGGATAAGGGAAACCTTCCCTGTTGCTTCGTCTATCGCGATGAATTCCGTTGCGCTCCGCACATTACGTACCGAGAGTGCATGCCGTTACTGCTCTTGCTCGATATGTACAGATTGACTGCCTGTTCCAGCGCGGGCAGGGGGATGCTCCCGTTTCCTAAAACGACATTGTGGAACTCCTTGACGTCGAAGTTGTCGCCGAGGGCGTCCTGGGCGCGCTGACGCAGGGCCAGTATTTCCAACTCGCCCGTCTTGTAGGCCAGAGCCTGTCCGGGCCAGGCTATATAACGCTCCACCTCGGCCGTGTACGCGCCTCCTGTCGTGCCGTTCGCCTCGTCCATGTATGTTATCGCCTGCTCGCGCGTCCAGCGCTTCCAATGGATGCCTGTATCCACTACCAGGCGTGAGGCACGAAACAACTCGGCTTTCAGCTTACCTATATTGCCGTATGGATCCCCGTCATAAAGTCCCACTTCAGCCGCCAACTTCTCGGCGTATAAACCCCAGCCCTCTACGAAAGCCGTGGGCAAAGGGAAAATCGGCGCCTTCTGGAAAAGGGGGACGTTCTTTAATTCGACCTGGACGGCCAATTGAAAGTGATGCCCCGGTATCGCCTCGTGATAAGCCAGGGTGGGCATGCTGTACTTCGGATAGACCGGCTGCGCGAGATTCACATAAAAGACGCCCGGTCTTGACCCGTCAAGCGCAGGCTGGACATAGTATCCGCCCGGCCCGACATCCACGCTCCTCACCTCGAGCGCGGCTTGTGGCTCAAGACCGAAATCTGTGGAAACTGAGGCACTTGCTCGATCTATGATTGCGCGGAAAGCATCCAGCACCTCCTGCTTTCCTGCCTGAGTGTCGGTCCTGTATATTCCACTCGCCTGTATCACCTGTTGCGTTCCCTCAGCAAGATTTGTAGCGTTGATGCCCTGCGACTGTAACGCCTGCATTATCTCGCCCTGTATGCGCGTTACTTCCGTTTGCCCGAGGTCATAAACCTCCTGGGGGGTCATGTCCGAGTTGGTGTGGTGGCGGACGAGCCAGCTATAATATGCGTCGCCGTCGGGTAGCGCCCACACGCCATCGGTATCCCGGCTCATCGGCCTGATCTCGGTGAGATACTCGGCAAGCTTGTTATAGGAAGGGTAGACCGAGGTGCGCACGGCGTCCTCGGCTTCGCTATATAGCGTTTGCTTGTCGGCGCTGCTGATGCTGCTCAGCGCGCCAACTTTTCCGGCAAAAGCTGCGTAGAAGTCGCTGGACTTCACGTCCGCCGGAATATAACTGTAGATCTGGCCTATAGCTTCGTCTACCATCCAACCTGGCATGAAGATCCCCTTTTGTTCGCGGATTTTCATCCCGGACAGCACGTTGTCAATCCTGCTGTTGAATCCCTGGAGGCGGGCGATATAGTCATCGGCGTCCTGTCTGTCGGCTAGCGGCTGTAGGTCAATCATCAGATCGTGGAGGCCGACCTGTACGCCGTAAACGGGGTTAAGCAAGTAATCGTCATACATGAAATCTTCGTACGAGATTTGATCGTCCAGATACCACGCGAGAGCACTGCTTGAAATCTGCTGTTGCGTATTTTGTTTGCCCGTATCAAAGCCGGACAGTTGCTGCTGGTACGAACGAAGCATGTCGAATGTCTGGCGTATGAATGTGTCCGAGGTATCGGTAAGCTGGTTGCCCCTGAAAGCAGGTTGAAGATCCCGGGGCACGCCAAGGGCTGTGAAGTTCTCGGGATCACGCAACCCCACGTCGAAGAAGACTTGGTCGAAAAACCGGTCGAGTTGCGGGTCACGTGGCTCTTGAGCAGTATTTTGCCTTGCGTTGTAACGGAAGGTGCCAAGCTGCGACAACAGCACATCATAGGGCGCCTGGTTCTCAGGGTGGTACTCAAACACGGCCCGCTCGAAGTACTGCACCAGGTAAGTCTTACCGTCCAGGTCACTCTGCTCAGAAAATTCGTCGGAGATAGGATAGCCTTGCTGTGCCACTCCACCGTGCAAGTTCCAGTAGTCGAGGAATCTACCCCCTAACCGGTGCCCCGTCTGGACGAATAGCTGTGAGGCTGTATCAACGTTTGGTTGCTGGTTGGGTGCACCGATCGTACTGTACTTCTGCTGGTATAAGAAGACGCCGAGTAGAGACAGAAGCACGTCCGACGGAGGCTGATTCTCGGGATGCAGTTCAAACACGGCACGCTCGAAGTATTGCACCGTATAGGTCTCACCGTCTGTGTCCGATACTTCCTGCATCTCTTCTGTGATGGGGTAACCCTGCTGAGCCAACCCGCCGTGACTATCCCAGTACTGCAGAAATTTCCCCTTGACAGTGTGTCCCGTCTCCGGGAACGTGCGGCTGTCAGCCTGACTGTAGATAACGGTGGCGGCCGTTAGCATAGTAGGCAACAAAATGGAGAGTGCAATAGCAACTGCCAGCGCTCGTCCTTTAGTAGCCCTGGAATGCATGTATCTCCTCCTCAACAAAGAGACGCTATTCCTTGCGGTTCCAACCTGCCCTGCCATTAATACAGTGCTCGCCCCAGTAGAGTTCACGGCAGCGCGCCACTGCCGGAAATTGCAGAACTAAGCGCGCCCGCCAACGCTCTGCTTATCAATGGTTGTCCGCGCTGCCCAGAAGGCTCTCTGGCAAATAGATGGCACCGGGGAATCTTACTTGACATAACAAAACGAGGCCCGCTCCTAAAAGCAGACCTCTCCTTTCTCGTACTGTTTCCTATCTTCCCATCTCCCGATCACTTTCTCCTTTACATTACCTACCGACGCTCCCGCCACGGTGGCCACTCTATTATGACGCGCGCTCGCGAGTGCCCTGACTGTAACGGCACCGGTGAGCTGACCCGCCAGCTTGCCCCTCCCAAAGATAATAACTAGCAAACGAGCAGGGACTCTACTTCCAGAGTCTCTTTTTTGTATATAGGATGTGTAATTGTCCATGCCAGCGTACAAACGTGGTTATAATATTCAGCTGTAAGCAGGCTGCACGATTCGACAAATTATAAGCACAGAAATTGGGGGTAACTAAATGTTCGCAGACGCAATTAAGCTCGTAAGCCAATTCACCAAACACTTAATCATATTCCAACGCGATCTCAACGGCGACGTCACAGGCCGCGTTGGCACATTTATCATCCTCAACAAAGACGGCTGGTGTCTCACGGCCGCTCACTTACTAAAACCCATACCAGACTTCGCCGCGAAAAAAGAAAAAGCAGACGAATACTATAGACGTCGTGATGCAATAGCAGCCGACCCCAAGTTACAGCCCAACGTACGACAGCGCCGATTGGGCCAACTACCCAAACCGGCGGACGCCCTAACCCACCAACTCTACACATGGAACTTTCAAGTAGCACCTGGCTTCCACGTTAAAGCGGATCCATTCCGCGATCTTGCCTTGGTGCAATTACAACCGGAGATTGCAGCCAATATAGACACGTTCCCCACCTTTCGCAACCCCGAATTAGAGTTGCAACCCGGCACATCCCTCTGCCGGTTCGGCTTCCCGTTCCCCGAAATAGATGCCAAGTTCCATGAAGCTGAAAATCGCTTTGAACTTACTGATCACTCCCAAATAGTCCCGTTTCCTAATGAGGGCATCATGACGCGCAATATCCGCCTCACCAGCCCTGATGGCACCCTCCAAGGCGACTACCTCGAAACCTCCTCTCCTGGACTGCCCGGTCAAAGTGGCGGTCCCATATTCGACCGCTTCGGCACCATATGTGGGCTCCAAAGCCGAACCCTCCATCTACCCCTTGGCTTCGCTCTAGATCCGGCTGATTCAGCAAAGATCCATAACAAAGGGATTGATGCTCAGTTTATGAACGTAGGCATAGGACCCAACTCCAAAACCATAGTTCCCTTCCTCGAGAAGCACAAAATAATGGTAAACATTGCACCCGTGCTACGCGATGTTTCTGGTAATAAAGACGGCGCAGCTGCATAGTGACCGCACCACCCTAAGCGGTCTACCAGCAGAAACCTACTAGCAATCTAAGGAGAGAGATATGGAAAACACGGAAAAGCAGACTCCAATGGGAGGCTACGCCTTCCAATCCGGTCCCTTCACGGTATACGAAATTGCCGCTAAAATACGTATCGATATGGCCAGGGGCGGCGACCTAGAGGAAATTCGCCTGCATCACACTGATTGGTCAGGCCTGCCCGCCGAAACCATTGACATCATAATAGAAACCATACAAAGCGAGCGCGCTACCTACGGCAACGACTACCCGAAGCGGATGCACTAAGAATGCTGAGGAATGTGCCTTCAGGATCCTCCTAGCTTCTTATAGAAAGCGATGTCTAATACCATGATTCTCAGCAAAAATAAGGACTATACTCTGCCCGTCGTAATTGAACCTGATGACCTCCACAGGATTGAGGAGATCCTCCAGCCCCTGGCCACAGAGTTCACATACAGCATCAAGTGTAGCGATGATTACGAGCGCGAATACCAAAACCTTACTGATCTGCTGGCCTTCGAAAACACGCCAGGCCGCCAAATTATCCAGTTACGGATCCGCCTACGGCCCGGTACCCCCAGGACATCCGGTCTGCTGCGTATTACCAGCTTTACATCGGGAAACGTGCAGCTCGATTTTTCCGGTGAGGCTGACGCAATTGCGGTACCAATTCAGCGACTTGAGGAATACCTATTTGGTTTGCAACCCTGGTACTCCGCTTTCGCCACAACAAAGGGCTCCTGGATCGCATGTGCATCAAGCATTTTGCTTGCATTCGCCAATATAACTATGCTCCTAATCGTGCAGTCCCCAGAGAAGCAAATACCCGCCCCATGGAACGCAATATCCCAAGCAGTTGACCTCATAATCTGGTCCGTGCTGATCTGGATTATTGCTTACTGGGTTCTCCGAGCTAAGGTATTCCCGATGTCGACCTTTTGCATTGGGCAAGGCACCAAACGCTATCGAACTGGAGACCAGGTGAGATGGGGCGTAGGGATAGGCTTCCTAGTGAATCTGGCAGCAGCGATCTTTCTCCAGTTCTTTATTTCCTTCTAGCTGCCCTACTCACTCCTCCGCAAACTCCCTAAACAACTTATATACCGCGGGATCGTCCAGCACGTAACCCGCCTCTTTCCATTCGGCGGAGCCCGTGCCACAGAAAGGGATCGCTAGCACGTACCGCGCACTGGTGGGCCACTCCGGGTCGCACAGCCACCCCATCACGTCGCAGTACGCTCGTGCCTTCTCTAATTGGCTCATGTGCGGCGACTTGATCCCCAACTCGGTCAGCACGATCCCCTCGTGATGCAGCCCCGCGAGCAGCTGCAACCGGTTCTTCATCGCTACACGATCTATGTCAGAGGACCATCCGTGCTGGTACCCGCCGTGCATAGAAGTCCCGGCCCTCGCACACCCGAAGCAGCGCCCGTATCTGGTCATCCGTTAGCACCGCCGGCGGTGCCTCCCCCAACGATGGCCGCTTTATGCCACCATCGGCGACCGCTTGATAAGCTCCTCCTCCACGCACCAGTTGAAGAACGCTCGCAAATATCTAAACGCCGTCGCTGCGGTCGAGAGTGACAGACCACTTCCTACCAGCATACCCTCCATTAAGCCCTC
Source organism: Chloroflexia bacterium (assembly GCA_035474135.1). Taxonomy (GTDB): domain Bacteria; phylum Chloroflexota; class Chloroflexia; order QHBQ01; family JADMIH01; genus JADMIH01. The sequence continues at coordinate 6,471 of DATINP010000117.1, read as the reverse complement.
GATGTGCTGCTTCTTGAGCGCATTCACATCAACTGGCAACCCCTCCTTCTCGAGATATCGGCCCAGCTTGCTGAGCGCCCACATCGACGTGTCTATGGTCGCCTTCGAGCGGTTAGCCGCCAACTGGGATCGCCGATAGCTCCCCGCTATATCCACATAGCCGGGAGCCAAACCTAACAGATAATTCACGGCTGCCTCCTAACTTCCTAGGCCCACACACTACTCACCACAAAACCTAAGATGAAGTGCTGTGTATCGACCCGCTAACACTGTGCCGGCAGCCTAATGCACGATGAAGCTCTAGTGATATGCCTGTATTGCTATTTGGGGGTGGCCGAAGGGACTCGAACCCTCAACATCTTCATCCACAGTGAAGCGCTCTGCCATTGAACTACGGCCACCACAATTGCTAATGACGCATTCCTGTATCTAGTGTACGTGATTTTGAGGGTTAATTCAAAATCTGTGCGCAAGAATCCATCATTAAGGATAAGTAAACGGGTTGGTAGGGGCTGGCATATGCGAGTAAGCCGAGTTCTGTTCTAGACGGCCATCTCTCTCGACCCCTTGCGGGATCGCCTGCTTCATCGCTTCGGCAGGTGCTCTCGACTTTCAACCGGCTCGGCGAGTCGCCTGTCGCCTATGGTTGCCCATAGACTGCGGTCGGTTCGGAGATTGCTACAGGGAGGATTGCCCTTTTCACCCCACTTGCGTGGATTTGGTCTCTGTTGCTCTCGCCCCCTTGCGGGAGCGCCTGTATGGACTGTCAGGACCTGCGACCGGCCCTGCCCACGCTTTCACGTGGCACCCTGCTCATTAGTAGCTCGGACTTTCCTCTACCTTGCGGTAGCGGCCGTCCTGCACATGCTAACCTTGCCCAACCCTTTGCCGCTTACGTTATTACCGCTCGATGAGAGACGGCGTTTGTTAAGATACCGTGTTCCGGGGCAGGGATTCGAACCCCAATACTCAGATCCAAATTCTGATGTCCTACCATTAGACGACCCCGGATCGCCGGCGCCTATCAATTATACTGTAAGTCGGGCGTGGTAGTCAAAAATGGACGACAGACGACGTAGGATTTCGTCGTCTGTCGTCTGTCGTCGATCCTTAGAACAGCAGGTTGCCGAACGTGAAAGGCTGGCGGTACTGGAGGCGTGGGCCGGTGGAGGTCATCAATTCCTGTTCGGGAGTATCGCGCTGGTCGTTGTCGCCTGCTGAGGCCGCGAAACCTATCGCGCTGCCTGCATGGGGCCGGAACGCGCCCATCGCCTGCCAGGGCACTGCTGCTTCGATAATGTAACCGTTGTTGTCAGTTCGTGGTTGGGCGGCTACACGCACCAGAGCGTCGCGGGCGCTTGATCTGTCGGGATTCCAGAAGACGGCTTCGGGCGCGAGTCCCGCGAAGTCGCCGGGTGAAAGGCCAAGCTGGTAATCATCGGCGTTGGCCTCGCTCACCGCGAAATCGCCTGCCAGGTCGGTGTCGAACCATAGCTCGACATCGTCACCCTTATACAGGTCATAGCCGCGCGTACGGGCGGTCTGCACATGCAGGTTATCGGTGATCGTGCCGGCAACGTAGAAGTTGGTGTCGTCCCAGGCAAAGTAGAAGGACGCACTCAGGTCGCTTGGCCCGCCCCAGTCGCGGCCCACCTTCCTGTACGTAATGTCGTCCGACCCGAATGGCCCCGGTTGTGCTCCCTGCCAGTCGGACAGATCGCCGTCGATAACCGGCGGGATCAGGGCCTGGGGGATACTGATGTCCGGGCCGTTGTCGGTGCGCTTTGGACCTGCGTAGACCGATTCGCCGGGAGCTTTGAAGCGCGCTCCGCCGTCGCCGCTGGCCTTATTTGCAAACAGACCAATGGCGCTCACCACAAGTATCGCCCCCGCCGCCAACAGCGCAATCGAGGCCACGAAAGGTATCCACCTGGCGCCTGTTCGTGAAGGTGCAATCATCTGCGATGGCGGGTTTCGCGGTGTCGGATTGCTGTCCACTACTGCCAGTTGCGCACCATTGCTTGCGGCTCGCCGCTCGCCCTCTGTTGCCGAAGGGCTTGCTCCTGCGTGGCCCAGCAAGCCGGTACTTGTGACTCCCGGTTTGTTTCGGCTGGATGTGCTTGGTATGTTGGGGCGGCTCCACCTGAGTATTTCGGCCAGGGCACGGGTGAGGTCGGTGGGGTCGGCGTAGCGCATCGCGGGGTTCTTGGCGAGGGCGCGGTCCATTATCGGCTGTAGATCTGAGGGCAGGCGCGAATTGATAGCGTGCAGGGGAGGGGGTTTTTCATGGACCTGCTTATACAGCACAGCCGCTGTGTTTTCGCCCACGAAGGGCGTAACGCCCGTCAGCATTTCATAGAGCACGATGCCCAGAGAGTATACGTCGGAGGCCGCGCCTGCCGGTCGGCCGCTGATTTGCTCCGGCGCCAGGTAGTCTGCGGTGCCCATGACGTGGCCATGTGCCGTGAGAGACGATTGGGCGTTGTCGGCGGCGCGGGCAATACCGAAGTCGGTCAGCAGTACTGTGCCGTCAGGCTCGACGAGAATGTTGCCCGGTTTCACGTCCCTATGGATTACGCCATGCAGGTGTGCATAGTGGAGGGCCGCGGCAATAGGCTCAATCATCTTGAGGCAGGTGGCGGGGGGGAGCGAACCATTGTCGCGGAGGATGTCGCGCAGGGTAGTGCCCTGTACGTAGCGCATAGCTATATAGTGGAGATTGCCCGATTGCTCGACGTCGTACACGCGCACGATGGAGGGGTGTTCAAGGTTGGCGGCGGTGACAGCCTCGCGTTTGAAACGTTCGACCGCGTTCGGGTCAACCGAGAGTGATGGTTCGAGCACCTTGATAGCGACCGCCCTATTGAGGGCCGTGTCGTGCGCCCTGTAGACCGCTGCCATACCGCCCCTGCCAATCAGAGATTCGATCTGGTATTTGCCGAGACGGTGGCCTACGAGAGTGTCTTGCATTTTGGATCAACGGACGACGGATAACGGACGAAGGGGCTTGATACGGCGTCGTCCGTCATTTCCTGATATTGGTAAAGGCGGCCATGCCGGGATAGAGTGCGCTGTCGCCCAGTTCGGCTTCTATTTGCAGGAGGCGGTTGTATTTGGCAGTACGTTCACTGCGGGCGGTGGCGCCTGTCTTGATCTGACCGCAATTGAGGGCGACTGCGAGGTCGGCTATTGTCGTGTCTTCGGTCTCGCCTGATCGGTGTGACAGGACAGCAGTCCAGCCTGCTTGTTGGGCATCACGCACGGCCTGGATCGCTTCGGTCAGCGTGCCGATCTGGTTGACTTTGGTCAGGAGTGAGTTGCAGGCGCGCTCTTCGATTGCTCGCTTGATGCGCACCGGATTGGTGACCAATAGGTCGTCGCCAACCAGTTGTACCCGGTCTCCGACGCGTTCGTTGAGCGCGTGCCAGCCGTCCCAGTCGTCCTCGGACATGCCGTCCTCTATCGAGATGATGGGGTACTTACTTACCCAGTCGGCCCAGAAGTCGACCATCTGCTCGCTCGATAGCTTGCGCCCTTCTTTGGCCAGGTTATATTGGCCGTTGCTAAATAGCTCGGTGCTGGCGGGATCAAGCGCGATGTGGAGGTCGTGGCCGGGCTTGTAGCCCGCCTTTTCTATTGCTTCGAGGATAAGCTCCACGGCCGCCTCGTTGCTCTTGAGCGAGGGTGCGAAGCCGCCTTCGTCGCCCACATTGGTGCTGAATCCTTTGCTGTGAAGGAGGCTTTTGAGTGCCTGATACACCTCGACGCCCCAGCGTAGTCCTTCGTGGAAGCTCGGTGCGCCCGTGGGCATAACCATGAACTCCTGGAAGTCGGTCGAGTCGGCTGCGTGCTTACCACCGTTGAGGATGTTGAACATCGGCACGGGCATCGTGCGCGCCGAAAGACCACCCAGGTAGCGGTATAGCGGCATGTGGTAATAGGCGGCTGCGGCGTGGGCGGTCGCCAGCGACACACCCAACAGAGCGTTCGCGCCCATCTTACTCTTATTGATGGTGCCATCGATCTCGATCAGCAAGCGATCGAGCGTGACCTGGTCGAGGCCATTCGCGCCGATGATCTGCTCTGCAATATCCACGTTGACGTGCTCGACCGCCTTCAGTACACCCTTGCCCCCGTAGCGGTTCTTGTCGCCGTCGCGCAGTTCGACAGCCTCGTGCGCGCCCGTCGATGCCCCGGACGGCACCCCCGCTCGCCCCACGGCCCCGCCCAGCAGACTAACTTCGACCTGTAGAGTTGGGTTGCCCCTCGAGTCGAGGATCTCGTATGCGAACACATCCTCAATGTCTACGCTGTACACAGCAGAACCTCCATGCATAACATAATGGCTTTTTCGGATGATAACCTATCAATAGGGGTTTGTAAAGCACGGACGACGTACGATTGGGCCTTGCCTCGCGTAGGTTATTTTGTGGCGGAAAATGCACGTCTGTTCTGTCGTCCGCCGCACGTCGCCAAGTGTTATAATTCTCGCGATGGCATCTTTGCGCAAGTCCCGGTTGCTCTGGTTGCTGCCGCCTCTGGTGGGGGCGGTTTTGCTGTTGTCACGACTGGCTTTGTTTGCCGGGGTGAATCTGGGGTTTGTGGCGTGGCCCTGGCAGTTCGATTTCACCGAGGGCGTTGACCTCGATGCGGTCAATTTGCTGGCGCACGGCACCAATATTTACGGGCACATCGGCCCCGATGCGTTCGTGTCGGCCCCATACACGCCGCTCTTTTTCGCGGTGAATGCTGCTTTCACTCGCGTAACCGGTCCCTCGTTTGGCTCGGGACGCGCCATGTCTATGGGTGCAACGGTGCTGATCGCTCTCCTGATTGGTTACATGGCGTGGGCAGTGGGCAAGGGGCGTAGCCATGCAGAGGACAAAGCTGAGCAAGGCGTTCCTTCGCCCGGGGTGTCGAGGCCGTTGCTGGCGGCGTGTGGAGTATTCGCGGGAGCGTTGTGGCTGGCGCTCTCGCCCGTGATCGTGTGGGGAGCCTTATACACTCCAAATATGCCCGCGCTGATGTTCGGGGCAGCAGGCATCGCCTGGACGCTGGCTTTCTATCGTGACCGCCGCGTCTACTGGGGCATAGCGCTGTTCCTGCTGGCGTTCTACACCAAGCAATCTGCCATTGATGGCGCGGTGGCGGCTACGCTGTGGTTGGCGGTGGTGCGGTTCCGAGTGGGCCTGCGCTACGGGTTGGCGCTCGCCGGGTCCCTCGTGGTTTCGTTCGGCCTCATGAACTTCCTATTAGATGGCGGGTTGTGGCAGCACGCGTTCGCCAACCAGATATTGCCCTGGGGCTGGGGCAGGTTTGCCGTGTCGGCTGGGAAACTGGTAGGCGAGTACTGGCCTTTGTTGGCCTGGTGTTCGGGTGTATTGTTGTTCGCCCTAATTTTGGTAGTGAGAACACGAGGACACAAGGACGCTTTGCTTACACTATTCGCCAATCCATTCGCGCTGATAACCATTTACTTCCTTGTAGCCACGTCAACCACGGCTACGCGCATCGGGCGCAACGGCACGAATTACAACCACTTGCTTGATATGTTACTGCCTGCATGCGCCATGGTGGGCGCGACGCTCTATATCGTGTGCCTTTCCCTTACGGAGAAGCAGGCTGACGGCGAACCTCGGTGGCGCTCGCTCGCGGCAATGGTGGCTATGAGCGCGTTGATTGTCGTGCAGGTGTTCCTCTTTACGCCCGAAACCAACTGGTACAAGGGCGCGTGGCCGAGCCCGCAGATCGATTCGCAGATGAAGCAATTGTCTTTCCTGGTGTCGAGTATGCAGGGCAACATCTATTCAGAGGACACTTACCTGCTTCTCAGCAATGGCCGTCCCGTTGTCTATGATGACCCGTTTATGTTCGTGTCACTGGCGAACGTCGGCAAGTGGGACGACAGCGTGCTGAATGCCCATTTTAGGGAGCATTACTATTCCCTCGTCTTATTGGAGCGTGGCAGTGGGCGGTTTACGCCCGAGGGCAAGCAGTTGTTCCAGGATAACTACTCGATCCTGTACGAAGACATCCGCGACAGCTACACCCCGAACCCAACCTCGCCCTGAGTAGCGGAATGCCCTCCTCCGCTAAGTGGGAGGGGGGCATTCTTGCTTGGTGAATCCCTATGGACCACTCCCAATCTCGCGAGAGGCGTGTATTCCCACAGCGCGCCACTGATCGCTAACCCCTGACAGTAATTGTGCAAATGTGGAAAAATCAGGGACGCGGTGTGTGTATTGCGGTCTGCGCGGCCGGTTGCGCCTGCTATACTTCCCAACGAATCGCCCGTGGACTCCCTGTGGAGTTTCGGCGACCCCGTGGTTTTTATGGTGGATAGTAGGGTAAGCATAACGATGCTTGGACGTATCTCAGCGCGGACAGGTGTTCGCCAAAAAGATGAGGTGCCCGGTGATGGCAGACGCAGCGCTATTTCTCGCTTCTTTGGGAAAAGCGTCCGCACTCGCC
>DATINP010000116.1:0-14425 GCA_035474135.1 Chloroflexia bacterium | reverse complement strand
GGCGTCGCACCAACAGCATACCCGCAAGCATACGCTCATCGTCGACGCGCATGATCCCGAGGTAATCGGTCACTGGGATCCGGTGCGTCTGGAGCAAGTGCTGGACAATCTGCTCTCAAACGCGATTAAGTACAGCCCGGACGGTGGCCAGGTGACGATAGGCGTCGGCTACGAGAAAAACCCTCCCGAAGAAGCGACCACAGACAAGCGTGGCGACCGAATTGACAACCGCCAGGCGGTATTGACCGTTCAAGACTCGGGTATAGGAATCACGCCGGACGACCTCAACCAGGTCTTCGAGTGGTACCATCGAGGGGCAAACGTCACCGACCTCATTGGCGGCAGCGGCGTTGGCCTGGCGGGTGCTCGCCAGATAGTCGAGCAACATGGTGGCAGCATCTGCGTGGACAGCGTACTGGGACAAGGCTCCACATTCACAGTGACCCTGCCCACAGGCGAGGACGGCGGTTAGGGACGGCGCATAGCAGAGAGTGGGCGGCAGGCCTTCCATTTACGCTATTCGTTAGAGCCTTTGTGATCCCTCAATCTCTTTGCTTTTTGTGGGCCGTATTTCCTGCCCATCGACTATTTCCGCTGTCCTTCGTACCGTTTCTCCGCCTACGCCCATGCTTTTCAGCCGGCGAATATCGGGGGCGAGGAAAGCCACCAGGCCGACGACCAGCATAGTGCCGATGCCCCCGGCTACAACGGCACCCACGGTTGTGATCAGCGCGGCGGCCACGCCCGACTCGAATGCGCCAAGCTCGTTCGAGATGCCCACGAACACTGAGTGCACCGCGTTCACCCTTCCGCGCAGAGTATCCGGTGTCATCGTGAGCAGGAGCGTGCCGCGTATCACCACGCTTACGTTGTCCAGCCCGCCGAGCAAGCCCAGCATCGCCATCGACAGGAAGAAGTCGCGGGAGAGGCCGAACACCACCGTGGCCGCTCCGAAGCCCGCGACTACAGTGAGAAGGGTGCGCCCGGCGTACTTAAAGGGTGGGCGAAGGGCTATGATCATGGCAGCCGTGACAGCGCCCACGGCGGGAGCGGCCCGCAGCCAGCCCAGACCCGCAGGGCCGACGTGCAGGATGTCGACCGCGAAGATGGGGAGCAGAGCCGTTGCCCCGCCCAGCAGGACGGCGAACATGTCGAGGGTGATCGAGGTCAGGATGACAGGTGTCTTCCAGATGAAGCGCACCCCGGCCAGCATGGACGCGAGGCTAATTGGCTCGCTGATGCGCTCGACGGAGCGGGGGCGCATCAAGCAAAACATGATGGCCACCAGCAGAAGCAATCCGCCTGCGCAGGCGTAAACCCAGGCAGCGCCGCCCCAGGCCGCCAGCAGGAATCCGCCGAGAGCCGGGCCGATAATGGAAGAGGTTTGCCACGCGCCGCTCGACCATGTGGCCGCGCTGGCGTAGTGTGTCGACGGTACAACCTGCGAGCTTAGCGCACTGAAGGCGGGACCCTGGAAGGCGCGTGCCATGCCGATCCCGAACAGGAGAGCGTAGACGGCAGGCAAAGGCCCCTGGGTGAGTGAGAGGCCCGCCATGCCGAACATGCAGGCTGTTACCACGCTCATTGCTGCCACGACGACCCACTTGCGCTCCAGCCTGTCGGCCACGTGCCCGGCAGGCAGGGCCAGGAGTAGTACAGGCACTATCTCGACCAGTCCCACCAGCCCCAGCGCGAGTGCCGAATGGGTGCGCTCGTACAACTCAAAGCCGATAGTCACCCCCAGCATTTGCTCGGCGACGACGGCCAGGAAACTCCCCAGTACCAGCAGCCGGAAGTCGCGAAAACGCAGGGCAGCGAAGGGATCGTGGCGAGCGGAGGTGGTCACCGGTGGCTCGGACATACCCGGCATATCTACGTGGCTCATGAATATCTATTATACTGCTAAGTGACGATAGACAACGGCATAAGGATCATGCAGCTATTAAGAATCAGGAATTTGACAAAACACGACGCATTCATGATTTATCACACATAGGAGTAATATAACAACATGGAAACCAGAAAGATCGGGTCACTCACAGTATCGGTAGTTGGCATAGGGTGCAACAACTTTGGCGGTCGGCTGGACAGCGACGGTACCGCTGCGGTGGTGCAGGCCGCGCTCGATGCCGAGATCAACTTTTTTGATACGGCGGACATCTATGGCAAGGGACAGAGTGAGGTGCTTCTTGGTCGAGCGCTTGGGAGCCATCACGACGATGTGGTGATCGCCACCAAGTTCGGGCATCCGTTTGAAGGGCAAGGGAGCGGGGCGAGTCCTGCCTATATCCGCGCAGCGGCGGAAGCGAGCCTGCGCCGTCTCGGCACCGACCACATAGACCTGTACCAACTTCACACGCCTGATCCCAATACACCCATCGAGGACACTCTGGGCGCGATGAGTGATCTTGTGCGCGAGGGGCTGGTGCGCGAGATTGGCTGCTCGAACTTCTCACTTGAGCAGTTACGCGCGGCGGAGAAGGCCGCGCAGAGTACGGGCGTGCGGTTCGTGTCGGTGCAGAACCAGTTGAGCCTGATAGAGCACAGTGCCGAGCAAGAGATTCTGCCGGAGTGCGAGCGTACGGGCCTTGCTTTCCTCCCCTACCTGCCGCTGACAGGCGGTCTGCTGTCCGGCAAGTTCCGGCAAGGGCAGCCTGTGCCGGAGGGTACCCGTCTCTCGGGAGGCCCGCGTTCGCAGGAGTTGCTCACACCGCATAACTTCGCGCTGGTGGAGCATCTTATAAGGTTTGCAGAGGCGCGCGGGCACACGATCCTTGACCTTGCCTTCTCATGGTTGTTGTCGCACAAGCCCGTGGCCTCGGTGATTGCGGGGGCTATGACGCCCGAACAGGTGCGCGCCAATGCAGGCACGGCCCGGTGGCAGCTTTCGGATGACGAACTGGCTGAGGTCGGGGAGATTTTGTCGCATGCGGACTAATCGCCGCAGGTAGAAGAGCCTATGAAACCCTCTATGCTCGCGTTGGTTTGCCTAATGCTGCTGGCTGTTATGACAGGGTGCAACTCGAGCGCACAGCAAGGGGATGTCACCGCCACGTCCACTATTACCTGGGCTGGTATAGCAAGAGAGCAATACGAGCAAGCCCGGGCGAAGTGGCGCTCCCAGGGGGTTGAGCAGTACGAGGCGCGGGTGGAATACCATGCATATAGTGAGTTCCAAGGCATCTGGACCTTGCATGTGCGGCTAGCGGGCGGCAGACCTCAGGTATTGGACTATATTCGCGAGCCTGGCCTTGATGCGCCCCTGGGCTTCGTCGGTTCGCACCTGAGTATGCCCACTAGCGAGGCGGGCAAGAACTACTTGAAGGAACAACTCCAAATGTTAACACTGGAGGGCCAGTTCGACGATATACCGCGATTGATTGATGGCAACGAGCAAGGCCGATTCAAAATCCCGATAACGTTCGATGATCAGCTAGGCTATCCTACCTCTGTTGGCCCTGACCTTACCCCAAAAGTCACTGAAAATTCGAGTTGGACACTGCTGCATCTCGATATTCTTAAGCAGAGCAAGCCTACTTTGGCTGTTCCTTGAGAGGTGAAGATATGTATAAGTTCGGGTTGGATATCGATGATTTGATAGAAGTTACACCGGAACCAACTAGTGCAACCATAGAGACTATTCGCTCTATAGAAGTGAACTTGGGTTTTAGCCTTCCTGACGATTATGTGCGATTCATGAATTATGCTAATGGGGGCACAATCCTACCAGGGGAAGGAAGCTACTTAATTCTCTTCCCAGTAGAAGAGTTGTTAGGTGACACGGAGAGCTACTCTGAACTGTATGGGGGTGCTGTATTCTTCGGTTCGGATGGTGGGTTGGAGTCGTACGCGTTTGATGCCAGAACCAAACCAATCTCTATAGTTGAGGTTGATAGGGTGGCAGGTATGGACAGTGCTATACTTGTTGGAAATACATTGCGAGAGCTTATTCGCTATGCCTACCATAAGGTTGACAAGCATTTTGAATGAGTTCGACTACAATATGAACATGGATTATCCGAACTACCTGCGCAAGCTAGAATGGTTGGTCCCCTGGTGTCCAGTAGATTCCGAACTTGACTTGCAACTGAAGAAAGAGGTTGGATGGGGCCATCCTCTATACGTACAAAAGGCAATAGCTGTTGGACGTAGATCTGATAGCGACGATGTGCTCTTCTACTTGCCCGACTACTCGGCACCATTAGCAGTGGTACACCTAACGTGGTCAGATGCGCCCGGGCCGGAGCCGATGTTCCCATGGACGGTTGTCTATTCGTCCCTGGAAGAGTGGGTTGACCAGTGTATGAAACCGGATTACGTGGAATATGCCAGAGGACGGTAACAGAGACCCAGATAGAACTTACCAGCCATGCCAAGAGCGTTTTTTGGGTTGTCTGTTGGTATGCCTAAGGAGCAACACCGGTGAAGCATGAAATCGCCAACGTCAATGGGGTTGACATCCATTATGTCGTGGAGGGGAGTGGGCCGACGATCCTGTTCTTGCACGGATTCCCGGAGTTTTGGTACGCGTGGAGAGAGCAGTTGGCTGCGTTCGGTACCGATCACCAGGCGGTAGCCGCCGACCTGCGCGGCTATAACCTGTCGGGCAAGCCGTCGGAAGTGCCCGAGTATACGGTGCCGCATCTGATAGCCGATGTGAAGGGGTTGTTGGATCGGGTAAGTCCCGCTAAGCCCGCTGTGCTGGTTGGGCACGACTGGGGCGGGATCATTGCGTGGGCATTTGCTTCGTTCTACCCTGACTACCTATCGCATCTCGTGATAATCAACGCGCCACACCCCACTATCCTCGCTCGCGAACTGGCGACCAACCCCGCCCAGCAGAAGGCCATGAGCTACACGGCTGGTCTGCGCTCGCCACAGGCCGAAGCAGCGTTGCAGGCGGATGACTACGCACTACTGTCGGTGGCGTTGTTCGCCGGTGCCGCCCATCAGGAAACGTTCAGCCCCGAAGATCGCGCAGCCTATCGCGAGGCATGGGGCCGGCCGGGCGCGCTGACCGGCATGGCGAACTACTATAGGGCCAGTGCGCTCCCGCCCACGCAGAGCACGCCCACGGCTCTTCCACCCATCCTCGTGCCCACCCTGGTGCTCTGGGGTGAGCAGGACCGCGCGCTGCTGCCGGGCAACCTCGACGGGTTAGAGGAGGTCGCGCCGAACGTCAAAGTGGAGCGGATCCCGAACGGCACCCACTGGGTAGTACACGAAGAAGGCAAGACAATCACCCGCGCCATAAAAGATTTCATCGGGCCGGGTGCGTCGTAGCCATTGTGTTTGACAGAGGCCGGATTGTCTGGTATAGTTTACATGTAAACTAATTTCGTCAGTAGGTAGGAAGCCTACTTATATAAAGAGGTAGACATTATGGACTTGACCGGCATACACCACCTGACAGCCGTCTCGGCTGACATCAGCGGCAACCACCGCTTTTATACTGATACAATGGGGATGCGCCTCGTGAAGCGCAGCGTCAACCAGGACGACACCAGCGCGTACCACCTTTTTTACGCGGACGCGAAGGCCAGTCCCGGCAGCGACCTCACCTTCTTCGACTGGCCTGTGCCGCGCGAGAGGCGAGGCACCCGCTCGATCACGCGCACTCATTTGCGGGTGGCGGGGGCCGATACTCTCGATTGGTGGGCCAGGCGCCTGCACGACCGTGGGCTTACCGTGGGCGAAGTGACCGAGCGCGACGGGCGCATGTTGCTCGATTTCGAGGACCCGGAGGGACAGCGTCTTGCGCTGGTGGACGACGGCGGCGCGGGCGAGGCGAACCCCTGGGACCGCAGCCCTGTGCCTGCTGAACACCAGGTGCGCGGCCTCGGCCCGATCCTGATGAGCGTGCCTGAACTGCGTCCCACCGATGTGATTCTGCAACACCTGCTTAATATGCGCCCGGTGCGCAAGTACGAGCACCCGGACGATGCGCGGCATACGGTGCATGTGTACGAGATGGGGCCGGGGGGTGCGGCAGCCGAGGTGCATGTGGCTGAGCAGCCCGACCTGGCAGTGACCTCACCTGGCGCGGGCGGCGTACACCATGTGGCCTTCCGCACTCCCACTTTCGAGGAACATGCGGCCTGGGTAGAGCGCCTGGCGGAGTTGCGCATCCCCAATAGCGGGTTGGTGGACCGTTACTATTTCCGCAGCCTCTACTTCCGCGAGCCGAACGGCATCCTGTTCGAGATCGCCTCGGATGGCCCCGGCTTCACAGTGGATGAGGACGAGGCCACGCTGGGAGAAAAGGTGGCCTTGCCGCCCTTCCTCGAGCCGCACCGCGCGGAAATCCTGGCGAACCTGAAGCCAATCTAGGAAGTTGGTTTCGCGACATGCATCAGTGCTACTAAGGCGCTGATGCATGTCGCATTTTACGCCTCAGAAGTACTACTTGAGATGTATTGACATCCCCATATCCCGCTACTATACTTAGGTAGGCTAACTAATTAGTCTGCCTTATTGTTTGGGCGACTTATGTGTGCATGTTTGCACAGTTTGCTCACAATATCTTCACATTGTGGGATTAGGATTGAATGGAGACAAAATGATACAAGCCGACATCGAGGCAAACGCCACTGCGCTTAAACTGCGCGACGTGCTTATGCGTTTCAGGCGGCACGGTTGGCGGCAGAACTCTGTCGGAGGGTTGACCACGGGCGAGATAATCGCGCTGTTCAGCGTGAAGCGAGCAGGCGAGGAGGACCCAGCGGGAGCAAAGGTGTCGGATATCAGTAACATCATGAATGTCGCTCCGCCCACCGTCACCCAGCAGTTGAATAATCTTGAGAAGCAAGGATACATCGAACGAAAGATGGACAAAGAGGACCGGCGTGTCGTCCGAGTCAGTCTCACAGAGGAAGGCGTAAGCATCCTGCAAAGGGTATCGGATGAGTCACTGGTCACGCTGACGGGCCTCGTGGAGCACCTTGGCGAACAGGACAGCGCCACCCTCGCGGACCTGTTAGCGCGGGTGTCCGATTACTTTCAAGGGATGGACAGCGCGAGCGTTCAATAGCTCCTCCCCTAGCGGCGGAGCTAAATTACGGGAGACAGTTTATGATCAAAATACTGAATTATTTGAAACCGTTTTCGCTTATTGTAGCCATTATCATAGGGCTGGTGTTTGTCCAGGCGCTCGCCGACCTCTATCTACCCACCTTGCTGGCCGATATCGTGGACGTAGGCATCGTGAATGGGGATACCGACTACATTCTGCGGATCGGGGGCTTTATGCTCCTGGTGACGGCAGGCAGTGCGGCGTGTTCGATTCTTGCCTCGTACCTGTCGTCACGTACCGCGTCCGGTTTCGGGCGGGACGTGCGCAGCAAGATCTTCTCACAGGTGACGGGCTTCTCTCTGCACGAGTTCGACCAGTTGGGCACTGCCACTCTCATCACCCGCACCACGAACGATGTGAACCAGGTACAGCAAGTGTTGATCATGATCATGAGGATGATGATCTACGCGCCTCTCATCGGGATCGGCGGCATTATCATGGCCGTGTCGAAGGACGCCACGCTGTCGCTGGTACTGGTGGTAGCTATCCCGGTGCTGATCGGCACTATCGCGTTGATAGCCTTCAAAGGCGTGCCCCTGTTCAGGATCATGCAGAAGAGGCTGGACAGGGTGAACCTGGTGCTGCGCGAGAACCTCACGGGCATTAGAGTAATCCGGGCGTTCAATCGCACCGCGTTCGAGAAGGACAGGTTCCACGGGGCTAACCGAGACCTGACCGACACCGCCATCAAGGTGAACCGCATCATGGGGCTCTTGTTTCCGGTCATGATGCTCATAATGAACGTAACTTCGATAGCAATTATCTGGTTCGGCTCTATAAGGATAGACAACGGCGATATGCAGGTAGGCTCACTGATAGCGTTTCTACAATACGCGATGCAGATCATGTTCGCCGTACTAATGCTCTCCATGCTGTTCGTGATGCTGCCCCGCGCCCAGGCGTCGTCGGTCAGGATCAACGAGGTACTCGACATGAAGGCTGAAATCAACGACCCGGCTCAGCCCAAGCACGCGAATGCTGAGCGCGGCGTAGTCGAATTCCGCGACGTCACGTTCAGCTATCCTGGAGCCGAGCAGCCCGCCATTTCAAACATCAGCTTCACGGCGCGTCCGGGCGAGATGGTGGCGATAATCGGAGGTACAGGCGCGGGTAAATCCACGATGGTGAACCTGCTGCCGCGCTTCTACGATGTGTACAGCGGAGCCGTGCTGGTGGACGGGGTCGACGTGCGTGAGATGACACAGGAAGAGCTACGGGCCAAAATCGGCTTTGTGCCGCAACAGGCGGTGCTCTTCTCAGGTACCATCGCGGATAACATCAAGTACGGCAAGGATGACGCCACCGAGGACGAGGTGGAGGCGGCGGCAGACACGGCGCAGGCCACAGAATTCATCACGACCATGAAAGAGGGCTTCGGCTCGGTGATTTCTCAGGGCGGCACGAATGTGTCGGGCGGGCAAAAGCAGAGACTTTCGATAGCCCGCGCCCTGGTCCGCAAGCCCGAAATCTACCTGTTCGATGACAGCTTTTCGGCGCTCGACTTCAAGACCGACGCAAAACTGCGCCAGGCGTTGAGGAAGAGCACCCGCGACTCAACACTGATTCTGGTCGCCCAGAGGGTGAGCACGGTACTGGACGCGGACAAGATCATAGTGTTGGACGAGGGCCGGATAGCAGGCATGGGCAGGCACCGAGAGCTACTAAAGACCAGTGAGGTCTATCGCGAGATCGTGGCTTCACAGCTTTCCGAGGAGGAACTGGCGGCATGAGCGCACCAATGAGCAACAATAGAAACGGGGGACGCCCCTCCAATGAACCTGCCCGTGGCGGCAGGCCCATGGGCGGTCCGTTCGGGGGCATGATAGGCATGCCCGTCCAAAAGGCGAAAGATACCAAAGGCACATTGCGCCGCATGCTCGGCTACTTGAGGCCATACAAGATGCAGCTTGTGCTGGTGATCACGCTTGCGATCCTCAGTACGGTATTCAGCATACTTGGCCCCAAGATCATGGGCGAGGCGACCACCAAGCTGTTCGAAGGGCTGATTGCCAAGATGCAGGGAGTGCCGGGGGCCGGCATAGATTTCGGCTTCATAGGCCAGATCCTGATGATCCTGGCAGGGCTGTATATCATAAGCGCGGTATTCGGCTACCTGCAGCAGTATGTAATGGCGGCGGTGGCCCAGAATACGGTGTACGATATGCGCCGCGATGTGTTCCAGAAGCTGGCGCGACTGCCACTGAAGTTCTTTGATGCACGCACCCACGGCGAGATATTGAGCCGCGTCACGAACGACGTGGACAACATATCTAATACGCTCCAGCAGGGTGTGGTGCAGCTTATAACATCGGTGGTCACAATAGTGGGCACGATAGTGATGATGGTCACGATCAGCATCTGGTTGACGCTGATCGCGCTGGTGACGCTGCCCCTATCGGTGCTGGTCACGACGGTGATTGCCAAGCGGTCGCAGAAGTTCTTCGCGGGACAGCAGAAAACGCTGGGGCAGTTGAACGGCCACGTCGAGGAGATGTACACAGGCCACAAGATCGTGAAGGCATTCGGGCACGAAGAAGAGTCAGTCGAGCAGTTCGACAAGGTGAACGGCGATCTTTATGAAGTGGGTTGGAAGGCGCAGTTCATCTCCGGCCTGATCATGCCAGTGTTGATGTTTGTGGGCAATCTCGGCTACGTGTTCGTGTGCGTCATCGGCGGGATCATGGTCACGCAGCGCGGTATCGCCATAGGCGATGTGCAGGCGTTTATCCAGTATTCGCGCCAGTTCACGATGCCCATTACCCAGCTTGCGAACCTCGCCAACGTAATTCAGCTGGCTATCGCGTCAGCAGAGCGAGTGTTCGAGCTGTTGGACGAAGTAGAGGAAGCACCCGACAGAGAGGACGCAATAGTAATAGCATCTCCCAGAGGAGATGTGTGGTTCGATCATGTGGCATTCAGCTACACCGCTGATGAGCCGTTGATCGAGGACATGAACATCAATGTGAAGGCAGGCCAGACCATAGCCATAGTAGGGCCGACAGGCGCGGGCAAGACCACGCTCGTGAACCTGCTTATGCGCTTCTATGAGCTTGACGGCGGCAAGATCACGGTAGACGGTGTGAATATCAACGACATGAAGAGGGGCGACCTGCGGAGTATCTTTGGCATGGTGTTGCAGGATACGTGGCTGTTCAATGGCACGATCCGCGACAACATTGGCTATGGGAGGCCGGAGGCCTCGATGGACGAGATCGTGGAGGCTGCAAAGACAGCCTACGCCGATCACTTCATCCGCACCCTGCCTGAAGGGTATGACACAGTACTGAACGAGGAAGCCTCGAACATATCGCAGGGGCAGAAGCAGTTACTGGCAATCGCTCGCGCAGTGCTGGCTAACCCTTCGATCCTCATTCTGGACGAGGCCACGAGCAGTGTGGACACGAGAACCGAAGTGTTGATCCAGCGTGCTATGGACGACCTGATGGCGGGCAGAACTAACTTCGTGATCGCCCACAGGCTGTCGACCATCCGGGATGCCGACCTGATCCTGGTGATGAACAATGGCAGCGTGATCGAGAAAGGTACTCACCACGAGCTACTTGAGGCGGGCGGCTTCTACGCCGACCTGTACAATAGCCAGTTCACCAAAGGCGGCGCGTTCGAGCCGGAGTTGGTGGTCGCGGGGAGCAGCGTTTAATTCTTGAACCTAAGTTAGGGTGACGCCATTCGTGGCGAAGAAGTAGCGGGTAGAGCCGGTTGGCCTGCCCGCTACTTTTTGTCCCGCCAAGAAAGGGGGCAGGGCATCCTGCATTACGCTCTACGACTTCCCACGGCTCTAGGGTTGGCAGTCGAACAGTTCCGAGCCTCTTACGCCGCCGCCTGCGCCACCCGGGAGACCCAGGCCGCCGGATGAGGCCCAGAGGTTGGGATCTACCGCGCTGCACTTGTTCTGTACCCATGTTGAGACGGAATTGTTGCCGCCCATGCTTCCGGAGAGCAGGATAAAGCGAATCTGTTTGTTCGCTATCATTGTGGCCAGCTTTGTGGGGGTGAGGGCGGGATCGGTGCCCATGAAGCCCGCCATCGCGAGCACAGGTTGGCCGCTTTCAAGCGCGAGTGAGGATGACTGTTGCGCGTTGGTAACGCCCAGCAGATAGTAATAGCCTGCGTTATGGGCCTTTAGATAGGAAAGCAGAGCGCCGTCATCCCACACGCCGAGCGAGGTCCAGCCCGCGCTGTCGGGGGGATTGAGGGCGCTGGGGCCTGCGATGGGCAGGCTGGCATTGGCGGGCGCTGCTGCCACAGGCATAGCGGCCCACGCAAGGGGCGATAGCAGGAGGCCGATGATGCCTGCCGCGAGGATGCCCGGTGCCCACCGTTGCCACACGTGCTCGCTGAGGATACGGGTGGCGAGCAGGGCCACAGCCGCCAGCACTCCGGCTCCAAGGGCCAGCGGAATAAGCCAGCCGTTCCACGCCGGGTAGCGAGAGAGGACGTTGTTTTGCCAGAGGGCGGTTGCTATGAGGGCGGCGGGTAGCAGCCACGCCTGCCAACCACCTGCACGATAGGACGACCAGAGGGCCGCTACGCCTATGCCGATAAGAGCGGCAGTGGGAGCGGCCAGCATGATCAGATAATAGGGGTGGAATATACCCTGGGCGGCGCTGAAGATCACGCCGTAGCTGACCAGCCATCCCGACCATAGGATCAATGCCTGCCCTCGCCGCTCGATGGGGAGTTTACGTCGCAGGGACAGGAGGGCTGCCAGCAGACCGAATAACGCGAGCGGGAAGAGCCAGCTCCACTGACCCGCAAGCTCGCCTCCTAAGAAGAGGCGTAGTGGCCCGGCTGTTCCCGCACCGAACAGACCGCCGCTGCCGCCTCCGAACCCGATCCGGAAGCCACTACCATTGCCGAAGTTGGGGAAGGGATTGGTGCTGCCGTTGCCGAGGCCTCTATTGCTCCTGTTTCCCTGATTGCCCGGATTGCCGTTGTTGCGATTGCCACCCTGAAAGCCGCCATTACCGAAACCTGTGCCGGGGAAAACATGGTTGATGCTGCCCACACCCGAGCCTTCTTGCCCGTCCACGCGCCCCAGGCCGTTGTAATTGAGCGCGAGGTCGAACACACTGTTGACCTGGCTGCCCCCCACCCACGGGCGATCGTCTGCGGGGGTGAGTTGTACGGCCAATGGCCAGGAAAGTGCAACCAAAAAGACGATCAGGCTGCCCAGAGCTAGATGGCCGATGCGTACGTACCACTTGCGTGGGGCCGCGATGAGATAGAGCAGGTAGAAGGTGGGCAGAATGACGAAGGCCGCCAGCATCTTAATGTTGAAGGCCACGCCCACCAGCGCGAGCGCGAGAGCCAGCATCGCGAAGCGTCCTTTTTCGGTGGCCGCGCTCATAGCCCAGGCCGCCAGCAGGAGCGTGAACATGAGCATGGTGTCTACGCCGTTGGTGCGCTCGACCGCCACCGCGACGGGGGTGAGCGCGAGCGCCAGCGCGGCGATGAAGCCTGCAAGAGGACCGAAGTAGCGCCGCACGAGGAAGTAGAGAAGGGCTACCGAGGCCACGCCGGCAAGCGCTTCGGGCAATAGTATGCTCAAGCTGCTGAAGCCGAATATTCGGGCGCTGATTGCCTGTACCCAGAGGGCCACAGGCGGCTTGTCCACGCTTATGAATCCACCCGCATCGTAGGCCGCGAAGAAGAAGTTGTGCCAGCTTTGCGTCATACTCTGCACGGCGACAGAGTAGAAGGTGTTGCTGTAGCCGTTCTGGGTCAGGTTCCACAGGTTCAGGACGGCCGATACTATCAGCGTGAAGCTAAGGCCTGTCCAGTTAAGCACTCGTGCACGGTCCAAGTGGCCGGTAAAGACGGCGGTTCTTGTTCTCTCTTCGGTAGCGATCATGGTCATTGTTAGTTCTCTCAGAAGCGATTTGCGGAATGCCTGAGTGTCTTTGGTTTGGTTGGGAGTCGTGGCTTGTAGATAGTGAGTCGGGCGGCCGACGAAACATTACCTACAACCTACGGTTTACGACTCGCCCTCACCTGGCCGCGCAGTCGTAGAGTTGCGAGCCGTTCTGTTGGCCGTGGAGGGACAGGTCTACGAGGGTGCAGTTGGACCGTATCCACGAGTTGATGGTTGAGGAGTTATTGCCTCTGCCGAAGCCACCACCGCCCATGATAAAGCGGAGTTGCTTGCTTGCCAACAGGTCCTGTAACTTTTCCGGGGTCATGGCTGGGTCGTTGCCCGAGAAGCCGCCCATCGCCAGCACAGGTTGGCCGGTTTCGAGCACGATTGGGGAAGCCTCGTTCGCGCTGGAGACTGCGACCAGGTACAGGTAACCGTCGTTATTGGTTTGCAGGAAGGAGATTAGGTTACTGCTCGCGACCTCACCCGGCTGGCCCTGTGTTCCTGTATTCGGCACGGTCGTGTTAGGGGTTATGCCGTTCCTGTTACCTCGACTGCCCGGGCCGCCGGGAATACCGGCGAAACTGCCCGGGTTGAAGTTGCCGGGTCCGCCTCCGAAGCCGCCCCGACCGCCAAAGCCACCGTTCTGACCGGCTGTGGGACCTGCCGAGGGCATGACAGAGTTACCTGCAGCGAGGGTCGTGGTAGCAGACCAGGTGAAGGGCGCGGCGAAAAGGGCCAGCATGGCTACTGCCGACACGAGCATGGCCACGCGCAGAGTGAGCCTACGCCACTTCTTGAGCATGAGAGCGAGACCAAGCAACAGTACGAGTACGACCGCCGTGCCAATGGCCACGACAATCCAGGGGGTGAGCGTGGTTGCCCACGTTCGGTAGGATTGCAGAACATGAAGTTGCCAGATTCCCGTTAGCACGAGCGCGAGAGGCAGCAGGAGGCGCACAGACCAGTGTCCTCGGCTGAACGTGCTCCACAACGAGGAGATGCCCGCCCCGGTGAGGGCCGCCACGGGAGGACCAAGCAGGACGAGGTAGTAGGTGTGGAATATGCCCTGCGCGAAGCTAAAGACGAGGGCATTGGTTACGAACCAGCCACCGAACAGCAACAGGTAGCGCCCGCGTGAGTCTCTGAGCCGCTTCCTGTTGACCCATATCGCCGCTATTATGCCTATGGCCAGCAAGGGGAAGAGCCAACTCCACTGGTCTGCCAGGTCGTTACCGAATAGGCGCGTGATACCGGGTGTGCCCGAACTGAATGGGTTGCCAAATCCTCCTCGCCCGCCGAAGCCTTCACCCGCTCCGGTGACGCGGCCCAGCCCATTGTAGTTGAAGATCAGGTCGAACTCGCTGTTCGTCTGGCTGCCTCCCACCCAGGGGCGGTCGGCGGCTGGGGTAAGATCGACGATGGCGGCCCACGACAAGGAGACCTCTGCTAGCACAGCGGTAGCCAGGGTCAGGTGC
>DATINP010000115.1:0-3833 GCA_035474135.1 Chloroflexia bacterium | reverse complement strand
GGAGCCCTGGTCGCTAAACCAGCCCTCCCCATCAGCATACATATCCCATATAAGAGCATAGTGACCCGGCTCGGTGGGCGCGTTTAGCTGGGCAGTGATAGTTATCGTATCGGCAAAGCTGACAGGGCGCGACAGGGGGGTTCTAATGTCCTGCCAGCCTGTCACGGGTTGGTTATCGGGCGTTAGCCACCTGTAGCCCAGCGAGATGGAGTCGTCCCCTCCCGTTTGCCAGGTGAACGAGCCGCTATTGCGCACCGACAGATGGACTTCGCCGGTCGCCCCCGGCTCGAAGTTGCCGGGCGTGTCGTGTACGCCGAAATTAGCTCTCAGCTTGGGCTGTTGCAGCACTACTTCATCGCGTATCTTGGGCAGCAAGGCCCACAGCACGTCACCCGGGCAGGTAGACGTGTTGAACTTACGACCGCAGGCCGTCCCGGCGTAATCCCGGTGTCCCGCTATGGTCGGGCGGTCATACACTATCTTACCGTTACAATCAGTGTAGCCGGTGATCGGCTCTATGGCGTGTGGGTCTATACCGCGCTGCGAGCTTTTCCAGGAGATAAGGTCAATGAGAGACTGTTGGGCGGCGGCGGTTGGGGCTTGCGACGTGAAGTTACCGAGCATACCGATGCCCATCGTGCCTACATTGAACGGGTAGGCGTGCCCTGCCTCGACGTCGTCGCCTCCTGCGCGCCCCTCGTAGATTACGCCATTGGGATCGATCAGGTAGTTGTAGCCGATATCGCCCCAACCGCGCGTCTTTGAATGGTAGTACCAGATCGAGCGTACTTCTGCCGCCCAATCGGTGGCCTTGTTGGTCGTGGCTGTATGATGCACGACAATATGCGTGACTCGCTTATAGGTGGGCGTCCATTTCGGGCTGCTCTCGCCCTGTGGAGACCCCCAGTCGGCGCGTGAGACCATGAGGGGCTTGGCCACGTCGGAGGGCGTACCCTGTATCATCACCTGCGGTTTGGGCGGGTTGGGGGTGACACCCGCGTTGATAAACGTGTAGCTAAGACTATGGAACACGGGGGTTACGCCCGGCGCGCCTGAGTAGAGGGTAACCCTGCTCTGAACATAGCGGTGCGTGCGCTCGGTCTGATCAACCTGAATTGGGCTGCTGTATGTTTCGGTGGGGCTGTCGCTGGCCGAGATAACGTCTTCTTCGTCTGCGGTTTGCCAATCGGCCCAGGTCTGCGAGTCCTTGCTTGTGCGGACTTCCACAGTCACAGCAGTGGTGTCGGGGAGATCGGCCCACCAGTGGGGTGCCACGTCGCTGAAATCTATAGGTGCCTGGACCGGGTCGGACGTGAATACTGCCTGCGTCTGCCCATCAGGAAGGGTGAGGTCGTTCTTGAAGTACGGGTCATTGGCTTCGCCGCCATTGTCGCTGGCTCCGAGAACTGAGCCGGTGAGAGTCAGGTCGGCGCCCGTTACGGTGGGGAGTGCGGCGGGTGCGCCGGTTGTAGTGTCGGGGGATAGTACGGCGGCTCGCGTCGCTGAAGGGAGCGGACTGAGCGTTATGAGTACTAGGAAAGTTAAGATAATTCCTGGTTTTCTGGTCAAACGAAAGGGTTTGTGCGAGGCGCGAGAGTATGATCGGTTGCGAGCACGATCATGCCCTACGCGCCGTTGCAGGCGGCTCTCACCGCTGCACAGGCCCGAAAAAAGCATGGCATACGCCTCCGGCTAGGTCGAAAGGAACATCCGCGTCTGAATCCGAGTGTATAGTGGAAAAGAGCGGGTGTCAATCCGGGGCGAGAGACGGCGGATGACCGACGCCGGGCGCCATATCACATAGGGGTGATGTCGTCCGCTGCGGCAGGGCTGCGCTAATCGAGATGCAGGATCTCGATCTCGTAGTCCTCCATGTGCCCTTGCACGAGGTTGCCTTCTATGTAATTGACGATTTTGGAGACGATCTCGTTGGCGTGGCGAGCGTCATTGCTGACGCAGGCAATGCCTATTGTGGCGGTTTGCCAGTGCTCGTTATTGCCCACTTCGGCTGCGGCGATGTGGAATTGGTTGGTGACGCGAGCCAGCAACGACTTGACGTCTTGCCGCTTGTCTTTCAGCGAATAGTTTTCAGGTAAATAAAGGGTGATACGTGCGGTGCCGACAATCATGGATTTGTAGCGAGAACGCTAAAAAGATTTGTGCCAGGTTCGTGGTGCGTCTCACTTGGATATTATACACGAGTGACCAGTGACCGGTGACCAGAAGGACGACCGGTGACCAGAAGGACGACTGACGACCGACGACTGACGACTGATTACGCATGACGCATGACGCATGACGCATGACGCATGACCAGCGTCGTCGGTCGTCAGTCGTCGGTCGTCCTTCCTGTGGCGTATTACGCATTACGTTCCGGGATGCATTTGTGTCAGGCGGTTGCGGGCTTCCCAAAGCTCGGGGAAGAACCTGTATTGCAAGGTCTTTTGCAGATAGCCTGAGCCTGCGGAGCCGCCTGTGCCGGGAACGTGGCCCCCGATACTGCGCTCCACCAGCTTGACGTGCTTGAAGCGCCACACCCCGAAATAGACTTCGTATTCGCTCAACGCTTCGGCGAGCGCGAACAACTCCGGATAGCGCTCGGCATCGTCGTAGACCGCCGTCCAAGCGTCGGTCGGGTCGGATGCAACTGCGGCCAGGTTGGTGTAAGCTGCTTGCCTCAGGTTGGTTGGCCAGCGATCTTCGATCGACGCCAGACCCAGGTGTTTCTCCAGCACCTTGATGAATGTCTGACCGTCCAGCCCTGATGCATACTCGAGCTCGCGGAACTGGTGCGATTCGAAGCCGCTGGCGGGGGAAAGCACGCCCCGGAACCTATGGAACTCGCGTGGCGGCATCATCGCCAGTATATCTACCTCGTCGCCGAGCACCTGCATGATGCGCGATAGGCGGATCAGTATGCGTACCGCATTCAGCACATTGCCCTCTGTCAGATCGTCGATTACACGGTGCAGATCGAACAGGATTTGCTTGAACCAAAGCTCTTGCGCCTGCTGGACGATGATAAAGAGCATCTCGTCCGGCACGGGCGGGTCGCCAAGAGGGGACTGCAACAACAGTAATTCGGGCACACGCAAATATGATCCATAGCTCAGAGGCTCCATTGCCTCCTTTCGATCTTCAGTCCTTTGCTCCTCATTGAGCATATCTGCCTCCCTTTGACTAAGAATTCGACCCGCTATCAGGATGGGTTTCCACTAGCTCGATCAGCACACCGTTGGCTGACTTGGGGTGAACAAAGGCCACCATGGTGCCGTGCGCACCCGGCCGAGGCTGCGAGTCTATCAATTCGACGCCGAGCGCACTCAAGTGGTCGAGCATGCCGCGCAAGTCTTCGACCTCCAGGCAAATGTGGTGAATGCCTGGCCCACGCTTTTCGAGGAACTTGTGCACAGGCCCCTCGTCGCCCACGGGTTCAAGGAACTCGAAGCGCGACTCGCCGACGGGCGCAAACAGCACGCGCACGTTATCGCCCGGCACGACCTCGCCACCCGCAATCTCCATGCCCAGCCCGTCGCCGAACACACGCAGGGCGTCCGAGATACTCTCGGTAGCCAACCCGATGTGATTTATCCTGATTACCCTTGGCATTAGTGTCTTCTCCAACCCCTCTCAGCCACCAATCACTATATCAAAGCGCACAGGGGGAGTCAATTGAACGAGCCGAATAAGCTGTGACATGAGGTGTTGCAGAGACCCACAATATATTAATGACGTAGGCGGGGCAAGATGGGACAGGTTTTGTGTAGTCCCTTCGGGCTAATTCTGAGAGGCGAGGTCGTATGGGTGCCGGCACTTGCTCCTGATCATTGAGG
>DATINP010000114.1:0-2563 GCA_035474135.1 Chloroflexia bacterium | reverse complement strand
GCACGCCGACTATGCCGAGAACGCGAACATAGCGCGCAGCCTGGTCGAAGGGCACGGTTTGACTGTCGACTACACAGCGCAGTTCTATACCGACCGCCCCCAGCTAACCCACCCAGCCGACACGTGGCCTTTGCTCCAACCGCTTTTGATCGCGCCTTTCTTCATGCTGTTCGGCCCGGAAACCTGGGCCGCCAAGTTGCCCAATCTGCTGATATTGCTCGCGCTGGCCTGGGCCGTATTCTACGTGGGGTCGCGGCTCTGGGACAGGCGGGCCGGACTGGTTGCAGGCCTGCTCACGCTGCTCCACACTATTTCTTCAACACGATCCTCTTCCCGATCAACGACCTGGCCTTCACGGCTCTCTTCTTCGTGCTGGCGTGGCTGGTGTGGCGGGCAGTTGATGACAGGGATACGACAGGCATCGTGCACACGCCCTACCGTGCCATCCTGATCGGCGTGCTGGCCGCGCTGATCATCTGGAGCAAACCCAGCGGGGCAGTATTACTGGTGGGGTTAGGATTGGGCGCAGCGTGGCTCTTGTGGCGCAGGGAGGGCAAACAGTACACCGAGAGCATCCCCTGGCGCGGCCTGGCAATAGCCGCTGGCGCGTTTGTGCTGGTGGTGCTGCCTCTAGCCATAAGGAATGTGCTCGACTTCGGTTCGCCTTTCTACAGCACCGAGGGATCCGATGCCTGGATACTGCGCTACTGGCCCTTCTACGAGTGGGAGAACATCTACAAGTATTACGTAGGCAGCGAGCTACCGCACCCGCGCTGGATTGTCGGCGGCAAATTCGGCTTCCAAAACCTGTTCGACGCGATTGGCATCAACTTCAGCTGGGTATGGATCAGGGGCATAATGAGCGATGTAACCAATAGCGATTTCGTGATAGGGCCTGTTCCCCTATTGGGGGCGCTTTTTGGCCTCGTGACCGTATCCGGGCGGGCAATCCGCCTGTTCGCTCTGGCCTTCTTCAGCATAGCTCTGTACATGCTCTTTATCCTGCTCTACTGGCACTTCGAGGGACGTTACTTCCAGGTGCTTATCCCCTGGTGCTATCTCCTGCTGGCGGGCGCGCTGGTGTGGCTTGCAGACTTGATAAGAACAGCCTGGCGTGGGCGGGCAGGCAAGTTCGCATCTGTGGTTGCGTTGGTGGCGCTTGCGGGGTTGTTCCTGTGGCCTTCATATGACCCAATCAAGAACGACCTCACCAATACCACGCGCCCCACCAGCTTCACGGTTGCGATGGACTGGCTGGTGCAGAACAGCACATCGGCCGATGTGGTAATGACCCGCGACCCCTGGGAACTGAACTGGCACAGCAGGCGGCGCGCGGTTATGATCCCCTTCGACGACCTGGCGACCATCGAGCAGGTTGCACAGCGCTACGGTGTTACGATGCTCCAGCTTGGAGGCCCGACCGACGGTATCAACGTATCAAACTGCCCTGCCGGTGCGAACGCGGTGGGCGGGTTCCCCACGGGCACGAGGCCCGCGCTCGGCAAGCTCTACTGCGGCTACGAGATACCGGGGTTCACGCTCGTGTACAAGAACGGCGATCTCACTATTTACCGCCTGACGAAGTAGGCCTACTTAAATGCTGAAAGCGTGCCCGCAAAGCACGCTTTCACGTTTTCTATTTATACAGATCGGTTAGGCTGCTACAGGCAAGGCCTCGTCATATTCGCTATCTGCCTGAGGAACCAGGCTCAGAGAGCCATTACCGGGTACTCCCGGCGGGTTGGGACCCTGTATCCGGGCGTAGGCTGCCTGGCGCTTGGGGCCGAAGCCTTCCAACTTGGCGACCTGGCCTCGGCGAGCGGCGTCTGCCAATTCCTGGGGCGAGTTCACACCCAACTCTTTGTTCAGGCGAATCGCCAGCTTGGGGCCAACGCCATACACGTCCATCAAGCGGTCAACAGCAGGGGGCAGGTCGGCTCGTAGCTCGACGTAGAAGCCCATAGAGCCGTCGCGTACCAGTTCGCGTATCTTCGCACCCAGCCGCTTGCCCAGGTTCAACCGGGGCCATTGTGCTTCGTCCAGCGCCATTTCGAGGGCAGGAGTGCCCAGGGTCATAAACATGAGGGCGGCCTGACGGTAATGTGCGATCCTGTAGGGGTTGCCACCGGCCATTTGCAGGAGCGAGGCACAGTTGAAGAGCACCTCAGCCACCTGCTCGTACCCGATAGCAGGCTTATTGCTAATTATCTTCATTAGATTCTTGTCCATTCTTTTACTCTCTTTCACTCAAAATGCAAGCTCTATCAACTCTAATTTGTGCGCAACTAACTCGAACTCTCGTTCTAATTATACGCTAAAACGGTCGAAAAGTCAAGGGCTGGAGCAGGAAATATGAGCGCCCAAACGGGCACAAACCGACGGCCTAACCGGGTAGGGTGTCGGCCCAAATCGTGGCTTACTTTGCTACAATTATTATCTTGACAACGAACATTCGCTGGCATATAATTATGTGCACCACGCCGAAGTGGCGAAACGGCAGACGCGCTACGTTCAGGGCGTAGTGTCCGTAGGGACGTGCGGGTTCAAATCCCGCCTTCGGCAC
>DATINP010000113.1:0-30061 GCA_035474135.1 Chloroflexia bacterium | reverse complement strand
CCGCTCAGGCTCAACATCACTATCGACGCGTTGACAAGAGTCGAGGTCAGGTGCCATGCCTGCGTTTCACGCCCCTTGCTCATCATCTCGGTAAACACGGGGATGAAGGCGGAGCCTACAGCGCCTCCAATGATAAGCAAGAAGAGGGCATCGGGCAAGCGGAAGGCGGCGATGTAAGTGTCGAGTTGTCCCGACGCACCGAACTGGCGGGCTATCACGGCTTCACGCACAAGGCCGAGTACACGGCTCAGGATAAACGCCCCGGCCACGATGGCGGTGTTCAAAGCGAGCGTGCGGCTCCGCCCACCAGCGCGTGCGGTCACCTCGGCCTGGGTAGGCTCGTCCGCTTCGGCGGTTCCGTCCGCGTGTATGGCAGGGTAATTGGCCGGGCGTCTGTTCTCCATATGGCGCTAATTGTATATCACTTCGTTCCGGAAGTCGAAGCGGTTACACTTGCTGACGTTTCATGCTTGAAGTGGGACAATGCCATCATCCTGGTGCAGGAAGACCCACCCCGGCCCCTCCCTTCAGGGAGGGGAGAAAGAGAGAAGAGAGAAGTGTCTGGTGGACACCCCCAGACCCCCGGACAGAGCTGTGCCCTGTCAACCCCATATCGCGATGCCAACTAGGGGGCAACAGAGAAGCGGAGGCTGTACGCCGGGGTGGTCGATGCGTTGGTATAGATGTCAACCCGATAGTTGCCTTCGAGCCAGGGCGAGTCCTTTTTCAGAGTGAAGGTCGAGTAGTAGGTACCCTCAAGCGTGTAGCTACGCGGCAACTCATAGAGCAGGCCATTATCAGGCCCGTACCAGCGCGTGCGCACCGTGGTCACGCCTCCTGCCCCGAACTCGGCTTGCACTGACAGCACAAAGGCGTCCGACGCTCCATACGTGGTCACGCGGTCCAACGACTGCCCGCTCTGCACACTGTTGGTCATGAACGCATCGAGTACGCCACCTGTGGCCTGCTCCTGGGCCGGAGGAGCAGTTGCATTCACTGGAGCGGTCGGCTGGGGCGGTGCGGGAGTGGCCGACGGCAGGGGAGGCGGGGGCTGGGTCGGCTCAACCACCTGCGTGGTGGGTTCGGGTTGTGTGGGTTGTGCCGGTCGCGACGTGGCGGTCGGCTGTGGCGGGACCGCCTGCACGGTAGGTGCGACGGCGGGTAAGCTGCTTGCTGTGGGGAGTTCGCTTATGGGAGTGTTCACCGCAGGGTGCTGGGCGACAAGGGCAGTCTGGGTCGCACCTGGACCTGTGGCCGCGCCCTGCTGGGGGATCACCCGTGTGAAAAGCACCACCATGAACAGGCCACACGCCCCCAGCAAAAGCAACCCGCCCAGAATATAGCCTATCTTGCCCATCAGCGACAAAGAAGTCGGACCCACTGCGGGGTCTACAACATACTCCTGCGACTGGTCGTAGGGGTAATATTCGCCCTCGGCATAACCCTCGGCACCGCCATACGGAGCGGCTTCGTCAGCGCTCGGCACGCCTGCAAGAGGGCCTGATGGAGACCCACCGGGAAACGCTTCCTCGAATTCCCGGTCGAGATCGCGGATGGACAGGCTGGGCGGCAAACGCAGTTTACCCGACCTTAGCTTGCCCGACTGCATGTCGGCGTCTACCAAAAGTCCGCCGCACCCCGGACAGCGCACATAGGCGTCGGGCAACTCCTCCAGCCTTGTGTAGTATATGCAGTTTGGGTTCGGGCATTGTTTCATAATTACTTTGGCGCTTCTAGCTATTCTACTTTAGCACCAAAAGCCATTACTTGACACCCAATTCCACAAACCAAGCATATATACATGAAGGCTGACGGATTGCGTTTGCCTTTAATGCAAATCCATCCCCGGAATCCAACCGCGCTCCTGCAGAATCTGCACACCCAGCAAACCCATGCTTACCTTGAAGAGATCCGGAAGCTCGGGGTGATACTCCAGTCTGTTGCGCTCGAAGTACTGCACAAGATAAGGCTTACCGTCGGTGGGGCTGATCTCTGTAAAGGCCTCGCTTATCGGGTAACCGTACACCGGTAAACCACCCTGCTGCTGCCAGTAGCCCGAGAACGGAGGAGGCATATTATGACCTGTCGCGTCGAAGTAGATGGTGCCGGAGCCTGTCTGTGCTACTGCGCGTTGGAACGGCGCTTCGTTTTCCCTGCCCGCCGTTATGGTGCGTCCCAATAGGCCAAGCAGCACGTCATAGGGTGGTGCATTCTCTGGGTGCCACTCAAAGCGCGCCCGCTCGAAATACTGAGTAATATATGGCAGACCGTCGGTGGCGCTGACCTCGGTAAACTCCTCGGTGAGGGGGTAGCCGAACTGCATCAGCCCTCCATGCTGTTCCCAGTAGTCACGGAAGCCGCCGCGCAAAGTGTGACCCACCACCCCAAAGTAAGCAACGCCGGACATGTGAGGATCGGCCACTCGCTGAGTAGCGATCTGGCCTTCGGGCGCGGCCGGCGTCGGCGTGGGCGCACCGACCGTGGTCGGAACGGGCGCGGGAAACGCAGGAGTAGGAGTCAAAGTGGGCGGAGGCTGTGGCCCATACCCGAAGCTCAGGATCGTGCCTCCCGTACCCACGGCAACGGCGTGCTCCCTGTCCGGGATACTGATGCTTGTCAGTTGAGTGTTGGTTCCGGCGGGGTAGGGCACGTACTGCCACTCGGATGGTTCCTGGGTGTCGCTGTGCGAAAGTATGTAGGGCTTCGGGCCATCGGCGCCCTGTAAAGTACCCACAGCCCACGCGAGCATTGGAAGGTAGGGATTGTAATCGGTAAAGGTCAGGCCGTAAAGCTCTCTGCCTGCTCCCTCACGCGTGGGGTCGCCGTGCACACCGCCGTCCAAGGCGATCTGCCACCTGCCGTTATCTCTGTGCAGCATGTAGGGGCTGGAAACGCAGATTCCGCACAGCCCTATACGACTGCCTGCTATCCAGGCTTCGTCAACATTGATAGCACGGACGGCGGTGTAAGTGGGGAAGCAGTGGCTCTCAGGGCAGGGATCAGGCTCCTGCTCCTTACTCCATTCGCCCCTGTAGTTACGCCAGATGCCTACGCTACCCACGGCCCAACCACTGCCCTGCGCGAAGTGAAGAGAGTTGATGGTTCCCTCGCCAGTTATAGATTCGTCCCGCTGCCATTGGCCGTTAGTGTAGTGCAGGAGCACAGGCTCGGACTGAGATTCAGTGGGGCCGGGCACAAACCCACCGGCCCAGCCTTCGTCGCCGCTACCGAGCATCTGCAAGGTGACCAGTTTGGCGCCGGGTACGGGCGAGGCCACTTCACTCCATGTGCCGTTCTGCTCATGTGCGATCAGACCCTGCTCGCCCACCACCCACACCTCGTCGTTGACCATTACGCCCGCCCATAGGGGTGCGCGAAAGTCGAAATCAGCGAGAGTTAGCTGGAGCAATCTGCCCCATACACCCGACGACATCCATTCCAGATCGTAAGCGACCCCGCTGCTGTTCTGCTCGCCCAAAGCGATGCCTGATATATAGGTGGCCATGAACACATCGCGGAAATTGATGCTCGCGGGTACGTCGGCCACGTGCTGCCAGTCGTCGCCTGTTGGGGGTACCTGTGCGCTGGAGAGCGCTGACCCTCGCCAGCCGAAAGTGATGGCTAGCAATATAAGGAACCCGAATAGGGCACCGAACCATACTTTTCTCGACCTGTGAATCATGCTGCGCCTCCCGCTCTCGATCGACATTGTTGGACTCCCGTTGCACACGCATTGTGAGCAAGGCAGGCCACATATTAAGAACGATTCGAGCAGTTGGCGGTTGCGCATGGTAAACTGCAGTATGAACCATACCCCACCTGCACCGTCGTCCGCGCAACCTCTGCGTATTGGTTACTACAACCGGGCCAACTTCGCACCTTTGCTGTACCCCCTGGAAGCTGGCTGGGTTGCGCCGTCATCGCCGTGGACGCTGGAAATCGAGCACGCCACGCCGGTGGATCTGCTCGATAGTCTGCTGGCAGACAATCTCGATGCGGCCTTTGTGACCCCCGCGAGCGCACAGCAAAACGGCAAGAAGATCGCGCCGCTCGGAGGCTGCGGTCTGGCGGTGGCGGGCGCAGCAGAAACAGCCCTCTTTCTCTCGCCCAAGCGCATTGACTTCATAAACGGCGGCGACGTCGCTATCACACCAGCCGCCAACGGTTCTACAGCCGACCACCTTCTACGCACGCTGGTGACGCCCTATTACGGCATCAAGCTCAACCTGCACCCGCCCGATAGCGAGGGCTACGATGTTAGTGGCCCGCGCCTGCTGTTCGGCAACGATGCAGCACGAAAGGGAGCCGAGGCGGCGTCCGCAGGCTGGGCGGTCGAGGACATTAGCCTTGCATGGTGGATCATGACCGGCCTGCCGATGGTGTGGGAGCTACTCTGCTACAAGCGCGACCTCGATGCCCGCAAGCCGGGCGCAACGGCGGCCCTGCAAAGCCTGATGAAGCAATCCCAACGTGCGGCAAGCGAACAGGCATCAACAGTGCTGGACGCAGCCGCAGGGACCCTCGGCCTCCCGCCAGAGCGAGTGAAGGCACTGTTCGGTCGGCAGACCTACACTCTCGGCACCAACGAGCAGAAAGGCCTGGCGATGTTCCTGGATATGGCAGGACGGGCAAAGGTGGTTTGAGGGCAGGCGTCATGCGTCATACGTCATGCATGAAGGTGTCCTAGCAACTCACGTTACTTAGAGAGCGCTCGGGGGCAAGATCGCCCTGGCGACTGAAGTCGCGGGCTACGTAGTGCAAAGTCCCCCTTCGGGGACTACTCTTAGATGGGACGGATGCCTATTATCAGGCATGGTATTGGTATTACAGTCCGCGAAGGCGGACTTCGTATACGTAGCCCGCGACTTCAGTCGTCGGGCGATCTAAACCAACACACGAACTGCGTAACATGCCTCCTACTAACTTAATGACCTAAGCATGCCAAAGCGGGACAGCTTTTGCGTAGTCCATTCGGGCACATTTTGTATAAGCCTCCCAGTGCTCCCCTACTAACCAACCAAACCCTTCCTATACCTACGTGCTCTCTTAGCCTTCGTGATCTTCGTGATCCATGTTCCTCTGTCACGCATGACGTATGACGTATGACGCGCTCCATTACTGCGAGGGCAGGCTCACAATGGCGTTCAGGGCCAGCTTCTCCCAGGGGCCGCCGGGGTCGAGGTCGCGCACGCGGTTGTACTGCTCACGGGCGTCGGCGTACCTACCCAGGCCGAAGTAAGCGCGGGCGAGGTGGTACCTGTAGCGCGGCACATCGGGCGCGCGGGCGATAGCGCCCTCCAAGGACGATAACGCCTGCGACGACTGCCCGCAAAGCACCAGCGCCCAGCCCACCGCGTCGAACGAGTCGGGGTCATCGGGACGCAGGGCAACAAGTCGCCTGGCGGCGGGCAAGCCTTTGTTACAGCCCGCCCCGATCACATCCGTGTAGAACCGCGCCAGTGTGAGTCCCGCGTTGCTGCCTGAGCTATCGAAGTCTCCGGTCCCGGCGCTACCAGGCCCGGCAAGCGTATCGGCCACGATCTGTCCATTTGCCGCCGCGATGTACTCGCCTTCGGCCTTCTCATACTCGCCCTGCAACCTGTAGAACTCAGCCCAATCGAGATGCGTTTCGATCCCGTCAGGCTCCAATGTGTCCAGTGTGGTCAACTGCTCCTCAGCGAGCGCCCATTGCTCCTGCGCCGTGTAAAGCCGGGCCAGCACGTGCCGGGTCAGCGGGTCACTTCCGCCGAGAGCGACCGACCTCTGCAGAAGCGTCAGTGCGTCGTCAGCATCACCCTGATTGAACATCGCCAGCGCCAACCGCGTCTGGGCGGGCGCATAATCAGGCTCCAGGCCGACCGCCTTCTCTAACGTGCTCCTTGCCAGCGCATTCTCACCTTGCTGGAGGTACATTCCTCCCCACAGGGTCGCAATCGCCGCCTCGCTTGCGCCCGCTGCCTGCGCCTGCGCAACCTGGGTACGCGCATTATCGAGCGTGGCAAGCGTGGTGGAGATCACGCTGTTGGTCAGCCCTTCGCCCAACCCCGGCACATGCATATCAGGCACGACTGTTTGCGTAGACGTACTACCGCTCGCTTTTGCAGCCGCTTCCATAGTCAACGACTCAGAAGGATCGTCCTGCGCCAGGAGTTCGGCCAGTTTCACCTGGGCAGAGCGCCCATACACGTCAACCGGTCCGCGCTCAGTCGCCAACTCCTGCAAAGTCGAGCGCGTCGCATCCCAATCAGCGTGCGCCCACTGGGCCATTGCCGTTTGCCAGAGGGCCGATCTGCCCACCACCGGTGCCTGCTCGGAATCTGGATAGGATTGCGCTTCGCGTGCCGCCTGGTTCCAAATGAGCAGGGCATCGTCGTCGCGCCCCTCGAAGCGCAGCACGCGCCCCAACTGCGCCAGTATCAGAGGGCGCATAGGAGGGCTTGCAGAGGGCAGAGCCAGCCGCGCCTGTCGCTCGGCAAGCTCCGAGTTGCGCTGCGCCAGGTACACATAGGAAAGCGACAGACGTACCTGCGGCCCTGTGAAGGTCTTGAGCGTGTCCTCCAACAACGACTGCGCCTCCAGGTAGCGCGACTCTTGCAAGAGGGCGTTCGCCCGGCCCAACGCATAATAGCCGTCCGCCGAAGGGTTGTTGCGCCATGTAAGCCAGAACACAAGCCCAAGCACGACCACCAGCAAGACGCTCCCCAGCGTATAAACAGGGGATTGCTCAGGCTCGACGGGTGTCATGTCACCGCTCGTTGTACTGCTTGTATAGCTCATAGTGCCTGCGCGCCACCTGCTCGACCGAGAATAGGCGCACCACGCGCTCACGCCCCGCAACGGACAGACGGGTGCGCTCGTCCGGCGCCGCCAGTAGACACGACAGTTGGCGAGCCAGACCATCGCGGTCGCCTTCTTGGAACACCAGTCCCGCGTCGCCCAACACCGTGGGTATCTCGCCCGAGTCCGAGCCGATCACGGGCACGCCACAGGCCATCGCCTCTACCGCCACGCGTCCGAACTGCTCGCGCCAGTTGCTGCGCGTCTCCGAGGGCAGCACAAACACGTCCAGTGCGTTCATAAAGCCGGGCAAATCGGTATTGTGGATTATGCCCACCAGATGCACGCGATCCGCGATGCCCATCTCGGCGGCAGTAGATCTTAGCTCATCGTGCAGAGGACCGCCACCCGCCAGTGCCAGGTGCGCCCGCGAATGTGTGAGCGCCACGTCACCGAAGGCGCGCAAGAGTGTCCTCAACCCCTTTTCCTCGACCAATTTACCCGCGTAACCTGTCACGAGCGCGTCATCGGGTAGGCCCAACTGTTGTCGCCACTGCGTCCGCTTGTCCACATCGGGCGCGAAGGCGTGCGCGTCGGTGGGGATCGCTACGACGTGCAGGTCACCTCGATAGCCCTTCGAGCGCAAAGTCGCGGCGACGCGAGTGCCGCAGGCCAGGATAGCATCTGCACGCTTGAAGCAATATCGCTCGAACAGGCGAAACGGGATGGGATAGCGCTTCTTGATGTTCTGCGCAGCGTAGAGCAGGACGCGGCTGTCAGGCAAGAAGACGCGGCACAGGAACAGCACGCAGGCAGCAATGAAAGTGTGCGCCTCCTCATAACAGTAAACAACGTCGGGGCGGTACTTCAGCAGTTGGTATAACAGGCTTGGGAACATATATATGTAGTAGAAGCCCGTAAAGAGAGTGCGCGCACACACCGTTTGATAGGGTGCGCCTGCTTCGTCCGCTTCGGCATACACCATCTGCCCCGCCCGCTCGGGCCAGCGTTTGGGCGTGAGCAGCACGAGGTCGAGGTCGTCGTGCTGGCCCAGTTCCGCGAGGGGCTTGCGATACTCGGCTACCACAGCCGCGTGCCAGATCCACATCACGCGCATATCAGTGCCCCGCTCCGCGTTTCGGCTTTTGCGCACAATGTTCGTACGCGGCAAATGTCTGCGCCGCCGTCTTTTCCCATGTAAAGGTCGTTGCGCGTTGCTTGCCCCGTTGAGACAGATCTGCGCGCAGGAGAGGGTCGTTCCAGGCGCGCACGATTGCCTCGGACAGCGCGGCCGCGTCATTGGGAGGCACCAGCAGTCCCGCATCGCCTACCACCTCGTCCAGAGAGCCGCCCGACGATGATACCACGGGACAGCCGACCGACATCGCTTCCAGGGGGTCGAGACCGAATCCCTCATAGGCCGAGGGGTAGACGAAGAGTTGCGCTCCCGCCATGATCAGGGGCTTGTCTTCCTCGCTCACCATGCCCGGAAAGCGCACAGCCGAGCCATCCCCTGAGAAACCCAGCGTGCGCGCTTCGCCCATCACGTCGGGAAATACCCCGCCCGGCGCAGGCACTTTGCCGCCGATTACCAGCAGTGGATCACCTTCTAGCCGGGACAAGGCGGAATGCCACGCCCTCAGCAGCAGGGGCACGTTCTTGCGCCTGTCGAAGCCTCCCAGGTAGAAGGCGTAATTGGCGGGCAGACCCAGGCGAGACCTCATAGCCGCGATCTCGTCCGGTGAGTAGGAAGGGTGGCTCTCCATGCCCAGATACACAGCCCGTACCTTGCGCGGCGAGACCTTCAGCACTTTGATTACGTCACGACGCGAGGCCTCGGAGTCGGCCAGTATCATATCGGCGCGCCGAACACAGGCCACAGCCACGCGCAAGTAGAGCTTCACAGCGGCAGACTCGGCATAGCCCGGCGCGACCCAGGGGATCATATCATGCGCCGTCACGACGACAGGACAGGGTTTGAACGGCGGGAGGGGAGCCGAGAAATAAGGCACATGCAGCAAGTCGGCCCGCGCACGCCGGGCTAATCGCGCCACGCTCACACCTTCCCACGCCGCCTTATCCAGTTTGTCAACTCGCCCCCCCAGCACAGGCAATTGCCTGCCCCGAATAGCACGTATACCGGCGTGCGCATCGTCCGGCTCGGCGTCAGGAGGCAACAACAAAGTAAGCCGAGTTCCATGGGGCGCGACACGAGGTAGCGCGTCCCATAAGTGGCGCAAATACTGTCCTGATCCCGTGCGTGGCTGGCCCCAGAAGTACCCGTTGAACGCAATCTGCATAGCAGGATAATTATAGCACGCTGGCGTGGAATTCTTAATTTTGAATTCTTAATTCTTAATTGACTCTCATTACCTGGTAGAGTACGACCAATGCGACGACTACGTCACCGTCTTCATACTTCTTGGCGTTCTCCTTTGCGTCTTTGCGTCTTTGCGTTTCAATTCGTTTGTGTTCCTACATAACGTCAGCCATGCGAAGCCACGCAGAATACGCAATACGCATTAGCCTGTACGCTTGACGCTCACGCATGGCGGCTGTTATAGTAACCCCTGTTGCCGCTAATTAGACATTTCTGCAAGGTCCGCACGCCCCAACAGCAGGCAGTAAGCACCACCTATGGATAGACCCGATAACGGCACGTCTCACCCCTACGACGACCTACCTCCCTCCGACGATGACACGTGGCAGTCCGAGCCACGTGAGGCCGGTGAGGCTGAGGATGCGGAAGAAACCCTCGGCAACGACCTCGCGGGGTACGCTTTCCTGCGCGAAGATGACGATCGCGAAGTACGCCTTTACTTCCGTGATGCGCCCGTAGCCGAACTGGCCCTGGCTTTCCGCAAAGCAGGTGGCCTCCTCATTAGCATCATGGGCGAGCGAGCCATCGCGCCTGCGCCCCCGGCAGGGGATGCTGCGGACTCCGAAACCCAGAGCCGTAAGAAGCGCAGGCACAAACCGTCCAACCCCGACGCCGACCTCGCCATCTCCGGCTCTGCCCCCTCGCAACGCACAGGTGAGCTAACCCTGCGTTACTTCTACGTGCTGGACGACATTATTTACACACTCATAATAACCTCGTCGGCGAGCATGGTAGAATCGATCTCAGGTATCTACCCACAGGCCGCCCTCTCAGAGCAAGAGATCCGGTCTCGCCTGTCCGCTATCTTCCAGTAGCAGACAGTATTACCACGGTAAAGGCGAAGCCTAAATCACCCATGACCAACCCGCAAGCCACAACCCATAAGCCACATAGCCCGGCGGCGTCGCAGGTTTTTGGCCCCTACACACAATGGCTGCCATGGCCGGTGCGCCTCAGCCTGGAATTGGAGCCGCACAACGAGATGCTGGTAGGCTCTGCTATTGTGAGGGTGGCCGACGTTGAGCTTGGCTGGAACCACGTGGGGCTGGAGGAGCGAATTACCGACGGGGGGATAGAGTGGGCGCGCGCTCTGTCGGTGGTGGAACGCCTTTGCGTATCGTGTTCGCAGGCCAATCTTCTTTGCTTCGTGCAGGCCGCCGAGTCAATGTCCCACCTTATAGTGCCACCCCGCGCCTATTACTTACGCCTGGTGCTGGCCGAGATCGAGCGCATCGTGTCCCATCTGCAAAACGCCTCGTCACTTATCGACGAGCTTGGCCTAACCGCGAGCGCAACAGCCCTACGCGAGGTACGCGAGAGGCTGATTAACGCCGGGGCAGATTGGACAGGAGCACGCCAACAGCCCGGCCTTATCACCTATGGCGGCATGACCCATAATATCGACGAGGCCGCCACCAGGAATCTCAGCCTGGCGGCCCGGCACTGCGAGCGTGCCCTGCGTGCCCAGGTGGTCGCCACGATCAATAACAGAGAGATAGCAGGCAGGCTAACTACCCTTGGCGTAATCAAGGGGCGCGAAGCGGTGGCTGCGGGACTACGTGGCCCCCTCCTGCGGGCAAGTGGCGTGGCCTTGGACGTGCGTGCATCCTCCCCCACGGGCGCATACGAAGACGAAGCCGCGACTGTGATTGTTCAGCGCAACGGCGATGTTTTTTCCCGGCTGGTAGTGCGACTGCTCGAATGCCTGGAGAGCTTCCGAATGATAGAGCAGGCATTGGACGACCTGCCTGCCGGGCCTGTGAGGGCACGCGGCACACACGAGATGCGCACAGGCAAAGGCATCAGCAGGGTGGAAGGCCCCCGAGGCGAGATATTGTGCTGGCTGGACGGTGCGCCGGAGGGCGTGCGGGGTCTGCACCTGAGCGCAGGCTCGTTCCCCACTCTGGGGATTTTGCCCGGCATCGTGCACGGCGTTCGCCTGGAAGACGTGCCGCTCGTCCTTATGTCGCTCGACCTGTGCCTGCCGTGCGCGGAGAGATAGCAAGTTGGTTTACGCGCTCCTGCTGCTGATAATAACCACGCTGGCGTGCTGGTCGATGGGCCTTGCGGCCAACGTCGTTGTGCGAGCGCGCGCCGCTTGGGCCATATCGCTGGTGGGCGTGGCAGCCTCACTTGTGCTGTCATTCGTGCTGGAGGGCGCGGGAAGCGCACAGGGCAAGGCCGTAGTCGGTGCCGAAATCACGGACTGGCTGCACACGCCCATCTTCACTAGCGACACTTTATCCGCCTGCGTAGGGGCCTGGTGCCTCGCCCTCGGTCTGGCGGCCCTGCTCAAAATCGGGATGCGGGCACGAGAGAACACGCCACGCGTGCTGGCGCTGGCCACGGGCACTATCAGCACGTTATATAGCCTTGCGGCCACAGTAGACCTGCGAGCCTTCGCGGTGCAGGTGCTAGTGTTGGCGCTCCTTGTGTGGGCGCTTTACGGTTGGGACGACGCTTCGGGGACGGGCGACAATGTGCTCTCGCGTGTGTCATTGGGTGGGGGGGCGCTCCTGCTGTTGGCTGCTGTGCTGCTGATGGGGCGCACGACAGGCGGTGAATACCACTTGAACTCGCTGTCGCTGTCGGCGCTGAGCATCTGGCCGCTCACGCTGATCGTGGGGTTCTCGCTCCTGTGGCTCGGCCTGTCGCCTTTCACAGGCTGGAGCGCCATCGCCGGCGGGAGCGGACACACGACCACGACCTCCACGCTGGCCCACAGCCTCGCACTGGGTGTGCCTCCTCTACTACTAATATTACGCCTACAAGCGCTGGTCACGCAGGGCGCGCTCACAGGCTCTACTCCCGGCGAGTGGGCGGGCGCGATGTCTGCGCTCGTGATCCTGGGTGGGCTGACCGCCGTGGCGGGTGGCGCGAGCACGCTCCTGTGGGCGGGCACTGCTCGCTGGCCTGCCGCATTGACCGCCTTCTACATGGGGCTGCTGGCGTGGGCGCTCGGTCTGGACGCCCCGGCGGGACGCTGGGCCGCGCTCATCCTGCTTGCAGGATACGGTGTGGGCCGCATGGCTCTGCAACTGGCCGGGCGTGATGACCATGAACTCAACAGCATGGCGCGGGCGGTAGCGGGCCTCGCGCTGGCGGGTGCGCCGCTCACAACAGGGTTCCTCGGGCTGTGGTTGTTGTCGGGCGCGCTGGTGGAAACGCGCTCGCCCCAGTACCCGATCGTGCTGCTGGGCGGGGCGGTAATGGCGGCCTGCGGCACAGCCCTCCATGTTGCGTCCACTGTCACGCGCCACCCCGCACCTGGCAAGCAAGGCAGACGCGCCCTGATAGTCACGAGCGCCGCTGCTCTCCTGCTGGCGGCGGCTTCAGTGGCGGGCGGCGTGCTGCCAGGCCTGTGGATTCCGCAGGTCGAAACGATAGCGAACATCGCGGGCAGAGGTCAGGCGGTGGACCTGCCCTGGACGGGCCTCACGCTGGCAGGCGAACTGCTACCCATTACCCTGCCAGCGGCTGGAGTGCTGGTGCTCGTGCTGGTGGGGTTGCTCTTGCGGGTGTGGGCCAGGTCGCGCGTGGTAGAATCGGGAGTGCTGCTCCCCACCGCGCTCGCCCGCCTGCAAAGGGGGGCTGTCCCCGAAGTCCAGCCCGCACCGGAACATGGGGCGGCAACGGGCGAGCGGCCCGCCAACCCTTTCATAACCCAGCCGCCCGCTTCCGTCTGGTGGGTATCGCTTATATGGCTGGAGAGAGGTATTTACGGAGCAGGCGCGTATGTGGCCGCAGCGGCCATGCGGATAGGTGGCCTCCTTGCCCGCCTCGAAGGGCGCTACTTCCTGCCACTGGCTCTCTTACTGACCCTGCTATTACTGCTCGCCATCACTCGATAACGAACTTAATGCCCATGTCCGACTTACTGCCAACCATATTAATAGCCATCGGTAGCGCCCTTCTCCTCACCCAGCGCGACGAACGGGTGGGACTGGTGGCCTTCCTTGCCCAGTGGCTCGGCATGGCGTGGATCGTGTGGTCGTCGACCGCACCCGGCGCGGGTACCTACCCGGCATCCATTGAAGGTGTGACCGCTGTTATCACGGTCGCTATCATGGGCCTGACTATCTTTCGCCCTCGCCCGGCCACAGGGAAAAAGGACAAACGTACCATTCCACCTGCGGGGCCCTCTTCAACCGCCCAACGGGGGATCCAGGATTGGCTCTGGCTGTGGGGGTTGGCTCTCCTGGTGGGGGTGGCAGGCTATGGTCTCGCAGGTCTCACTAACCTCGATGTGCCGCGGAATAATCTGCTGGGCTTCTACTGGCTCGTCCTGCCCTCAATGCTGTTAATCGTGCTCGAAGGCTCACGGTCGGCGGTCAAACTGGGGCTGGCCCTCCTATCGTTGTGTAACGCAGCCTGTCTTTTCCTGTACCTCATAGCGGTCGCCACACCAGGGGCGGGCATCCTGGGCATATTGGCGTTGAGCAGGCTCGCGCTGGGCGTGCTGGTCAGCTACCTGTGGTACGTGCTGGCCGCTCGCTACGACACTCACGAACTAAACGTGCTGTTCGATAGGCGCGACGGCATCTTCCCCACGAGCACCGCCCTGGTAGTGAAGCCGGGCGAAGCCGCTCCCGATGCACCGGAGGAGGACCCGGCACGCCATGAGTAGCGTAGGACTGGACTGGACTCTATATGCGCCCCTCATAGGGGGCGTGCTGGCAACGCTTATCGCGTGGGGCCGCCGCACGAGGACCGTGGCCGGTGGCGCTCCCCTGATGCGCCTGCTCGCCCTTGTAATAGCCTGCATCACCATATTGCTCGAAGCAGGTCTGCTCTCCATCGTATCCGACGGGCAGACAAGCACACTATTTGGGGTTACACTGGCGATCACAGTGCCTGCGCGCTACGTGCTGACCGCCGCTAACGTCGCCCTGTTGTGCGCCCTGATCTACGGCTGGTTGACCGCAGACGAGGACACCGAGCGGGCAAGCGGCGACCCCTGGCGGATAGCCGCTGTGTGCCTCACCTCTACCCTGCTGGCGGGCGCTGCCCTCTCGACCGATCGCCTGGCCTCGGCCCTGCTTCTGTTCGCGGCGGCCCTACCTGTGTCGGCCTGCGTATTCGTGCTGGTGGGCAATATCGCCGCGCCCGCCGGCGACCTACCCACAAGCGACGAAGCACGCGCCGAGTTCACAGGCAACGAGCAGACCACCGCCCGCAAGTTGGCTGGGGCGTTCAAGCAGTTGGCGCTGGCTCTGCTGGCAACCGTGCTGTGGATAGCGGGGTCGACGCTGTTGGACCGCTATGGCTTCAACCTCGAGAACACAGGCTTGTTGCAGTTCGGTGTGGCGTTGCTGGCGGTGGGTCTGCTGGTGCGCGCGGGTACGATGCCTTTCTCCGCGGGCCATGCCGACGCGCTCGAAACCACGCCTGCCTGGGCCATCCTGTTGCTGGGAGCAGTCGCGCCGGTGGCACTGGTCGCGGGCCTGCTCATGCTCGCTCCCATCGAGGGCGGCCTGGCGCGGGGCGCGGCTGCGGGCTGGCTCGGCGCGGTGGGTGCGCTTCTCGCGGGAATACGTGCGCTGGGAGCGATACACAAGCCGGCGGCGCGTCCCGATACCCAATGGGACGCAGAAAAGGCGTCAGCAGTAGCCGTCGTCAAGGCGATGACAGTGGCGCTGGCGGTGTCATGGGCTGTATACGGCCTCCTTTCCGGCTCGCAAACGGGCGCAGTGGGCGCTGTGCTGGTGGCGACTAATATTGCATTGGCTGTGCCTCTGCTGGTGCTGGGTGGGCGCTGGATCGCGCTGATCGGAGCGGCCTCCCTGCTCGGCCTGCCGCCGTTCGGGGGGTTCGCGGGCACGATGCTGGTGGCCGGGAGCGCAGCCAACACCGGCGGCCTCTGGCTCGGCCTGCTCTTGCTAGGCGCGGCACTTGTGGCGGCGGCCTGGCTCTCGGTGGTCTTCAAGCCCGTTGAGAGCAAGCCCGACACTCCGAGCATAACGCGCAACCGCCTGTCCGACCCCCTTCTACTGATCGCCCTCGTCCTGGTAGTAGCTCAACTAGCCCTGTTCGTCCTGTCCAACAGCCGCCTCACCCCCCTACTTGACTGGGCCACCGTCCCATGGCTGACCGCACCTTAAAAGATCAAGGCAGAATTATGTTTGCAAACTTTGCACGACAACGATCGATAGCGGTGTATCACCTGCACATGGGCGGGGCGGATGGCGATGCCGCCGCGTGCGATGCCCTCCGCGCCCCGCGTTTCGAGGCTAGACTGGCGGCGCTTGGCATCTACTTCGTGCCAACCGCGGCACAGGCCGATGTTATGCTGGTGACCGGCCTCTTGCTCGCTCATGACCTCGACGGGGTGCTGCGCGAGATAGCGTTGCTGCCCCAGCCTTCCACGCTGATCGCGGTGGGCGACTGCGCTATCAACGGTGGCCAGTGGAGCAAGCTCGAAATGCCCGGCCTATCGGCCCACCCACTCAGCCACTACGCCGACATCCCATTCCTGGTTCCCGGCGACCCTCCCGCCCCCCACGACATCCTGAACGCAATCGGCGAATACAACTCGCGCCTCGCAGGGTTTTAGTGAGTCGTAGATCTTAGATCTTAGATCGTAAGTCATGCGTCATGCGTCATACTTCCGTCATCTCTTAGTCCTTTAATATCTTCGTGGCCTCTTACTTGCCCTCGTAAAGCTTCCTTGTTATCTTCGTGATCCGTGTTCCTACTCGCGTATGACGCTCACACCGCGTCGCGCTCCTCGACCAGTTGGTACTTTAGTTGGGCCAGCGCGGCATTCAGGCCCCTGTTCACTGTTCTGGGAGAACACCCTTCCCACAAGGCGATCTGGGCGCTTGATCGGTCCCCCCAGAAACGCAGCCGCACAAACCGCCGACGGTCGGCGCGCAGTGCGCCGATCAGCACTTGCCAGCGTAGAATCTCGGCCAGCGAGTGTTCGACCGGCTCGTCGGGTGTGCGAAGCCGCGCTGATTGCATGCCGTCCAACAGATCGACCTCATTCCCATCCTCGCTTCGCCCGCCCTCTGCCGCCGGAGGGCGAATGCGCGCCATTGCCACCATCCGCACACGCTTGCTTCTAAGGTGCTGGTACTGGCGCACATATTTGCACGCGCGGCGCCAGATCATGTCTGCCATAAAAGGCACAAACGGCATGCGCTCAGGATCCCACTCGGCAAGCAGGGTACAGAAGATCACAAAGCCCTCCTGGTCGATATCACATGCCTCAATGGGCGCACCCGATGCTGCCAGATAGCTCGCCAGCCGCTTTGCCGGAACAAGTCGCTTGTCGATCAATGCGGCCTGACGCAGATACAGCGTATTCCGCGTTTCCCTGTCCCCGCCGTGCCCCGCCAGGGCCAGCGCCTCATCGTCCATCGCGGCATAGTCGGCGCTGCACTTGTTGTCACACATACTCTGCTCTATCAACTCGGTTACCTCCTCTCCAATCAAAAAGACAGCAAGCGAAATGCTTACTGCCTAATAATAGAACATATGTACGTATTATGATAGTGCCCGTATGGCCGAACTTTGCCAGCTACTCCTGCGAAAAGCGCCCGCGGATCCAACCGCCCGGCAACAGGGTATCACGCATGACTTACGATCTGAGATCTAAGATCTAAGACTCAAGAGGGCTGGCGATCATCGGCTACAGGACGCGTTTCCTCGCTCGCGGGGCGACGAGATGGCTTCTTTGGCTCGGTTGCCTTGTCCGGATTTTTCACACGGCTCTTTTCCCGCCCCTTCTCACGCTCTTTCACATTGAAAAGCTCAAATAGCAGATTCCTCAAGCGCTCGGTCGTGAGGTTGGTTACGAGCCTGCCGTTGGCCGCCACCGAGATCGCACCCCGTTCTTCGCTTACC
This sequence comes from Chloroflexia bacterium, assembly GCA_035474135.1. Lineage (GTDB taxonomy): Bacteria > Chloroflexota > Chloroflexia > QHBQ01 > JADMIH01 > JADMIH01. The sequence goes on along the minus strand of DATINP010000113.1, from coordinate 13,056 downwards.
ACGACCGCGATAGCATCCGAATACTCCGAGATACCGATCGCGGCCCTGTGTCGCGTGCCGTAGTTCTGCGGTCCGGTGATATTGTCAGACAAAGGCAGAACAGTGCTGGCCGCCACAATGCGCCCATTGCGAATAATCACTGCCCCGTCGTGCATGGGAGAGTTGGGGTAGAAAATGTTGGCGAGCAACTGGCGTGAAACCTCCGCATCAATCTGCACCGCCTTATCCGTATAGTCCTGCAAACCAGTTTGCCGCTCTAATACGATCAATGCGCCGTGCTTCTGACGGGCAAGCAAGCCCGCCGCCGCAGTCACCTCTTCGATAGCGCGCTCCAGCACCTTCCGCCCGCTCCACGCACCCATAGCTCCCCGGTTGAGCCAATTGCTCGTGCGACCCAACTGCTCCAGTGCGCGCCGTAGTTCGGGCTGAAAGATGATCGGGATCGCTACCAGCAGCGCCAGCCCCGAGTTTCGTATCAACCAGGTCAGCGTCGAAAGCTGGAATACTGTTGAAAGCAGGGCAGACGCCAGCCATAGAATGATAATCCCACGCACCAACTGGACGGCTCGCGTCCCCTGCACCACCGTCAGCAGCCAGTAGAATATGAGCGCCACGGCGCCCACATCCAGCACGGTGGACCACGATACCTGCGACAGAATGTATTGTACCTGCGTCATGTGTCTACCGGCTGTTGTCCGTCAAAATAAGATTGGTGGCGAGCTAAGTTACCCTATTCTAAAGCCCAATACCCAAAAGGGCAAGCGCCACACACAAAATAGGGAGGCGAAGCGCTTGCTCAACCAGGCAGTACTTCCCTCCTACTACCTGTGTCCCTTTGTCCCATATTTTGTTATGGGCCGATTTTTCTGTGCTATACTCAAAATAATGCGGAACAAAAGGGCAGAACAGAATATCGGCTGCTCTTTGTATGCTGGAACCGAACGAAGCTAAACTAGACCAAATCTCACAATATACAGGGGCTGATTATGCCTGGCAACAAGGCCATCTTTGATACAGCGATGAAACGTGCCCATGAATACGCCTGGGCCAACCAATGGGAACGTGCTATGAAAGAATATGCGCGTGCCCTGACCGAATTTCCCGATGATATGACCGCGCGACGCAATATGGCGCAAAGCCTGTTCCGTCTGCGGCGCTGGGACGACGCGCTCGCTGCTTATGAAGAGCTGGTGCAGGCCGATCCGAACGACTTGTTTGGGATAAATCGCCTCGCCGAGATACACCTGGCCATGCAGCATCTGGACCAAGCCAAAAGCACATATATGCGGCTGGCCGACCTGTACACAGCCAAGAACCAGTTCCACGAGGCAGTTCGTGCCTTGCGTGACCTGGCTCGCGCCACCCCCAGAGACAAAGAAGTGCGCACTCGCCTGCTCGATCTCACTCAGGAAGTGGGCGACAAACAGGCACAGGCAGGAGAGCACCTGGCTCTTTCACAGATCACCCTCGAAGAAGGCAAGCTCACCGAATCCCAAGGGCATGCCGAGGTTGCCGCGGTGCTTGACCCCGAAAACAACGAAATAAGACGCTGGGTATACGCGGTAAAGCGCCGCATAGCCGAGAATGCAGGCACTGTATTGCTGGATGGCAGTGAATATACAGGCGGCAAAGCTCAGGCAGCGCCCGGCACAGGACTGATCCAGCTCAATGAAGACACACCCGAAGTCCAAAGCTGGGTAGAGAAAGCCACAGAGGCCCAGAGCGCAAGCGACTTCCGCACAGCGCTCGACCTCTACGACCAAGCTATTCGGGCCGGGGCCAAGCGTGGCGCTGCTTATTACAGCGCGGGGCTACTGCAGCAACAGATGGGGCGTTCCGACCTTGCTATTCCATACCTTGAGCGCGCCCTGCAAGACAGCGAATTCGCTATGTCAGCCTGCTACGTGCTTGGGCAGTGTTACGTGTCACAGCGTGCCTTCGCCAAAGCCGCCGCATCCTACGAGCGCGCACTGGGCATGATTAACTTCGATCAAATAGGCCGTTCCGAGGCCGATGAACTTATCGAGCTATATACCGCCACCGCCGAAGCTCACCGCTCAGATAATAATCCCGGACGCGCTTCTTCCCTATATAACAGCCTTTTGAATGTATTCAAGGAGAAGCGCTTCAATCACCCCCAGACCCCCGAGCTCGAAAAACGCGCCGAGGAGCTTTACAACGAGAGCATCCAGAGCAAGTTAATGGGCATCAGCAGAGGCGGGAATAGCTGGCTTGACCCGGGTAATCTGCCCGACATGAGCCTGATGCCGCCTATGGGTAACGACGCCACCAGCATGGACCTGGGATCAGGCTCAAACAACGTAGAGGGGGGCACTGCCCTTATGGACGGTGGAACCGCTCTGATGGAGGGTGGCCTACCAGGATTCGAGCCTGCGATGAACAACGACAAGCCGACTTCGCTAATGCGGGGCACCGGTGGCGCTCTGCGTTCGATCACCGAATACCTGCGTGCCGCATCCGTGCCCGGAGGCAACAGCGGCAACCTCGAAACCACAGGGCCCATCAACTCTGCCAGTAACTCGGGCTCATTGTTACCTGCCGGCGAAACCGCCATGCCTACGGAACAGGATGCGTCGGCGGACGAACTCCTGCCACTGGGCGAGGAAAAGCACAACATACCCGGGACGCGCTATTTTGCGCGTGGAGTCTCGGAGAATACCGGACTTCAGCACGTCATTACCACGGCCAGTGAGGAGAACCTGCGAATGATCGCCGAGGGAGAAAAGGCGATGGCGCTCAGCCAGTGGGAGGTCGCTATAGACTCCTGCATGGCCGTCATCGGCTCCGACCCGGGCTACCTGCCGGTTCATCTCATGCTCGGCGATGTTTTCCTGGCTTCGGGTCATGTAGAGGAAGCGCTCACCAAGTACCAGACAGTGATGGACACATATGTGGTGCGCAACGATCCTGAAAATGCCGCCGAGGTGTGCCGTCGCCTGATGCAAATCGACCCATCAAACCCCACCCTTCAGACGCGATTGGGTGTGTTGCTGATGGAAGCCGGCAAAATCGACGAGGCAGCCAAGGCTCTGCTCTCCGTTGCCGAGCGCCAGTACGCCAACGGCGACCTTGAGCGCGCACTGGAAGAAGCCGAAGCCCTCAAGCTCAAGCTCCCCAACTCGTCTGAGGTTGCACTGGCCATAGGCACATACTTGATGGCCATGGGCCGTCCCAACGAAGCACTCACCGAGTTGAGCCGTGCGTTGCATCTCGACCCGGGCAACGATATGGCACTGGCCCGTCTCTTCGTGACGTTGGCCGGAAATAACGACCCCACAGCCTGGGACGCACTCGAAAGCATACTGGAACGGGCGGCCAAGCGCCGTAGCGTCAATCGCCTCTTCCTTGAAGAGTTGAACGCTGCCCTCAAAGCTGAAGGCAAGCGCAAAGCTCACCCGGCGGTGTACTACGGCCTTGCCATACTGGCGAGCCGCACCGACCTCATAGAGATCGCAGCCGACGCCATTGACCAGGGCCTTGTATTACTGACCACTGCCGAAACCCGCGAGATGGATAAGACATGGCTCTTGCTCGAAGTGCTGATGCGCCAGTACCGGGGCGACCTTGCGCTCATGGCAAAAAGCACGGGCAAGGATCTGGGTGGAGGAGCCGTCGCGGCTCTTCACTACAGCAGGGTGCTGGAAATCTTCAGGACGCATGGCGGCTTGAGTGATACTCTGCACAACAGCGGTGACCTGGCGCTCCAATCTCCACGTCCACAATATAGCTTCACCCGGCTCTCCGAGCCGATCCAGCTTTATTACTCACTTGCCGAGGCACAGGCTTCGCAAAACAACTGGCAGGGCGCAATGGACGCGCTACAGTCGCTCAAGCAGATCATGCCCAACGACTATCTCGTGTACACCCGCCTGGCCGACATTTACTTCCGCCAGGGTCAGCTAAACCAGGCATTGGCCGAGCTAAACGACCTCCTGGTGCTTTTCCAGAAGAACAACGACAACGAAAAGACGCTGGAAACGCTGGGCCACATGGCAAAATTGGCTCCCAACAACGTCGCCGTGCGCCGCAAACTGAGCGATATGTATCTCAAGCTAGGCATGACCGACTACGGCCTGCGCGAACTGAACACACTCGCCGAGTTGCAACTGAAAGCAGGTTTGCTCAAGGACGCCATCAAGACCTATCGCAAATCCGCCGACCTGCACTACACAATGGGACAGCACGATCGTGCCATCAGTATCTACGAACGTATCGTACGCATTGCCCCTCGCGATGTGGACGCCCGACAGCATCTGCTTAATATGTACGTGCAGAGTGGATGCAACAGTGAAGCTGTGGAAGGAGAACGCTCGCTGGCCGACCTCTTCATCCACGAAGGACGCACCGACGAAGCAATCGCCGCCTTACACCAACTACTCGCGCTTGCCCCGGAGGACGTGCCCGCCCACTATGCACTCGCCAAGCAGCTTACGGCATTGGGAGAGTACGGACAAGCCGCCCGCCTCTACGGCCGCCTGATACGCCTCGACCCGAAGAATGACCGGCTCACGGTCATGAAGAGCGAGATGGAGCGCATGGCAGGCGAGAGGGAAGAGGGTAGTGGTAAAGCTCCTGATGCGGGCCGCGACACTAACAAAAAGGCGCTGGTATCAGGCGCGCTCGGCGGACGCGGTTCTCGCAACAAGAAATAGATAGACCGGCAAACTAAAAAGCTAGGGTGCGTGTAAAGTCGCACCCTAGCTTTTTCTTATGGTATGCGAGTTATCGGGTAGTTTCGCTACCTACCTTGCCCCTTCCCATAGCCCTGTCGCCGGCCTGCCGACTGGCCGCGGCCGTCCTCAGGCTCTCTGCCGCCTGATGAGCGATTCGCAAACTTAGGGTCCATCCTGCGCATCCTGTAGTCGCCTGACGTGAGGACGACATGCCTGCACAGGTCGGGGTCGCACAGGCGCGATCGGATGCGCGGGTCGAGCGCATCGAGGTCACAATTCGACGTAACGACAGTCGGCAGGCGCAGATTATACCTGTAGTTGAAAATCTGGTACAGCTTCTCTACCGCCCAGGGCGTGGACTGCTCTGCCCCCAGGTCGTCGATGATCAGGAGATACACCGACCTGATCTGGTCGAACCGTTCGTCATACGTGGTGTCGCTGCCCGGCGCATAGGCTGAGCGCAGGTAATGGAGCAGGTCGGGCGCGACCGCAAAGTAAACCTGCATGTGGTGATCTTGCACCACGTAATTGGCGATGGCAGCCGCCAGGTGCGTCTTGCCCGTGCCGTATTTCCCAAGCAGAACGAGCCACCCCTCCGGCTGTGTCGCGAAGTCGGCAGCAGCGTAATAGGCTTCGGTCGCGCCCGGTGTCTCGGGGTCGAAGTCGGCGAATACTTTGGTCTGGAACGCGTCGAGCTTGCTCAGGCGATAAAGGTCTTCGAGGTTCCGCTGCTCCGTAGCCTGCGTTCTACACACGCAAGGATATAGCTTGCCGAACCGGGGGTCGCCAACGGGGGCGTTCATCCGCAGCCACCCCGCCCCGTCGCAATACGGGCACACGTCGGCCCCAAGGATCCGCCCATCAGGCGCGATTCTACGGCTGGCGCCCGACGGCAACCGCCCCGTGTCGGCTCCTGGATTCTCCGAGGGCGTGTTCAACTCGGTACCGCCCGCCGCCTGCTCGCTATTTCTCGTCCGGCTTGAAGAGGAAGGCGTACTTCCCCTTTGTGTATTTGTCGAGATCGAGAGATTGTTCAACAGGTCCCCTATCTTTTCCACTCTGCCTCCCCTCTATAGTCCACCGCTCGAGAATCCGTTCTATATAACGCCAGTTACGCTTGTTGTTCAGCACTGCTTCCTCAAAAGCGGAAGAGATCCACTCTGGCGGATATTGTCCCTCGGCCTCTTGTAGCTTCTCTGCCATGATCGGTGTAAGCAGGCCGATGTTCTGTTCATATAGTGTGTATACGTTGGGACGCTCTATGATTATTGCCGCTTTGAGCTTGCTCAGCGCGGCAGGATCGTCCTCGTCGAGATAAAACTGCGCAAGTGGAGTTTCGACCAGATCGGCCTCGCCCTTGCCGAGAGCCTCAACCCAGTCTCTGTTCTCACGAGTGTTCAGCAGGAACCAGTACTCTACCTGCTCTCTTTCCTGTAATTGCCGAGCGCTGCCGTTCGTGTACTCATGCCCGTTCTTGTGCCCGTTGCCGTTCAGGGCCACAACAGGGAGCGGAGCCACATTTGCGATCCGCAATTGCAAGAGCGTGCCGCGCGCCACCGCCAGTTCCAGCCCCTCGCGCAGGGCTTCCTCGAACGAGCGCGGGCCTTTACCCTGGGCCAGCGTCGCCTTTAGTTTCTCAGCAGCCGACAGTTCGCTCAGGCTAACCATCCTGGGCGCCCCGCCGACCGTCCCGCCACGGGCGAGCCGCCAGAATAGGTGCAGCGTCACCTTCAACTCCAGCACCGAACCAATCTGGGGCAGCACATCGTCAAAGAACCCTTCCGGCACGCGGATGGTCTTTTGCCTGTCGCTGGAGAAGCCTGTGAATGGTTTGCTCATATTCTGTGCTTTGCTGACCCCATACTCTCTCAGTCTTCCTGCTGATATACTTCGAGGTCGGCGAACTTGGTGGTACGGCTGAAGAACCTCAAGGGAATTGTAGTGAGAGGGCCGTTGCGGTGCTTGGCGATGTGCAGTTCCGCGATACCCTTCTTCTCGGTATCGGGGTTGTACATCTCCTCGCGATGGATGAACATGACTATATCCGCGTCTTGCTCTATCGAGCCTGACTCACGCAGGTCGGACAGCATCGGAATGTGGTTCGTGCGACTCTCGACCGCACGCGAAAGCTGGGCGCAGGCTATTATCGGAATATTCAACTCACGTGCCAGCACCTTCAGGCCGCGGCTGATCTCGGACACTTCCTGCACGCGGTTCGCGTCGCGCCGAGCCGACCCCTGCATCAACTGCAGATAATCGATTACCAGTAGGTCTACGCCCCATTCGGCCTCCAGCCTGCGCGACTTGGAGCGTATCTCGTGTATGGTCAGGCCCGCGCTGTCATCAATAAAGATCGGCATCTGCGCCATCCGCCCAATCGCGTCGGATACGAGTTGCCATTCCTCGTCGTTCAGATAGCCCAGCCGCAGCCTCTGGCTATCCACGCCTGTTTCAACTGCCAGCAAACGCTGTACTAACTGCTCTCGGCTCATTTCCAACGAAAACACGCCCACCCGACTGCCGAATGAAGCGGCGTTGTGCGCGATACCAAGAGATAACGACGTCTTTCCAACGCCAGGCCTGGCTGCCATAATGAGCAGGTCGCTCTTTTGCAGGCCGCCCGTCGCTTCGTCGAGATCGTGGTAGCCGGTGCGCACACCGATCACACTGCCGGGCGAATGCTGGATCGTCTCAATGCGGTCGTAATACTCGTTGAGCACTTGCTCTATGGACGCGAAGTCTTTGTTCGTTGTGCGCTGCGAGATGCTGAATAATATCTGCTCGGCCTTATCAAGCACCAGAGCCGTATCGCTGTCCTCCGAGAATCCCAGGGCCGCTATCTCGCCTCCCGCCGAGATAAGGCGGCGCAGCACAGAGCTACGCTCCACTATATGGGCGTAATACTCAATATGGACCGAGGTCGGGGTGCGATTAATCAGGTTTGAAAGGAAGCTATAACCGCCTATGGCCTCCAGCCGCCCCGCACGTTCAAGCTCGGACGCCAACGTCACAGGGTCGGGCGGCTCGCGCCTCCCGTACAGATCCAGCACGGACCCATAGATCCAGCCGTGCGCCTCTCGATAGAAGTCTTCGGGGCGCAAAAATGGGGCCACTTTGATGACCGCATCGCGATCAAGCAACAGTGAGCCAAGTACGGCCTCTTCCGCCTGTAGGTCATAGGGGACGGGGCGCTCTACCCCGGTGGGCATGTTATTGTTCATACGGTGCTACCCAGGATGTAATGTATCTCTAAAAAACTCTAATAACTCAAAACGCTCTGCTTGCTACACCCTCGATTTGTAGCACCGGCGCTCTCCTTCTATATTAGAGATCGCCAATGCCCGGAACAGTGCAATACACATAAAAGTGGAAAAACCCACCGCATCCTGTAGGGGCGCAGCCCTCGCCACGCCCCTACAAATCAGCTATTTAGCGTATTGCTGTTAGCCCTCAGCCGGTTCCTCGGCTGATGCTTCGTCTTCTGCCGAGTCATTATCATCCTCGGCAGGAGCTTCGGCTTCGTCAACAACAGCCTCGGCCTGTACAGGCTCGCTGTCTTCAGCAGTTACCGGCTCAGCGGCACTTTCGACTACTGACCCTGCTTTGCCGTGGGCACCCTGTACTTCGGGAGCCACCTCAACAGTGAAGTTACCCGTCGCGCCGTGGCCGAAATCAGCAGTTGCTGCATACGACCCCAACTTGTGTATAGCCTCACCAAGTTCGATCTTTCTGCGGTCAATATCGATGCCATACTGCACATTCAGCGCCTCGGCTACGTCTGCGGCTGTCACCGACCCATAAAGGCGGTTCTCTGACCCTACGCGAGCGCGGATCTTGACGACCTTGCCCTCGACGGCTGTCGCGGCCTGTTGTGCAGCGCTCGTCACCTTCTGTGCGCGGCGCATATACACATCGACTTGCGCCTGTGCCTGCTTCATCGAACCCTTGGTGGCGGTCATAGCCAGTTTCCTGGGCAGGAGATAATTGCGGGCGTACCCGTCGGCTACTTCTTTCACAGCGCCTGCCTCTCCTAGCCCCGGCACCGCCTGCGTCAATATTACTTTCATTCCTGCTCTTTTCCCTCAGTGTTTTGTAGTCAAGGTATAAACCTTGCCTAGCATTATACCATAAGTTCTGAATTCTGAGTTCTGAGGTCTGATTACGGACGACGGAAGTCGGGCGGAAGCACGGCTAATAGCGTTGGTAGACCCTCTTCATTCACCCAGGAAGGTTCGTAATGCTTGTTCACTTTCGGGTTCGGTCATTGTCAGTACCCGGTCGTCAGGCTGTAGTTTGGTGTCTGCACGTGGAAATATAGTTTCGCCGCCCCGGTTGACCGACACCACCAGCGTGTTCGGAGGCCATTTTATCTCGCGCAAGGTCAGGCCGGACAGCATCGAGTCCGCGCTAACCTTTGCTTCGAACATCACAGTATTGTCGGTCAGGGTTCGTGCCCTGCTGACGCTGCGCTGCAAGGTAGCCTTGTACACCCGCATTATGTTACGCGCGGTAAGCCTGCCTAACAGTTGCTTGCCTTCCACCACGGGCGCCCAACTCAACGATCTGTCCGACAGTTTCTCCATAGCGTCCTGCAAGCTCTCATCCGGGCTGAGCGTGAGTGCTGTCCCCGATATCACCGAGCGGACAGAACGGGCCGCTACCTCTTCCGGAAGCAGGCGATCCAGCTTCTCCTTCGTCACTATGCCTACAAAGTCGTCTTTTTTGTCATGCGGCGCGACGACGATCACGTCCATCCTGTCGTCCTGCTCCATCAACGATTGCACCTCGCTGAGGGGCGCGTCCTCGTTGATAACCGTGCTGGGCCCAGAGAGCGCATCACGAACAAGGAGCGATGAAAGCAACGGAAAACTGAAGCGTATCCTGTGTGCTGGCGAGTCCGCGCGAGTAGGAAGCTGACTGCGATAGATGGTCCTGTTGCCCACCAGTGCAGTGGATATGGCGACTGCTACCATGGCGGGTGCAAGGAGTGACAGATTGCCTGTCATCTCGGCCACCATCAGCATGACCGCAAGAGGAGCATGGGCAATACCCCCGAATAGAGCCATCATACCTATTATCACGAACGAGGTCGGATCGGTCGGCATCTGTGGGAGAACCCCCTCGGCCACACGCCAGAACGCGGCCCCCAGCATGCCGCCTATGACCATACCCGGCCCGAATATACCCCCCGAGCCTCCAGAGCCTATAGAGAGCGAGGTCGCCACGATCTTGGCAAAGGGCAGCAGGAGCACGACCCACAATGGAATACCAAGCAGGTCTTGCCGGCTCATGCCCATTTGCACCCACCCGTAGCCCGTATGAAGCGCGCCCGGCAAAGCTATGCCTATCAGCCCCACCAACACACCGCCTATTGCAGGCTTGACCCACTTCGGCACGTGCACACGATGGAAAATATCTGTAATACCGTAGAAAGAGCGCGCATAGAGGATGCCCACCAACCCACAGGCGACACCAAGCGCCGCGAAATATAGAAGCTGGATAGGCTGGTTGAACGCAAGCTGGGGTTGCGCGCCGAAAATGGGCGAATAGCCGAAGAACGAGCCGTACACACTGTACCCCACGATAGAGGCGATCAGAGTTGGTATGAGGGCCTCTACCTCAAGGTCATGAATATACAGGATTTCGGCTGCCATCACCGCGCCGCCCAGTGGTGCGCGGAAGATCGCGCCAATACCCGCCCCCATGCCGGCCAGCACCGCTATTCGGCGGTCCTGGTTATCGAGCCGCAGCCACTGGCTCAGCAGCGACCCGAAGCCAGCCGAGATCTGGGCGGCTGGTCCCTCGCGGCCCCCCGACCCTCCCGATCCTATAGTGATGGCCGACGCGATCAGCTTTATAGGTGGGACCCGCGCCCGCAATCGCGCTCCCTTGTGATGCACTGCGGCTATGACCGAGTCGGTGCCGTGTCCTTCGGCTTCGGGCGCGAGGCTGAACACTATCACTCCCGCGATCAGCGCGCCCGCGCCTGTAATCAGTGGCAGTAGCCAGGGCCGTGCCATGGTGGTTACGCTCGTAGCCCCCTCGCCCACCGGTGATGGTGGTGTGTAGCCCACAAGCGTTCCGAGGAAGAAATCGGTGGCCCACTGGATGGAGGAATAAAAGAGCACCGCGCCCAATCCCGCCACCACGCCGATAATGCCCCCCAGCACGAGCCATTTGGTTAGATAACGCTGGCTCTCGATGCCCACGCCGCCCAGGCTGTCCCTCCCCCGCCAGCGCAAACGCTGGAGCCACCCCCCGCCGCTTCCAGGCGTTCGCCCATCCGGGGCTGTGCCTGCACCGGATTGACTATAACCCGGTGCGGGTGCCTCGGGCTGAATGTGGTTGTGCTCATCTGAGTCGTTCATTGGTTCCAATAAGCCGGGATCAATCGAGCAACTATGGCATACATATTCAAGGCGAATAACCCCGACAGCATGGCAAGCGTGCCGATGAACACGCGGCGTTGGCTATTCAGCAATAACGACAGCACCACATCTACACCACGACCTACTACTAATGCTAAGGCTGCCAGGCCGGGCAGTAACAGCCGCCCTTGTATAGCCCAGAATTGGCTATTTTGCCAGGCTACGCCCGCATATATCAATATTACGACAAGTAGGCATACAGCTATGGCACGCCGCTCAAAGTGCTCCCCTCGCCTCAATAAGAACACACCCAGCACCAGCCCCAACAGCAACAGCAGGTAATAGGGCAAATAGACCAGGCTGGGAAGCTCAAGGTTTCTCAGCCCGAACACCCCCCACAGGGAATCCAGTAAGCCGCCGATATAGCCCCGATCAAGCCAGAAAAAAGGCATATTGGCAAGCGGCGATGCAATTTCGTTCTTGGCAAGCTGCCGCGCCGAGGTGGCAAGTGGATCTCCGTATTCCAGGAGGTTGCTCACGAAAGGCCAACCCCCGACAAGCACTGTGGCGCCCAGTAATACGGCCATAGAGGCGATCCTGCTGGGCCAACTCTTCGCCACAGAAAAGAGGCAAACTACTAACACAAGAGGGACGAAAACCGCCAGCGACCACTTGCTGAGGATCGCCAGACCGAGCACTATACCGGCAAGCGCTGCCATCTGCAGATTTAGCCCGCGTTTCAATATTCTCAGCGCTACAAACAATACGCCGGCGCCCGTCGCGGCAGCCAGCGTATCGTTGGTAACTGTGCCCGATGTAAACGTGAATCCGGGCAACAGCGCCACGAAGCCGACCGCCAGCGCACCGGCATATAACCCACCTCTCAACTTTGACGCACCACTGTCGTCGCTCACATCAGGCCATATTTCGCGAGCCGACAACCAGGTTAGAAGCAACGTCAGTAGGCCAATGAGCGTGGAAAACAGCCGAAGTAAGTGAACAGGGAGGGTATAGGTTGGCGGATAGTTTGGAAGATAGGCGTTGTAGGGTGTTTCGTTCGCGAACGAAAAATCGGGGTTGCTCTGTAGATCCGGCGCCAGCTTGTCGGAAGACCAGAACAAGCGTATCCACCCAGTCGCTAACAAGTAATACAGCGGGGGCTGTTCGGCTTCGTATGAATAGCGTTCCGATCCCAGTGGAATAGTTGGCAATTGCCCCGTCTTGAGGATGATCTCCGTGTACTGAATATGCGAAGGCTCGTCCGGCGCTTCCCCTACAGGCACGGCCAGGTTGTACAAAGTGGCCAGGCCAAAATAGGCGAATAGAAGAACCGTAACGATTTTCCATGCCTGCATATTGGTACTCCAGGGAGAGCCAGCTATCGCAAGTCAAGCGACGCATAACACATGACGTATGACTTGCGATCTACGATCTAAGGCTTGCGATCTGCAACTCTCCCCGTCGTGGGCGCGATCAGGAAGGTGAACACGTCCCAGGCCATGTGACTCACTATCAGTGCACCCATTGGCACGCCTGCTGTGTAGAGTGTGCCCCAGTAAGCGCCTGCGACGGTTGCGGCCCCTATCAACGTGATATTGCCCGTGACGAGGTGCGCGCCACCGTAGGATGCTACGCCTAGCGCTGTGCCAAGGGGCTTGCCGTACTCGTCCATAAGCGTCTTTTGCACCAACCCGCGCCAGAAAAGCTCTTCGGCAGGGCCGATGATCATTGAAAGCCGCGCCGCCAATCCCCACTTCGAGCCGAGCGATTGCAGGTCGTAGATATTGTCTATCTCGGCGGCTCCGTTGGGCAGAATTACCCGCGCCAGCCGGTCCCCGACCTGGAAGATCAGGTAGAGACCAGCGGCCGATCCCAGGCCAACCGCCACCTCCTTCGGCGCGATCCTCGTTTCACGCAACTCTTTGCGGCTAGCAAGTGCCAGGCTTCCCAGCGAGAGTCCCGTTAGCGTCATCCTGTTCCAGAACTGCTTGCGC
>DATINP010000112.1:0-4501 GCA_035474135.1 Chloroflexia bacterium | reverse complement strand
CTCCAATGCTGGGTACGTAGGCGAGAAAGGACACATAATCGCCCGGGTTGACGGTGCTGAAGAAGGCGTGCAGGGCAGAATCGAGCGTACCTTCCGAGCCTGCTCGCGCAAGAGCTTCGTCGTCTCCATACAATGATATGCCGTCGGAGAGAATGGGCGCGACTTCGGGGAGGCTGCCTTCCTTCTCGTATATATCAAGCAGGTGATCGGTGTTGTCCTTGCCTTCCCAGATATTGGGTTCGTCGTAGGGGTCAATGCCGAAAAAGTGGTCGGCGACCGCTGTAGCGAACTCCCAACGAAAGAACTCGGCGCCGAGGTCATCCTTCGAGTGGAGGGTGATGCGCACGACGGGGTGGCCCGCCGCCTCCAACTTCTCGATAGAGTGCTCCTGGCGCATATCAGCGTTGTCTTCAAGGCACATATAGACGAAGAGGCGGTCTTTGCCGTAAGCAGAAGGGCGACCCACAGGCTCGCACGCAACGGGCACGAGTCCTTTGCCTTCCTTACCCGTGCTCTCGGCGATCAGTTGCTCAACCCACAGGCTGAAGCAATCGAGGTCGGGCGAGGTGAAGAGCGTTACCTTGTCGCGGCCCGACTTGCGGGCTTCGGCCAGCACAACGCCGAGCCACACGCCGGGGTTGTCGCCGGGGGCGAAGTCAGACCCGCAAGCCTGAGCCATAGCCTCAGCCCGGGCAAGGAATGCGTCGATATCAAGGCCCATAAGGGCAGCAGGAACAATACCAAAGTAGGATAAAGCAGAATCACGCCCACCGATGTCGGGCATATTCAGGAAGGTGCTCCTGAAACCCTCGTCCGCCGCCAGCGTTTCGAGGTGAGTGCCGGGGTCGGTGATAGCGACAAAGCTATCGCCTGCTTTGGCCCCTCGCGCGGCGTTTACCTTCTCGCGGAAGTAGCTATAAAAACCGAGCGTCTCGATAGTGGTACCCGACTTGGATGCCACCACAAACAGCGTATTAGCCGGGTCGATCCGGCGTTCGATAGCCTGGATAGTGCCGGGGTCGGTCGAGTCGAGCATGAAGAAGCGCGGCCAGCTATCCTGCGAGCCAAATACACGGCTGATTACTTCGGGAGCGAGCGAAGAGCCACCCATGCCAAGCAGCAACACGCTTGTAAAGCCGTCGTCGCGCACCTTCCGGGCGAAGTCTTTCAGGTCGGAGGTACGCTCTTGCATTTTAGAGATTACATCAAGCCAGCCCAGGCTAGCGCTGATCGACTTTCCGGAGGCTTCATCTTCCTTCCAGAGTGTGGGGTCGCGCTGCTCAATGCGGGTGGTGGTGTCGTCGGTTTGGGCGCGCCGCAGGCCCTCGCGGACCTGCGGCTCAAGCCCCCCCAGGCTAGATTGACCTCCCGCCGAGTTCCCGGCCATTAGTTGTTCACGCTTGCCATTGATAGCGGTTTCCAACGAGTCGAAGCTGGTGCCAAAAGAGGCCACGCCCTCGGCGGTCAATTCGTCTGTGACCTGTTTGAGTGAGATGCCCAACTCGCTCAAGCGCTCCAACTGTGCATACGCGAGGTCCAGGTCGCGGTCTATCGTGCGCTCTACCTTGCCATGCTCCAGGAAGGCGTCAATGGTCGCGTTGGGCATCGTGTTGACCGTATCGGGGCCAATCAATTCGTCTATATACATCACGTCGTTGTAGGCCGGGTTCTTGGTAGAGGTAGAAGCCCATAGGGGACGCTGGACGTGTGCGCCGTGGTCTTTGAGTCGCTCGAAGCGTTCAGTTTCAAAGACCTTTAGGAACTCCTGGTAGGCCATCTTGCTGTTGTTAATCGCGGCAGTGCCAAGCAAAGAGGTTAGTTCCTTCTTTTTGGCAGGGTCCGTTTCTTTGTCGATCAGGGCCTGTAGTAGCTTGTCTACCTTGGTATCGACACGGCTGACAAAGAACGAGGCCACAGAGCGCAAGCGGTCAATGGGCTTGCCTTCTTCGACACGGCGTTCCAGTGCGCTAAGATAGGCTTCCATGACCTGCTTGTGAACCTCAACCGCGAAAATGAGTGTGATATTCACGTTGATACCGCGATAGAGGGCTTCCTCGATGGCGGGAATGCCTTCGGGAGTGGCCGGGATCTTGACGTAAACATTGGGACGGTTGACGATAGACGAGAACCTGGCGGCCTGGGCGATAGTGCCCGCGGTGTCTCCGGCAAGACCCGGGTCTACCTCGATGGAGATGAAGCCGTCCACGCCATCGGTGTCGTCGTACACAGGGCGGAAGAGGTCGGCGGCAGCAGTAATGTCCTGGATCAGCAGAGAGTGGTAGATGTCCTGGGCCGATTTGTTCTCACGGAATAGCTCGGAGATGCTTGAGTCATAGTCGGCGGAGCCTGCCAGCGCCTTCTCGAAGATGGTGGGGTTGGCTGTCACGCCCACAATGCCCTTGTCGATCAGGGCTTGCAGGTCACCGGAGGTGATCAAGCCTCGTGTGATGTTGTCGAGCCAGGGACTTTGCCCCAGGTCGAACAACTTTTGTAGGGTTGTTTTTGCCATTAGGTACTCCTTATTGCTAGCTCTGTTTCTCGGCGGGGGTTTCGCTATCGGTCTGGGTTTTGCCTTTGGCCCTGGTTGCGTTCTGTTGGGGCTTATTGGGCTGGGCCTTTTTCGACGCGCCTTTCTTGCCGAAGAGAGCCTGAGCGCGAGCGACTACATTTTCGACATTGAAGCCGAAGTTTTGGAAGAGAACTTCGGCGGGGGCCGAGGCGCCGAACGTTTCGACTCCGATCATGTCGCCCTCGTCGCCGGTCCACTTGTGCCAGCCCATCGGCGAGGCGGCTTCGACGGCCAACCGTTTCTTGACCGACGGGGGTAGCACTTCGTCACGGTACGACTGGTCCTGCTCCTCGAAAAGCTCCCAGCAGGGCATTGACACCACGCGGGTTTTGATACCCTGCTCCTCAAGAATCGGCTGTGCGCCCACGATCCACTGTACTTCCGAACCCGTTGCCATGAGGATGAGATCGGGGTCCCCGCCTTTAGTGTCGGAGAGGATATAGGCACCGCGCATGGTGTTTTCGGCGGGGGCGTACTTTGTACGGTCAACGATGGGCAGTTTCTGGCGCGACATGATCAGGCAGGTGGGACCGTCGCGCCGGGTCAGGCCAATCTTCCAGGCGTAGACGCTTTCGTTGGCATCGGCGGGGCGCACAGTCCACATATTGGGCACGGCGCGCAGGCCCGAAAGCTGTTCGACAGGCTGGTGGGTGGGGCCGTCCTCACCCAGTCCTATACTGTCATGGGTGTACACCATCAGGGCGGGCACCTTCATGAGCGCAGCCAGACGCAGGGGCGGGCGCATATAGTCGTAGAATATCAAGAACGTTGAGCCGAACGCTATCATGCCTTTATGAAGGGCGATGCCGTTGAGAATAGCACCCATGGCGTGTTCGCGGATGCCATAGTGCATGTTGCGAGCGAAGAAGTTGTCGCCGTCTACATCGCCGCCGTCCTTGATGTATACATCGGTGGAGGGATACAGGTCTGCTGCCCCGGCCACGATATTGAGGGCTTTGGCTGCGATTGCGTTCACGGTCTTGCCGGAAGAGGTGCGCGTCGCGAGGGGGCCGTCGGAGGGGGCAAACGTGGGCAGCGCATCATCCCAGCCATCGGGGAGGCCGCCCGACATAAAGAGGTCGTACTCGCGGGCCGCCTCCGGGAACTCGGCCTTATACCGGGCCATGAGTTCCTTCCACTGGGCCTGAAGCTCTTCCCCGCGTCCGATAGCTTGGCGGCAATACTGCAGGGCTTCGTCGGGCACGTAGAAGGGTTCCTGCCAGGGCCAGCCGAGGTTTTGCTTGGTGAGGAGGATCTCGTCCTTGCCGAGGGGCGATCCGTGGGCTTCGGATGTGTTCTCCTTGTTCGGCGAACCGAAGCCTATGACGGTGTTGACGACGACGAGGGAGGGCTTATCGGTGACGGCTTTGGCTTTCTCGATGGCGGCGCGGAGGGCGTCGAGGTCCTTGACATCGGTGACGTGCTGAACGTGCCAGCCATACGCCTCGAAGCGCTTGCCCACGTCTTCGCGGAAGGCGAGGTCGGTGTGACCGTCAATGGTGATGGTGTTGTCGTCGTAGAAATAGATCAGCTTGCCCAGTTTGAGGAAGCCCGCGATAGAAGCGGCCTCGGAGCTAACGCCCTCCATGAGGTCGCCATCGGAGCAGAGAGCATAGGTATAGTGGTCGACTATGGGCAGACCGGGCTTATTGAAGCGCTCGGCCAGCCAGCGCTCGGCAAGCGCCATACCGACACCATTGCCGAAACCCTGGCCGAGGGGGCCGGTGGTGGTTTCGACGCCGGGGGTGTCATGGTATTCAGGATGGCCGGGGGTCTTGCTGCCCCACTGGCGGAAGTTCTTAAGGTCGTCGAGCGAGAGATCGTAGCCCGTGAGGTAGAGGGAGGAATAGAGCAGCATAGAGGCGTGGCCCGCCGAAAGAATGAAGCGGTCGCGGTTCTGCCAATGTGGGTCGCGCGGGTTGTGGCGCAGGG
>DATINP010000111.1:0-6531 GCA_035474135.1 Chloroflexia bacterium | reverse complement strand
TGCTCTGAGGGTCAGAACGACCCACGATAAGCTCCGGGCGATCGGGTATCTGGATGGTGGCAGGCGGAGGCGGCTGGGATATAACAAACGATGCGGTAATCACGCGGGGAGACACATATCCACCACCTGTGCTTGCCGAGGGCATCGGGTTCTGCGAATAAGCTGGGGGCGCGCTATAAGATTGTTCAGCCTGTGAAGGCGCGACCGGCGTGTACGCGGTAGGAGTAAGCAGGGCCGCGCCGCAATTGTCGCAGAATGCTTCTCCGGGTAGGGTCGCCGCGCCGCACACAGGGCAGGACGTGCTGCCTATGCCGTTGGCGCTGTTAGCGGACGCACCTGGGCCTGCGTTGGGGTCGACGCCCATGGCAGGCGCACCGGCAGGGCTTCCGTTCTTGCCGCGCACAGGAGTGCCGCACACATCGCAAAACGATACGCCATCCGGCAGTTCTGTGCCACAATTTGAGCAATAAACTAGCATAGTCGTCCTTCTTGTCCTTTCAATACCCTAAAACCCCGAAAGCCCCAAATCAGCGGTCTTTGGCTCCCGATTCCTGGCTAAGCCTGACTGTTTTACCGCTTTCGAACCTGATAGTCTTGCGACCCTCAGAGGTCATCATTCGCCCTTTTTCGAGGTTGGCGATCTCGGTTTCGACCGTGGCGGCCAGTTCGGTGTCGCCCTGATTCAGCAGATGCGTAAGCGCACCGCGCAACTTCTGAGTGGCGGCCTGCACGTTGCCGCGCTCAAGGTCGTCCAATGCGCGGGTTTGCAGCTTGAACGCGCTCACCTTCTCTACCAGGTTCATGATGCGGGCATCCGGCGGGGACACATTCGCGGGGTCGTGCGAATAGGTGAGCAGCACATCGAGCGAGGCGCGTTGGCCCGTGAGGTTAGCCTGGGGCACATCGTACTCGATCTCGATCTGGGCGATACGATAGCTACCGGCGGGACGCGCAGGCACGACGAACTCGACCAGCACGCTTTGTCCGTTGCCGCGCTCTAATTCGCCCAGAAAGACGTTCTGGGCGCGGTCGGCCCCGGCCGGGCTGGTTGCGGGCTGGAGGCGGGCGATCAGGGGGAACACTCGGAATGTGTTGCGTATGTCAATCCCTAGCGACGGGCGCAGGTTCAAAGACACTCTCTGCACGGCCACTGCCTGCATCTGCTGGACGGTGCGGGCGAAGTGCTGGCGGATCTTTTCAGGCGTGGACACATAATCGGCCTCGCCGCCGCTCCTCTCGCCTATCGTCTGCATCAGCTTGTCATTCCAGTCTTTACCGATGCCCAATGCCGTTATAGGCACGCCAATATGGGCTGCCTGGTCTGCCTGTTCGAGGCATCGCTTCTCTTTTTCGGTTATGCCGTCGGTCAATAGCACCAGCCGGTTCACCTGCCCCACGTTTACCTGGGGGCTTTCCGATACGGACATCTGTTTGCGTAGCTCGACAAGCCCGGCCTCCATCGCGGGGGCCATGTTGGTGCCGCCGTCGGCGCGCAGGCGGTTTATCTGGGCCTTAAGCTCGCTGCGGCGCGACTCATCCCTGATTTGCTGAGATGGAAAGACGATCTCGTTGCGACTGTTAAAGGCTATGACCGAAATGTAGTCATGGGGCTGGAGCATATCCAGCACGAGCGAACAGGCGTCGCGCAGGCTCTCGATCTTCGAGCCGTGCATCGAGCCGCTCCTGTCCAGCACAAGGCACAGGTTGAGCGGCAAGTTCGATCCTGTGGAAACGGTTTCTCCCGGGCGCAATTCGAGCAGGCAGTACACCAGTTGCTCCACGTTCATGACGGGAATGGAATTGCGCGAAAGCGTGGCCTGTATGTTCAACTCGCCGGGCATGTCAAGTTCCCCTCCTGTTTCTCAACTGATTGCATTATAGTTCTACGATTGGGGCGCGTCAAAGTTTCACCGGGCCACAAAAAAAGGACCAGCTTATCGTGCTGGTCCTCCGGTCCTGATGCTGTGCCTCTTTATGGGGCTTACTTTCCGCCTTTATCACTGTTGCTTACGAACTTGGTGAGCTTGATCTTTTTGCCGTCGCGCATCACCTCGGCTGTAGCGGCCCTGCGGCCATTCTTGGCAGTAACGTACTGAACATCGCTATCAGGAACTTCAAGGTACTCTCGTAGTTGTACGCTGTAGAATTTCATATATTTTGTCCTCCATGGGTTTGGCTTGTTTAAGAGCCGTTCGAACTCTGATATTTTGTAATTATAGACAGCCTACGTTGATACAGTTACAAAATATCGCTTGCACATACTAACACAGCGTGCTACGCACGTCAAGCGTGATTTGTACGTAATACAGGCACGAAGAAACGGAACAATGGCCGGACGGCCGGCCCTGGGCCACGCACAGCACCAGTGGATTTGCAATCCAGGGATGCCCGGCCACCCCACAAAGCGCCTTGACAGCACCCCGGCCTTATGCTATTCTATCCCGGTTATAGATACTTAGTCTCAATAAGAGAGTGCCGTGGGCGGCAATAAGGATGCGAATGTGATAGCAACCGAAGAGGCCGATAAGGCGCGCCAGGCGACCGGAGGCACGAGTGCTGTGGTTCTGCGCGATGTGACTGTCGGGTATGACTCGACGCCTGTGCTGGCGCACGCCGATCTGGAAGTTGGTTGGGGCCTCATGGTGGGGGTGATCGGGCCTAATGGTGCGGGCAAATCCACTCTTATTAAGACGATCCTCGGCACGCTGCGCCCTCAGCAAGGCAGTGTGCGTGTGGGTGGGTACGCGTCGCAGACCAAAGACGCGCGCAACACCATAGGCTACGTGCCCCAGCGCGAGGTCGTCAACTGGGACTTCCCCGTTACGGTGGAAGACGTGGTGATGATGGGCCGGACGGCGCGCCTTGGGTGGCTGCGATTTCCAGGGGCCGCTGACAGGGCAATCGTGACACAGGCCATCGAGCGGGTGGGCATGACCGAGTTTACACACCGCCAGATCAGCCAACTTTCGGGCGGTCAACAGCAGCGCGTTTTCCTGGCCCGCGCCCTCGCTCAGGGTGGACGGCTCCTGTTGCTTGACGAACCGCTAAACGGCGTGGACGCGGGCACCCAGGAGTCCATAGGCGAACTGCTGAGGCATGTGCGCAGCGAGGGCGGCACGATCCTCATGGCCACGCACGATCTCGAACTGGCGGCTGCGTGGTGCGACAGGCTGGTGATGGTCAACCAGGGCATTATCGCTTACGGTACCCCCGCAGAGGCGTTGCGTCCCGATGTGCTGCGGCTCACCTACGGCGGGCAGGTACTGGTGGTGCCTACAGTGGGTAATGGCGGGCCTAGCACGGTAGTGCCCGACGTACACGGACACCCCGGCGGACAGCCTCCGCCCGGTGCGGCGAGCCGTGGATCTTAGGTCGTAAGTCGGGCGACCGACGACCGACGACCGACGACCGACGACCGACGACCGACGACGCATGACGCATGACGCATGACGCATGACGCATGACGTATGACTTACGATCTAAGATCTGCGAGGGAAAAAGATTGGACGTCTTCAACTGGATAACTGATCCTTTGCAATACTCGTTCATGCAGAGGGCGCTCATCGAGGTGCTGTTGATGGGGCTGGCTTGCGGCCTGATTGGCACCTATGTTGTGCTGCGCGGCATGGCGTTTATCGGAGATGCCCTCTCACACGCGATCTTTCCGGGCGTGGTGGTGGCCTTCCTGCTGAACATCTCCTTCTTCGTCGGTGCGCTCGCATTCGGCGTGATCACAGCCGTGTCTATCGGCGCGTTGTCGCGCAACAGGCGTGTGTCAGAAGACACAGCTATTGGAGTGCTGTTCGCGGGTATGTTCGCCCTGGGCATCGTGCTCATCAGCACAGTCAAGGGCTACACCGCTAACCTGGCGTCGTTCCTGTTCGGCAACGTGCTGGGCGTTAGTACGGGCGACCTGATAGCCAGCGCCGTAATAGGTCTGCTGGTGCTCGGGGCGCTGATCCTGTTCCATAAAGAGTTGGTGCTGGTCGCTTTCGATAGCGATATGGCCGAGGCGGTCGGCCTGCCCGTGTGGATGGTGAACCTGGGTTTGCTCCTGCTGATGGCTCTCACCATCGTGGTATCGCTGAGCGCGGTGGGAAACATACTGGTGGTGGCAATGCTGGTGACGCCCGCAGCGGCGGCTCGCCTGTGGACCGACCGCCTGCGGGTCATGATGCTGTTGAGTGCGCTGTTCGGCGCAGTGGCCGGGGTCGCGGGCCTGCTTACAAGCTACCATACCGATCTGGCGGCAGGCGGCACAATAGTGCTGATAGTAACGGCCTGGTTTGGCGTATCGCTCCTGATCGCGCCCAGGCACGGGTTGATAGGGAGGATCTTAGATCGTAGATCGTAAGTCGTAAGTCATAAGTCATGCGTACTGCGTCATGCGTCATACGTCATACGTCATAAGTGGCATTTCGTCGGTCGTCCGACTTACGATCTAAGATCTATGATCTAAGACTCCAAAGAAAGAGAAAGCTATGCTTGATATTGAAGAAATAATGGAGCGACTGGACAAAGAAGTCTCCCGGAATACAGCGCCTCGTCGCCTGGTGGTGGAGGAGATCGTGCATCGCACCTCGCCCTTCACTTCTGCCGAGTTGTTGGAGGCTGTACAAAGCAAAGCGCAGGGCACCAGTCGCGCGACGGTGTACCGCACGCTGGACCTACTATGCAGGATAGGAGTGGTGCAGCGCATACATGAAGATGCGCAGGGTGGGCGCTGCCACACCTACATGGCCTGCGGCGACCATCACCATCACCACTTGATCTGCAACAGTTGCGGCACTGTGCTCGATTTCCAGGAAGATAAGGCGCTGGATGCCCTCGTCCGCGAGATTGAAAAGCGCACTGCCTTCCGCGTCGAAGACCACCGTTTGGAACTGGTGGGCTTGTGCCCCGCATGCCAGGAGGGCGGACGGCAGACGACCGACGACCGACGACCGACGACCGACGGCGGTCATACATGATACATCTTGTGTCGTCGTTCGTCTGCCGCCCGTCGTTTGCCGTCCATCGCTTTCGGCGGTTGCGGACTCTTCTCCCGGCGGCCCTGTGCTTGCTGATGCTGGCGGGCTGCGATTCGGGGGCAACTCCAACGGGCACAGGCGACGCGACGCAGGTTCCCGGCGCGAACAAACTACTCGTCGTGGTGACCACCACGCAAATACGCTCTATGGCGCAGTCGGTGGCGGGCGACCTGGCCGATGTGCGCTCGATATTGACGCCCGGCGCCGATCCACACGAGTTCGAGCCGAAGCCGAGCGACGTGCAGGCGATCAGTAAGAGTGCGCTTATACTGAAGAACGGCGTTGGCCTCGATGACTGGGTGGATAAGATACTGACCAACGCTGGAGGTCAACGCCCCCTTGTCACGGTGAGCGCCGGGATACCGATTCACTTGGGTGATACCAGCGAGCCTGCGGGCGACCCGCACATCTGGTTCTCGGTCACGAACGCCATGACGATGACGCGCAACATCCGCGATGCGTTCATCCAGGTCGACCCTACGCACGCCGAACAATACCGCGCCAACACCGAGGCATATCTTGCTAAGCTCACCGACCTCGACAAGTACATCATGGACCAGGTGGCAACGATCCCGCCCGATGAACGTAAGATGGTTACCAACCACGACGGTTTCGGTTACTTCATCGAGCGGTACGGCCTCACCTTCGTGGGTTCGATCATTCCCTCTATGTCTACCGATGCCGAGCCTTCGGCACACGACGTGGCCGACCTGATTACGAAGGTCAAGGCCGAGCACGTCAAGGCCATCTTTCTGGAAAGCTCGATCAATCCGCAGTTAGCCCAGCAGATCGGCCAGGATGCAGGCGTGCAGGTTGTCGACACCCTTTATGGCGATACGCTCGGTGACGTAGGCACGCCGGGTGAAACCTACGAAGGCATGATGCGGTTCAATACGGACACTATTGTCGCCGCGCTGAAGTAGTTGAGCGCGTAATTGTCGGCCGGTAGGTCTAAGAAACAGTCTGAGAAGTAGGAAGTAGGAGAAGACGAACTCAGTTTATATTGTCATTCTGAGCGAAGCGAAGAATCTCGCTCCTTACCGACCAGGCTGGCAATACAACCCAAGCAAAAGCCGGCCAGGCAATTGTCTACTCCATGGCTATACTCCTTTCCAACGGCCTGGTCAATCCATGCGGCGCTTGGATCTCCCCACTCGAGGTTCATCTTTTCTTGGACATTATGTAGACTTGGTATTTGCTCATTGAAGGGATATCGTTGAGGAGGCATCATTTGGTTGGTCGGCTCTGGCCTGGGTTGCATAATAGGCCTGGTCGGTAGAGAGCGGGATTCTTCGCTTCGCTCAGAATGACAAGGCAGACGGGGTTCGTTTCCTCGACCGTAACCCTTTCGCACTGTTTCTAAGTGTTGAGTCCATAATCGTTATTTGCGCGTTTCCGGCATTTAGACAGACAAAACTGTCAAAACCCCTTGACAAGGATTGCAAATTAAGATACCTTTATTTCGATGGCTGATTTAATCGCCCTGCGAGCAAGCTCGGCC
>DATINP010000110.1:0-8188 GCA_035474135.1 Chloroflexia bacterium | reverse complement strand
CACGAACACCATAGGCACGATAGCCACGGTACCGAGGGCAGGGGGCGAGACGAGAGGGGTAGTGGTGAACAACCAGATGTGGGTACTGGGAGGCGGACGAGTAGCACCCAACCCATCTAACGAAGTGGATATCTACGACCCAGCGACAGACACCTGGAGCCTGGGGCAGCCATTCACCTCACCGAGACGAAACTTCACAGCGGACAGCGACCCGGCGACAGGGACAGTATGGATAGCAGGCGGGTATGACGTAGACGGCGTCACCCCTCTGTCCTCCATGGAAATCTTCTCTGCCGGCGGTGGCTGCCAAACACCGGTACCGCCCACAGACACACCAGTAGTGCCGACGGATACACCTGTACCGCCGACCAACACACCAGGCGGCCCGACCGAAACAGCAACCAGCGTAGTAGGTAGCCCGACAGAAACACCTACGGTCTGCACACTCTCCTTCGAGGATGTGCCACCTGACCACACCTTCTATGCCTATATCCAGTGCCTGGCATGCCGTGGTATCATCAACGGCTACCCATGCGGTGGACCAGGTGAACCGTGTAATGCCAACAACGACCCGTACTTCCGCCCAGGCAATAACGTCAGCAGAGGCCAGTTCTCCAAGATTGCCTCTAACTCTGCCGGCTTCAATGACCCTGCCGGACCTCAGCAGTACGAGGACGTACTACCAGGCGCAACCTTCTACGACTACATCTGGAGACTGACCAACCGTGGTCTAGTCAACGGCTATCCTTGCGGTGGACCAGGCGAACCGTGCGGACCTGACAACCTTCCGTACTTCCGCCCCGCCTCGTCCATAACAAGAGGACAGTTGTCGAAGATTGACGCCAATGCAGCAGGCTTGACCCAGCCAGCAGGTGCACAGCAGTATGAGGACGTGCTACCAGGCTCGACCTTCTACGACTACATCTGGAGACTGACAGACCTCGGCTACATGCAAGGCTATCCGTGCGGTGGAGTGGGCGAGCCATGCGGACCCAACAACCTGCCGTACTTCAGGCCAAGCGCGAATGCCACCAGAGGTCAGGCAAGCAAGATAGTAGCTAACACCTTCTTCCCTGAATGCGGAGCTCTAAGCTCGAACAGGTAGAAGTTAGTCACCACGATAAGTAATCCTTATCGGGTGTAGCAAAAGCACCGGAGGCCACAAGCCTCCGGTGCTTTTATCTTTAACCCCGCACGTTATAGTGTCTTTCCAAATCTACAGTCCCTGACGGCCATCACCTTGCCGGCTGTGCTTCGGGGGCTAGCTGGTGGCCTGGGGACAAGTGAAAGCGGCTTGAACCACTGCTTCCACGATGTAGGGGTGGGGGTGCTGCCATGACCTCCCGATCATTTACTATGAATTACCAATAGAGTACGTGTCGTGAGCTTCGCAAGAGATTCTTTTGAAACCATTTGACGTCGTTGCCCCGATTATCATCCGGCCACATTAGATTCGATTTGCTTCCCGAGTGCCAAAGATTACAAACGTGGCCGATCTCGTGCACCAACGTGTTCTCGCTTTTAACTCCGTCGATACTCAGGGTCAGGTAATCGGATAACGGGCCTAAGGAGCAACCTTCTTTTGAATCTTTGAAGTCGTGTACGATAAAGACAGTAATCGGGAAAGTGAGAGAAATCGGAATGGCGTTCCACCCTGCCAGGTGACTGCCAAAGTATTCTCCGGCGTCGCCGAACTCGTCTTCCAATGCTCCCCAGTCACAGCTTACGTCCAGTGCGGCCGCTGGGGCCGGCTCCTTGATTATTTCAATCATGTTCTTGCTGTAGGGCAACAACTTCACGTTGAACCTGTCCTTTAGAGTTTTCCTTGCGAAATCGACTGACAACGTAAGGTCTGCAGGATTCATAAGCGGCCCCGCTGCATTGGAAAGTATGAAGATCTGGAGTCGCACTTTCTTTGGCGGCCACGTCAAGAAGCCCAGCAAGAGGTCGAATATTCCGAGTACCAGTCCAATTACCGCAGTAACAATCCTTACTACCACCCTGACTACAGCTTTTACGAAGTGTTTGAGGGATGACCAGAAGCCCATGATTATCATAGCGTGCTCCCTTCTTGCGACTAGTGAGATCGAGCGCTACTGGCGAAATCGGAAGGGCCTGGGGTTGGATGGCATAGGCGGGGCTTGGGTGGATGACCTCGGTCGCCAATAAGCGTCTCTTTCTTAGACGCGTTTAGTTGTTGCGACTCTACTTTGGAGAGCATTATATGGTCAGTTGTGGGAAAATACATCAGTATAAGTGCTTAGTACCCTATTCAGAACTGGCCCATATCGCTGCGTTTTCAGGATGTTTGTCCTGGTTTGGACATGCTGAAAAATGAGAAGCAGAGCAGGATCCCAATGAGAGGGTAGCAATCGACGGCTGCGTCAATTCTAAGGGAGCGCGCGTAGCTGGATGTCCGTAAAATCCGCAACGCCTTCCCCTGTGGCTCGAAGCCAGATCATGGTCGTCGTTGCACCGGGTTGAACTGTGAATGCGAACCCCTGGTGCACCCATTCCTGGGCGGTGTCACACGGGAAGCCCACGCCGCCCGGAAAGGTGTCGAGCCAGGCCAAAGCCCGATCATGAGTGGATACGTATACGCGCTGGGTACCCTGGAGGCCGGCATTGCGATAGCTGAAAAACAAAGCATAAGTACGGCCCGGGTCGAGTTGGTGAGTGGTAAGGGTGACATTCACCTCTTGACCTCCGGGCACAATGTGAAAGGTTTGCAGATCGGAACTGAGTGACGCATCCGAGGGCATAATCCATTGGTCGGGTGTTGTTTCGAGGTTGAGGGGCTGTTCGCCCGCGGGCGCGAGACGCGAAGCGGGAGGCAAGAGGTTAGCGCCGAATGTAGAGCTTGCATATGCATTCAGGAAAGCCAGGGACGTTGCAAGGCGCGGCTCAGACCTTGCTCCCCAGGTGAGTAGCTGCCGCGCCTGATCGAGCGGTGGGAGCGAGCCGGATTGCAGGCGCACTAAGTCGAATTCCCCCATGCTGGTTGCGCTGAGGCCAGCTTGAGCATATGCAGACGCAAGTTGTGGGGCAAAGTCAGCAACCCAGATCAAGCCTTGATCCTGCGCTATTTGCATCGCGGTTCGGAGGTCAAGCTTCGCGGCGTCTACGACGGGAATAGTCGAACCGCGCCGCCAGACGTAGTATTCCAGGCTCTCGACTCGGAACACAGTGTCGCCTGTGTGCATTGCAAGCACCACGACGCCGGGTGGGGAACCGTCAACGACCAGGTTGGCAGCCCCGCGATTGTCATCCTTCGATACTGCGTATGATATGGTCAGGGCGGGGACAGCCTGGAGGACTAGAAGGAAGAGAACAACTGCGTAGGCGACACGCAGGGTGGTGCGGGCTAGCTGCGTAGGGTGGTGAGTGATGTTCCGGCGCAGGTAAGAGATGAGCCGTACGGAAGTTAGAGCCAGCATCTCGATTCCCATCGCGGTTAGGAGTGTAAGCGACAATACGATACACGCGAAGTAGCGAGGAATGAGGTTGAGAAGGGCATCGTGGAAGCGGAGCCAGAAGGCGAGGATGGGCAGCAGTAAGAAGAGGAACAGTAGTAGAATCGACGGCCAACCGCCGCGTCGCCAGTAGACAATACAGGAAGCTAAGCCCAGGCCGAGGAGCCCCATTACAAGACTGGGGAAACCCAATAAGTCGAGCACGGACAAGAGGGTAGAACTGGTGTCAGCATACATGTCAGCGCCGCTGCGAGCGGAAAAGTATAGCAACGATGGCAGCCACGGCAGGTATGCAAGGACCGTCACCAGCCCGGCTACAACGCCGGGTGCGAGTTGTAATAGAACGGGCTCCGGGCCCAGAGTGCGAGGCTTCTTGAACAGACCTACAAGGTATACCAGCCCGAGGAAGCCGAATGCGGCCATTGTAACGGGGATGGCAAGGTAGCCCGTATAGAGGTTCAGGATAGACGCGACGGCGAGGCCGATTGCGCTTTTGGCGCGGCGGTTGACTGCAACCTGGTAGGCGTAGAGCATTTGAAGTGTCGTGAAGAGCATGAGGAAGCCGTACTGGCGAGCCTCTTGAGAGTACCAGATAGCGAAGGGAGAGAGAGTGAAGAGAAAGGCAGCAGCCAGACCCACGCGCGAGTTGAACGTGACTTTCCCAAGCTGGTAGAGGGCGTAGACGTTGAGCGTGCCCGCAAGCGCGAAGGGGAGGCGAATAATAAGCTCGGACCCGCCAAAGCCGCGTGTTAGCCAGGTGAGCAGAAATATACCCGGCATATTATCGTACCAGAAGGAAATGTGGCGGAAGAGGCCATTGAGACTGTCGAACCGCACGGAATATGCAGTGACTATTTCGTCGAGCCAGAAACTGCGGGCGTCGAGGCGGTAGAGCCGTAGGGCCAGGGCAAAGAGGGTTATGGCCACGGCGACCGTGCCCGGTTTGAGGTAACGAACCACGCCCCGGGATGCGCTTCGCCTATCCAAAAGTTCGGCCTCACCGTCAGCAGGCGCGTGGGCAGACACCAGCGATGCAAAAGGATATCTCACAGGATAGCTCCTCATCATTGCAGAATTATAGCAGCATTGCAGCAGCATTGCAGCAGTGTTGCTGTGCGTTGTACCAGAACCGGCGGGCAACGAAAAGGGGAGCCTTGCGGCTCCCTATCTGTGCCTGTATATAGGCTTTTCCATCCTTTGGTGACGAAGGCGAGACTTCACGCGAGAGTTGGTTTGGCCTGCTCGTAAGTGCTAAGTGGATCGCCGCCTTCGATGTACTACATGGTGTCTGCGCCTACACCGGCCTTGTCAGCCGACTTCCTCCTGAAGGGCCA
The DNA here is from genome assembly GCA_035474135.1 of Chloroflexia bacterium. GTDB lineage: Bacteria > Chloroflexota > Chloroflexia > QHBQ01 > JADMIH01 > JADMIH01. The sequence goes on along the minus strand of DATINP010000110.1, from coordinate 3,381 downwards.
TCTGGAGAGAATAGCGAGAATAGAGAGCAGCGTGAAAGCCGCAAGGCTAACTACCGCTCCAACCTGGAAAGCAAGTGGCCTGTATGAGAACACAACCGTGTGGGCACCCGGCGGTAGATAAACGGAACGCAACGCGTTGTCAGCAGTAATTATGGGAGCTTCGTGCCCGTCAACAGTTGCGACCCACCCTGGAAACTCTTCGTCACTAAGTATCAGCATCCCCGCGATACTACTGCTCGTCGCGATTTGGACCGTTTCAGGCTCGTACTTCACAATAGTTACCTGGTCGCTCTGAGAAGGTGAGGTATCCGTTGGTAACTCCAGTCCTGCTGGTAGCGGGGCGGACAACAGGGCTGTGCCCGCAAGATCAAAGGCCGGATCAGCGAGCAGGCCGAGCCGTTTTTCTGTTTCAGCTTGCACTTCCACCCTGTGCACCAGCCAGGCCCTCGGCAGCGCCCGTACGTTCTCGTATACGCTTGCGCCATTCTTTCCACCGTCGAGCACCATCTTGAACCTTGGGCTGTCTGCGTCCTGGAAAGAGAATGCACCAAATAGGAGGTCACCGACTGCCGGTACTCCACTTTGCATTAGGTGTCCTCCTTTGTATACGTCGCCGGGGGTGTATTCCAGCCTCACTCCGTTACTGGAATTCAAATTCTCCAGGTAGAAGTAGAATTGTCGCCCTTGTGTTTCCTTTATGGGCGGAAAAGTGAAGGACCACCAGGCTTTATTGGTAAGCGTGGCCACCGATATCTGTTGGGTAACTAAGTCCTGGAGACTGTCTGGGCTGACCTTCAAATGAAAGACGAACTGGTCCATTGGCTGAGAGGTGCCGAGCCTGCCAAATACCTGGATCTCCGTCAGATTATCTAGCTGCGCCACAAACGTTTGGCCCACACTGTTCGAGGGGATAACGGGTGGGGTGGACTGGTCGGAACCGCCTCCGTTTTGCTGCACATCCGGGACGATGTTTGGATCGATTCTGGGCTCGGTGATCAGGTAGCGCACGTTCAGCGCGTCCAGTATATGTGATTGTATTGAATGAACAGGGCGGAAGCCTCCTTCAGCATTATCCCTGATAGTAGGATCGACAGCCCGCATAAGCTCATGATAAGGCAGCGGTTCCATGGCATCGTACCCACGAATATCAGGTATGTCGTACATCAGGTTGGCTTCGGGAAATAAGGTCCAGCCCGTGGCTACAATCCGGAAGAGCCCTTGTTGTTGTTGCAGAAAACTTGTTACCTTCGTAGTTGGATAATAGGCGTCAGCGCGCGTGCCGGGGATATAGGAACTGTGCGCGTCGAACAAGTCGAGAAACAAAAGTAGCGGCATGCATGCCAGAAACGCTTGCCCCACTGCTGGCCGAAGGGTATAAAATCGATTGGCCAGTACGAGGATTGCGCAAGAGACCAGTAGAAGCGATAAAGCGCGCACGAGTCCGTCTTGCCAAATCTGGTTCAGCGCAGGACTGCCGTCTACGCCGAAAAAGCTGTGGGCAAATCCCCACGGCACTAATAATCCGATAATTCCAACCACGAGTCCCGCAGTGGCGGTATATCCTGCCAGTTGTCTTGAGTGCTGGCCAAGGCGGGCCTGGAAGCCATGGGCCCCGAGACCCGCGAGAAGGGCGAGTGCAAACTGCATCAGTAGGGTCATACGTTGTGTGGCTAAACTGGCCGAGAACGTTAGGGCTGCGAACACCTGGCCCAGTATAGGCAGGTCGTAAACGATAGCCGCTGAAAACGCCATGATCAATAGCGATAATGCAGCTAGCCTTCGTTGAGAGGAACTCTTCACGAGGGGTACTAAGAGCATTAGCACCAGTGCGGGTAGCCCTGAGTAAATGTTCGATTCGTTGTAGTTCGATAGCGGCTGCCACCAGTCATGGTGAGCCGGATTGCCGTACAGGTCGGGGCTGAACGCGGTCCAGGCGTAGTAGAATGGCAGCGTAAAACCCCCGAATTGGACATTCGCCCGGTATAGGGCAAACGCGCTATTTAGCTCATACTCCAGGAATGGTAGAACTTGTATCGCTCCAAGCAACACCCCAAGAACATAACCCAACGACCAGATTCCTAAACCTCGAGCCGCATGGGCCCAGCCGGCAGCACGGCCCTGCCACAGCCAGAATAGCGCGAACAAACCGGTGGCGAGTGTCACTTCAAACGCAGTCTCCGGGTGCCCCGCCAGAATTGTAAGGCCAACTAAGGTTGCCAGTAATGCCAGATACCGGCCTGTACGTGTATCAATCAGCAACGCGGTTGCTAACCACAACCAGGGCAGCCACGAGGCTACGGCCGTGTGCGGGTGCAACAACCACACTGTCATGAAAGCGCCGAAAGCGTAAGTAATCGAAGCTATGCTTGCACCGAGAACCCCTATCTTAGCCACCCGCCGGGCTAGCAAATACATGCCGAGTGCGGCAAGAAACAGCTTCAGCCAAGCTAGAAACGCTAGAGCAACAGGCCCCGGAAATAGGAAGTAAACCCAGTTGGGCGGGTAAAAGACGGCTGACTGCATGTTGCCCACGAACGGGGCGCCCAGCATATTGTCCGGGTTCCAGAGTGGGAGTTGCCTTTGACTCAGCCTCTCGGCGCTGAAGTGAAGAAACGGCTCGAATTGAGTGGCTGCGTCCCCAAGCAGGCCGTTGCTGGGGACAGACCAGTCAGGAGGTTGCTCTCCGGCCCATGGGTAATAGTCCAGCAGCATGTCTGCGGGTGACAAATACTTGCCGGTGGATAAAGTCCTTCCCAGGAACAGAAGCGCTATAAAGCCGCAAGCCAGGGCTGCCCATAGGATTTCTCTCTTCGTCAATCGCGATCACTCCTTTGGCTATGCTTCAGTATAACCCTCAAGAGGCTTGGCAGTAATTGCTGTTAATGAGGCTTAATACCTCTCACGAAGCGGCAGCTCCGGAACGGGTCGCGCAGACTGACGTGTCGCACGTGCGTCTGCCCTATCCGCACCGCAATTATAACGCCCGCAGCCGTGTAATCCCCAATATATATGGTGCTCGCGTCTCGTCAGTTATGTGCTCAAAGGTGATCAAATCGCTGGGAGCGACCTTATTCGATCTGCTCAGGACGGGGCGCAAACCCTGCGCCCCAGAGGCATGTCCTACCAGCGTTTTGGCGAACCCTTCTCTGCTATGTGCCGCGGCTAACATATGACTAAAATGCAAAAGGGGAGCCGCTAAGCTCCCTTCTTACTCGTAGAATCAGAACATCCTACTTATCTGTGCCGAAGGCGGGATTTGAACCCGCACGTCCCTACGGACACTACGCCCTGAACGTAGCGCGTCTGCCGTTTCGCCACTTCGGCGTGGTGCACATAATTATATGCCAGCGAATGTTCGTTGTCAAGATAATAATTGTAGCA
>DATINP010000109.1:0-15868 GCA_035474135.1 Chloroflexia bacterium | reverse complement strand
GAAACCGACAGCGAATCGACCACTGCTACCGGGAAAGGACCTCCCTGACCAATCGGCCCGAAAGCTTCGCGAGCTATCCCGGCGTTGGTTACCGCGTCGCTCAACTTGCTTGAGAGGTGCACAGAGATAACTCCATCGCAGCTTTCGCGCAAAAGGCGATAGGTGCGGCTGAAGTCGTCCACATCGGGCGCATCTACGACGGGGAATACGCCGCCGGTGCGTATCCGGGTCAGAGCATCATCGGTGCCGATCCCCAGCTTATCCAGGTAGGTTTCAGCGCCCCAGCTTAGCTGCATGGGCACCACGGTGATTTCATACCTGCGCGCAAGGCTGTCAGGTATGTCGCAAGTGCTGTCGGTGACTACTCGAATGCGGGATGGCATATTGGTCCGTGGTTACGTGCGTGAGACTCTTATTCGGCAGAGATTATGTAGTCGTAGAAGGGTTGGCCGCCGAAGACAACCTCTACTTCAGCGTTGGGGTAGCGTTGCTGGATCTCGTTGTGGAAGGTGCCGGCAGCGGCTTCGTCTACCTCGCCGCCCCAGTAGATGGTAATTAGCTCGCTGTCCTCGGCGTTCATTCTGCCGAGCAGGTCCCACGCTACAGCGTCGCGCTCTTTGCCCGTAGTAACAAGGGTATTGTTGATCAAGCCTATAATCTGCCCCGTCTTCACCTTGATGCCATTGACCTTTGCATCGCGTACTGCCCTGGTAAGCTCCGCCGTTTGCACTCCTTTGGAGGCTTCGTGCATGGCTTTGACGTTGTCGTCCAGGCTGGCTTCGTAGTTCATGGCGAGAAGCGCGGACACACCCTGCGGGATTGTGTCGGTGGGCACGACACTGACTTGCTTCCTGGAGAGATCGATGGTCTGGCGGGCAGACATAATGATGTTGCCGTTATTGGGCAGGATTATTACCTCGTTCTGCGGGACCGACTCAACCACCTTCAGGATGTCTTCTGTGCTGGGGTTCATCGTCTGGCCGCCCTCGATAATGGCCGATGCGCCCATGCTCTTGAAGGTACTGGCGAGCCCAGGTCCCGACGCCACCGCCAGCACGGCGATGCGGCCCTGTGCCACGTTTGTGTTCGCTGTAGGCGTCGTCGCCTGTCCGCCCGATTCTTCGGCACCGTGCATCTCGATGAACTCGTCGTGCTGGTCCTGCATGTTCGTGATGCCAATCTGGCGCAGGCTACCCAGCGAGCAGGCGTAATCGAGCACAGTGCCGGGCGTTTCGGTATGTATGTGTACCTTCACGATGCGATCGTCGCCGACGATAACCGCCGAGTCACCCAGCGCCGCGATGCGCTCACGCACCTGGTCGAAGTCCCAGCCGGTGCCCACCAGTAGGAAGTTGGTGCAATATCCGTACTCACCATGCTCGACATGGACAGTATGGGAGGCTTCTTCGAGCGCGGCATTGCCAGTTACGGCGTCTACTTCCAGCATTTCTACTTCTTCACCTTCTGCAAAGCGGCGTATGCCGTCTAATATTACCCACAGGCCCTGTCCGCCCGCATCCACCACTCCCGCGTCGCGAAGCTTGTCGAGTAAGAGGGGGGTGCGCGCAACCGAGGCTTTGGCTGCCTTTGATATCTGCGACAACAGATAGCCGAACGAGTCGCGCTTATTTGCGGCAGCTACAGCAGCCTCGCCCGTATCCTTTATCACTGTGAGGATCGTTCCCTCCACGGGCTTGAGCACTGCTCTATAGGCGGTCGCGGTAGCGACGACCATGCCGTTGGCGAAGTCCAGCGCCGAGATGCGATCTTTGCCCGTTATGCCGTCCGAGAAGCCGCGCAATATCTGCGACAGGATCACGCCCGAGTTGCCTCTTGCGCCCATGAGCGCGCCGTGTGATATACCGGCTGCTATCTCGCTTGCCGAGTGGCTGGGCGAATCGCCGATCTGTTTGATTGCAGCTTGCATGGTGAGAGCCATGTTAGTGCCAGTGTCGCCGTCGGGAACGGGGAAGACGTTGAGCGAGTTGATGGCTTCGGCGTTGCGTGCAACCCACACCGCGCCTGCGGACAACGCGCGCTTGAGGTCTTGCCCACCCCACGGCTCGCCGTCTTCGGTGGGTATGTGGCGGTGCTGAGTTGGGGCCAGGTCCTCGTTGATGGGCGCTTCCTTTGCACTACTACGTTGTTGGGAGGTACTCATGCTTCCCTTCGGAGCGAAATGAGAAAAGCGACAAGAGCTATAAAGGGCAATCCTGCCCGTCTCTTGCTTCTCACTTCTCGGTTTTCAATTGCTAACTCGTATACCCTGCACTGTTACGTTTACCTGCACCACGTGCACACCCAGTGCCGACTCCAGGGCGAACTTGACGCTGCTCATTATGTTGCGGGCTACTTCGGAGATGCGAGTGCCGTACTCGATGATAACGTACAGGTTGATTACGACCCGCCCCTCGCTGATAGAAACTTCCACGCCCTTTTGTACTTCATCGCGGTGCAGAAGCTCAGCCCAGCCTGGGCGGGAGTTCTTGGCGGCAAGCCCAACCACGCCGTATGAACGCTGGGTGGCGCGTGATGCCAGGTGCGAGATGGCGCGTGGTGATACTTCTATCTTGCCTATCGCCTCGTCATGTTCTGTCGGCGCTGGGACAGGCTCGATGGTATCCGTGTCAGGGGCGGAAGCGCCGTCGGCGGAAAGCATAGACGCGCCATTGCGCGCAACGCTGTGCAGGTCGAGGTTGGGTTGGTCTTTGCGGTTTTTGGAACCCATGCGCCACCTTGTCAAAAGGTCGGATTTATGGTAAGATCACTGTCTGTGCGGTAAAGAACGCACTTTTTTGATACGATACTATAATCGAAAAAGCCGAATTAGTAAAGGCTGGTAGCCGGTAGCCTGAGCAGGTGATAGTGGCCGGACTACCTACAGTTGACTACCGACAACAAGAAGCGAGGTAAGGACGATGGCAGTACAATGTGAAGTGTGTGGCAAGAGGCCGGAGTACGGGCACAATGTTAGCCACGCGAAGAACCACACGCCGCGCCGTTGGGTTCCCAACATCCAGGTAAAGCGCGTGCTGGTAGGCGGCGAACTCGTGCGTCTCAAGATCTGCACACGCTGTCTTCGCACCCTCAGCAAGAGCGAGCGCGTAGGCTAGTCTTCTTTTAGATTAAGCGGGTATATAGCACAAAGCGGGCACAATAATTGCCCGCTTTGTGCTTTCTTAAAATGTTTCCCTACTGCGCGTTCTTCACGTACTCGTTGATGAACGCCAGGAATTGGTTGGCGACCCCGCCTCGCCAGGCGTTATCACTGAACAGGTGGTTCTCGCCCTCTACAGGCCCGAACGTAATGTCAATGCCCGCGTCCTTCATCAGCGCCGCGCTCTCCTGCGACCACTCGAAGGGCGTGTTGGTGTCGGCGGTGCCATGGAACAGCAGTACCGGCCCCTTCGTTGTGGCCTCCTTGAACGCGGGGCCGACCGACAGCCCGTCATAAAACGAAGGGTTGTTTTCGGGCCAGCCGTGGCGCGCACGGATCTCGTCCGATTGGCCTGAGCGCGGGCGCGTCCACCTGTTGAAGTTGTCGGCGTAGTGGGGCGAGGTGGGCGCGAACAGCACGAACGCCTTAATATCCGTCTCTTGCTGGGCCACCAGCGCCATCATACTCACCTGCCCGCCGTTTGAATGCCCCCAGTACCCTATCCGCGTCTTATCGAGGAACGGTAGGTCGGAATGCTTCACCGCGTCCACCAGGTTGAGCGAGTCCTCGGCCCAGCCGAACGCGGTCAGGTTTACGTCGGCATCCTCGTCCACGTCCGACCCCGCGTAGTTGCGGAAGTCGGGGTGGATAGCGACGAAGCCGTTGGAGGCCACAAAGGGGGATTCTCGGCGCGAGTCCATGCCCGATGTGTACTCGTCTATGGTCAGGAAGCCGTGGTTCATGATCATCACCGGGAAGGGGCCGTCGCCGTGCGGCACGTACATCTGGCCTGTGATGTTCAGGTTGCCGCTCCTGTAGGTGAACGCATACTGGGTGAAATTATCGGTCGTGGCGAGCGTGCGCCCGACCTTGAGGTCGTTGCCCCAGCGCGTCATTTGCTGAAGGGCGTGCATCGAGATCGGCTCAGGGTTGGGCGCGGGAGGCGCGGCGTCGCCGTAGGTGCGCTTGTAGAACTCAGTCCCTAGCAGGCCGAGTTGTATGCTGTCGGCGGGATCGGCTTCGGGGTGGTACTCAAGGCGATTGCGCTCGAAGTACTGCACACGGTAGGTCTGGCCGTCGGTGGGGCTTTGCTCGTCGAAAGCCTCGGAGATCGGATAGCCGAACACCTGTAGCCCGCCGCTGGTCTGCCAGTAGGTATTGAACGGTTCTTGCAGGGTGTGGCCTGTTTCGGCGAAGAACGTCACGCCCGCGCTCTCCTGAACGGGTGCGAACGCAGGGTCGGTGTTGCCTGCGGTGAGGCTGTTCCCCAGCAGGCTCAGTTCGACCTCGCTGGGGGTGTCTCGGTTTTCGGGGTGGAACTCGAAGCGGGCGCGCTGGGTGTACTGTACGGTGCGCCCGTCCTCTGAAAGTTCGTCCGTAATGGGGTAGCCGAACTGCGGCAAGCCACCTTTGTCCTGCCAGAACCCCAGGAATACGCCGCGCAGGCACCTACCGGTTTCGGCAAAGCACTTCTCGCCGCCCGTGAGGCGCACAGTAGAAACGGGCACAGCGTCCGCCGCCAGCACGCGTGGAGGAGCGGCGGGTGCCGATAGTCCGAGTGTAAGCAGGAGCAAGGTGAGGGTGGCGAAACGTCTCGTGAGTGGTCGGGTCATGGGCTACAGCCTTTCTTGTACCGGGTTGCCGGTTGGGTAGGTTGGGCCAGAGAGCACAAAGCCCCTCGCGTTGGGGGAGGGGCTTCAGCATGTGCACGAGAAGGGACTCGAACCCTTACGTCCTTGCGGACACTAGCTCCTAAGGCTAGCGCGTCTGCCATTTCGCCACCCGTGCGGCGTGCGTATACTGCACAATATTATAACCGATGCAGGCGAGATTTGCCTGGCGGACGACAGACGACAGACGACGGACGACGGACGACAAGGAATTAACCAATGTCGTCGGTCGTCTGTCGTCCGTCGTCTCTCCTACGGTATTTGCAATGCCAGGTAGAGCACCTTGCTCATTTGGCCGCGAAGGATGTTGTCGCCGGGGCCGAATGTGCCGTTCCCGTAGCCGTTGATGATGCCCTTGTTAAAGGCGGTCTCGATGTAGTCGTAGAAGGTGCTCCCTTGTGGCACATCGGTGAAGTGCGGGCCTCCCGTGGTATCGATTGTCCAGCCTCGACCACCCACTACGATCTTCATGGCCTGACCGCGAGTTACGTTGCTGGCGGGGCGGAAGTAGGGGAGATTGCCGGGGCCGCATGGCTCTCCTGGACCGCCGCATGGATAGCCACTTATTATGCTGTGGTGGTAAGCGGTCTCGATGTAGTCGTAGAAAGTGCTGCCCTGTGCCACGTCCGCAAAGTGTGGGCCTCCCGATGTATCTATAGTCCAGCCCTCGCTCAGCACGACCATCTTCGACAACTGCCCTCGGCTAGCGTTGTTGTAGGGGCGGAACGTGGTGTCGGAGTAGCCGTTGACGATATTGTTGCAGGCCAGGTAGTGCACACCTTCGTAGAAGTAATCGCCGTAGTGCACGTCGCTGAAGTTGCCACAAAGCTGGCTGTGGACGCTAAACAGGTCGGTATCGCCCACGCTCACAGGGCCGGACTGGGGCACAGTCAGGTCCCATTGCAGGCCTGCGCCCGAATCGTGCAATGTATCAGAGATGATAGTGCTGTTGAAGCCCGCCCCCGGGCCACTCGTACTGCCGATGTTATTCCAAATAGTGTTGTAGTACGATTCCATGTACGCTGTGGCAGGGTTGGCCGGCACAAAGGTCTGGTACAGGGGGACGCCCACAGTTGTTGTGTAGTAGTCGCCCACGGCCCCGCTGTCCGCATCGTAGAAGCCAAAGCCCTGGTCGCTATCGCCCGTAAACAGGTCAGCCGCGTGGAACAGGGTTGCAGTGATGGGCGCAGTCCCTCCGATCTGCTCCAGGCTGAAGGTCAATCCCACGAACTCAGCGCCATTGACATAGTTGGTCTTCTGGGTAAGGCGTAGTGGAGTGCCGGGCACAGTGTTCACCGTCGTCACGATCCATGGGTCAGATGGCGTGCCCGAACCGGTCTTGGTGTTGCTGACGGGAGTATAAGGATTGACGGTATCGCCTGCGGGCACATGTTCAGGCCCGAACACTTGAGTTGTGCCTCCCATATTCACCCATACGTACACGCCCTCAGCGTCTTCACCATAGAACTGGTATGTCATGTCCTGGTCCAGCGCTGCGTTCGTATATTGGATCTTCATCTGTGTGCTATCCTCGACGGTGATCGTGAGAGGGTAGCCTGCAATGACCTGATCGGAAGCGGGCGAACTTTGCGTGGTTGGCGGTGCGGACTTGCCTTTGGTCTGTGCTAATACGTTTGCGCTTCCAGCGGCCAGCAGTGCCAACGCTGCCAGGCCCCCTAACACCATGGCTACAAACGCCCAGAGTCTTGAATGGTTCCGTTCTAGAGAGTAGTGCATCGAAATCTCCTTGCTTGTGAATAATGTTCTGAATAATCGCGTCAAATAGGCAACCAGAAATAGGGACAAATAAGGGGCAACACCTATTATACCACTTTAGGATTATTGTGCTGCCTTGCATCGCCCATGCATTTCTGCTATTACAGAACATGACAGGAGGCGTAATGAGTCTAGAGCAGTTAGAGGACATGGAGATAATCGAGCCGATACCCATCAATCCGTTGCAGCCGGGTGAGGAGCGCGAGGATATACAGGAGATGGCGGCGGCGTGCGAGGCTTTGCTGTTTGTGTCGGCCGAGCCTGTGCCTCTCGGCGATCTGCGCCGGGTGCTGGCGATTCGGCAAGCGACCCTTGAGCGCGTGCTGGAATACCTGGGCAAGACGCTGGCCGAGGGTAAGCGCGGAGTCAGACTCCAGCGTCATAACGATGTGGTTAGGCTGGTGAGCGCGCCTGAGACCGCCCTTTATATTGACAAAATGAAGGGACAACAGTCATCACAACGCCTGTCGGATGCGGCGTTGGAAACACTGGCCCTGATTGCATATCGCCAGCCTGTTACCCGCCCCCAGATCGAGGCGATACGCGGCGTGGATTGCAACGGTGTAACGAACACGCTCTTACAGCGGGGTCTGATACAGGAGGCGGGCAGGCTCGACTCGGTCGGCCACCCGATCCTCTATGGTACGACCCTGGCCTTCCTGCAGCACTTTGGCCTGGAAAGCCCCGACCAATTGCCGTCTATTGATCAGATCGCTCAGGGAAGCTAGGCTTGCAGGGCAGGCTCGGTGGTGCGGAGTTCGGCTATGCAGCTTTGTAGCACCTCGAGTGTGTAGTCTATGTCCTCGACTGTGTTGTCAATGCCCAACGTCAGGCGCAGGCTGCCTTCTGCAAGATCACGGGGAACGCCCAGAGCGCGCAGCACGTGGCTTGGCTCTGTAGAACCTGACGCGCACGCCGCGCCGCTTGATGCGCCTATGCCGCGCATATCGAGCTTGAGCAAGAGTGTTTCGGCCTCGATGCCCTCGAAGCAGAAGCTGGCGTTATTGGGCAGGCGCTGGGTGGGGTGGCCCATGTAATGCACGTTCGGTATTTTGTCCATTATGCCTGCAACCAGGCGATCCCTCAGGCTGCGCACATATTCGCTTTCGGCTTGCAGGTTGGCATGTGAGCGTGTGAGCGCGGCACCAAGTCCAACGATGCCCGGCACGTTCTCCGTTGATGCCCTTCTCCTGTTTTCCTGCGAGCCGCCGTGCTGGATGGGAAGCATGACTGTGCCGTTCTTGATATAGAGAATGCCCACACCTTTCGGCCCATAGAACTTGTGCGCCGATAGCGAAAGCATGTCGGCTCCCAGTTCATTCACATTGATGGGGAGGTAGCCTCCCGCCTGTACAGCGTCAGTGTGGAAGTAAGCGCCGCCTGCGTGGGCGATGTCCGCGATTTGGCGCACGGGCTGAATGGAACCGATCTCATTGTTCGCGTACATAATGCTCACGAGGATCGTGTCGGGGCGCATTGCTCGTGCCACGTCGTCAGGATTGACCACGCCGTAGCTGTCCACAGGCACCGTCGTGATCTCAAATCCGTGCTGTTCCAGCTCCTCGGCTGAGTGGATGATGGCGTGGTGCTCGATAGCCGAGATGATGATGTGCCCCGGTCCTTCCGACGGCTGTCTTGCGGGGTTCAAACCGCGCCTGTAGGCCCACGCCACGCCTTTCATCGCCAGGTTGTCCGACTCGGTCCCACCCGATGTGAACACGATCTCGCGTGGCCGGCACCCCAGCACGGCGGACACCTGCCTGCGCGCGGCTTCCATGCCCTGGTGGGCAGCGCGCCCCCAGGCGTGTACGCTCGATGGGTTGCCGTACTTCTCGGTGTAATAGGGCAGGATCGCGTCCACTATCTCAGGAAGCACGCCCGTGGTGGCGGCGTGATCCAGATAGACCGAACGCTGCGGTATGCCGTTGTTGGACGTAGTGCCATTTGAATGTATGCCCATGTTTGCTTCTTCCCTCTTATGTACAGATTGATGTGCTGGGTGCAAATATTGATGATATGTTTATCTAATTATACCACGCACGCAATAGAAGGCGGGAGGCCGATCTCTTATCCTACTTTTGGCGGATTGACGACTACACAACCGAGTAGTATAATATGCTGGACATACTAATATGCCAAAAGCATTGACCGGGACGAGTAGACGGGTCGTGGGGTCGCCAGAGAGGGAAGGCGCTGCTGAAAGCCTCCCACCCTAGTCCGCCGAAAACCACCTGGTAGCTGTATCGCCCAAAGTCTCACCACGAGTATGCGATGCCGGTTGGGCCCCGTTACAGGCTATACGAGGACGCTTTACCCTTCGGGAATTCTTAAGTGGGAGTAAGCGTCGAACTCGGGTGGAACCACGTGAGCTATTGCCTCTCGTCCCGTTTTTGGGCGAGGGGTTTTTTGCTGTCCGGCGACGGACACAGACGGCGGATTACCCGTTTATCGTCGCCGCGGGTAAGTCGTCCGTCGTCAGCAAAAGGAGGCATAAGATGGTTGCAATGGATATAGAGAACGAAGTCAGTCAGGAAAAGAAAGACCAACTTTATAAGATCAGGCACAGCGCGGCGCATATCATGGCGGAGGCCGTGCTTGAGCTTTACCCGGAGGCCAAGATCGCTATCGGGCCGCCGATCGAGAACGGCTTCTACTACGATTTCGACCTCGGTCGAGATGAGCACGGCAAGCCGATTACCTTCCAGCCTGACGACCTGGAGAAGATTACGAAGCGTATGCGCCAGATCATCGCGGGCAGGCATCCCTTCGTATATCGCGAGGTCAGCGCAGACGAAGCACGCAAACTATTCGCGGACCAGCCTTATAAGCTTGAACTGATAGACGGTTTGGCCAAGGGCGAGGTAGACGAGTACGGGAACGAAGAAGGCGACGATCAATCTGGGCAGTCGTCGGTCGTCGGTCGTCCGTCGTCCGTCGTAATCAGCACATACAAGCATGACACGTTCGAAGACCTATGCCGTGGCCCCCACGTTGACATGACGAGCCAGGTGCCCGCCGATTCCTTCGAGCTAACGAGCGTGGCCGGAGCCTACTGGCGCGGCGACGAGCACAACCCAATGCTCCAGCGCATCTACGGCACGGCGTGGTCGAACAAGAAAGAGCTGCAGGCTTACTTGCAGCAGGTAGAAGAGGCCAAGAAGCGCGACCACCGCAAGTTGGGTCGCGAACTTGAAATCTTCATCTTTGACGATGAGGTTGGTCCCGGCCTGCCCCTTTGGCAGCCGCGCGGGGGTATCCTCATTGAGGAATTGGAGGCCCTTGGCAAGGAGTTGGAGCGCAAGGCCGGCTATGACCGCGTGAAGACGCCCCACCTGACGAAGGAGGCTCTGTTCTTGAGATCGGGCCACCTGCCTTACTATGCCGAGAGTATGTACCCTCCCATGGAACTGGAGGGCGTGCGCTACTACATGAAGCCGATGAACTGCCCCTTCCACCACAAGATCTTCGCCGCCAAGACGCGAAGCTGGCGTGACCTGCCTGTGCGCCTCGCCGAGTACGGTACGTGCTACCGCTATGAAAAGAGCGGTGAGCTGTTCGGCCTGATGCGCGTGCGCTCCATGCAGATGAACGACGCCCACATCTACTGTTCAGAAGAGCAGTTCGAGCAAGAGTTCATGGGCGTAATGGACCTCTATCAAAAATACTTCGATTTGTTCGGAATCGACCGCTACGTGATGCGCTTCAGCAAGCACGACAAGAAGGGCCTCGGCAAGAAGTACGTTGACAACGAGCGCCTGTGGCTCAAGACGGAAGATATGGTGCGTAACGCCATGATCAACGGTGGAGTGCCCTTTGTGGAAGTAGAAGACGAGGCCGCCTTCTATGGCCCCAAGATTGACGTGCAGATCTGGAGCGCGATTGGGCGCGAGTTCTCGCTAGCGACGAACCAGGTTGACTTTGCGGTGCCGCCCCGGTTCGACCTTGTATACACGAACAAGGAGGGCAAGGACGAAACGCCCCTCTGCATCCATCGTGCTCCACTGTCCACGCATGAGCGCATGGTCGGATTCTTGCTAGAGCACTATGCGGGCAACTTCCCGGTGTGGCTGTCGCCCGACCAGGTACGCGTGGTGCCGGTGGCCGAGGCGCACAACGACTACGCTGCACGTATCGCACAAGAGCTAAAGGATCTCGATGTGCGGGCCGAAGCCGACCTGTCGCACGACCGCATGAACGCCAAGATCAGGGCAGCCCAACTGCTCAAGATCCCCTACATGCTGGTGATCGGTGAGAAAGAAGTGGCCGAAGGCACGGTGTCGCTCCGCAAGCGCGACGGCACGCAGCAAAACGCAATGCCCGTAGCCGACTTCTACGCCATGGTGAAAGAGAAGATCGCCACGCGGTCGGGTGAACTTTAAGCAGCGATGACGGTCGACTGGCGAGGCAGATGCCAACTAACTTCGCCCGTCGTCCGTCGTCACTCCCTATGCTATAATTAACCGACTGAACCACAGGAGGCAACACATGAATCTAATCGGTAGAACGCTCAAGTTTACTCTTGGCCTGGCGCTGGGGGCTGGAATAGGCGCAGTAGCGGCTACTTTCCTCGCTCCGCAGTCGGGTAAGGTTAGCGGGGGCCAGATCAAGGCACGCCTCGACTCGGCAATGCAAGCCGGAAAAGACGCTCAGCACGCCCGCGAGAAAGAGCTCCAGAAGTACTGGGAACAAGAGGTCAACGTTACTTACAGCGACGACAAGAAAGAGGCCGCCAAGAAGGATAGCAAATAGGCGAGCTTACTCGTCGCCGACGGTGTTGCGCCACTCCTCTATAGCCTCGGCATTGTCTTCGTCGAGGCTGACGGTGACGGCGAGGCAGGCCGCAATAGACATATCGGCATGCTCGTCGCCCGGGGCGGGGGCGAACATCTCGGTATTAGGCACATCACGCAGAAACGTCACAAGCTCTTCACGGGCATTGGTCAGTTCGTCCAATGCTTCTGCGGGGGGCTTGTCTTTGTTTGCCCGGTAGTTTGCCTGCTCGAACTCCTCCACTTCTTCCTCGCCCATGTCCAACAGAGGATGGCGCTCGCCCGCCAGCATCGCGCGAAAGCACTCGGTGGTCGTGCGGTCCCAGGCCGTAATGTTGCACAGAATATCGCGCACCGACCAGTCGCCCTTCACACCAGGCTCGGTCATATCGTCGTCCGAAAGGCCGTCTATGGAGGCCAGTAGACGTTGGCGTGCGTCATTCACCTGTTCGGCAAGCATACGCCTGCGTGCTGTTGCTAGAAAGTCCACGTGTCCCTCACTTATTTCATTGAAACGCCAAGGTCGCCCGGCGAGATTTGTTGATCACGAAGATCACGAAGGTTAAGAGGACACGAAGGAGGAAGAACTGGATACCGGATTGAACGCGCAGTGTCCCATTCCTCGATCTTAAACTCAAAAACCTTCGTGTCCTCTTAACCTTCGTGATCTTCGTGACCCATAACCCATATTCTTCCCGTTAGTCGCCCACCTGGAGCACGATGGCATCACCCTGGGCCGTGCCTGAGCAGATGGCGGCCATGCCTATGCCGCCGCCGCGCCTGCCTAGCTCGTGGATGAGGGTGGTGATAATGCGGGCACCCGACGCGCCGATGGGGTGGCCGAGCGCTATCGCGCCTCCGTTTACATTCACCTTGTCCTCAGTGAGGCCCAGTTTAGCCATGCTAATGAGGGCGACACTGGCGAAGGCCTCGTTGATCTCTACCAGATCGAGATCGTCCACGGTCATGCCCAGCTTCTTGAGGGCGTTCTGTCCGGCCATCGCGGGCGTGTAGGCCAGGTAGGGGGTGTCCCATGCGGCCTCGCCATAGCCCAGGATGTGCGCGAGGGGCTTGAGGCCGTGCGCCTTCGCGAAGTCGGACGAAGCCACTACAAGAGCCGCAGCGCCGTCGTTGAGGCCGGGCGCATTACCTGCAGTGACAGTGCCGTTGGGGTCGAATACGGGCTTCAGCCTGGCAAGGGCCTCCATCGAGGTATCGCGGCGGGGGGCTTCGTCGGTGTCCACGATGATCTCGCCCTTCTTCTTGTCCGGGATAGACACGGGCACTATCTCCTGCGCGAATACGCCGTTGTCAATGGCTGTGACCGCGCGTTGGTGCGACCTGTAGGCCCACTCGTCCTGTTGCTGGCGGCTGCATTCTTCCTCGGCAGCGACGGTGTGCCCATGCTGGATCATTGATACATTCATCAGGGGGTCGGTCAGTCCGTCGTACTGTACGCCGTCTACCAACTCGCCGTTGCCTGCGCGCAATCCCCAGCGCGTGCCTCTGGAATAGTATGGCGCGTTGGACATCGACTCCATGCCTCCCGCCACGATCAATTCGTGGTGGCCCAGGCGGATCAGGTCGCTGGACAGGGTGACGGCTCGCATGCCGCTGGCACATACTCGGTTGATGGTATCCGAGGTGACTTCGCGGCCCAGGCCCGCTTTGAACGCGGCCTGGCGCGACGGTACCTGCCCTAGTCCGGCCTGCACCACCACGCCCATAATGTTGTGGGTGACGTCCGACGGCTCGACCCTGGCTCGCTTCATGGACTCGCGCATGGCGGTCGCGCCCAACTCGATAGCCGACACCGCGACCAGTGACCCACCGTACTTGCCGAACGGCGTGCGCACCGCGCTCAAGATCACCGGATGATTGTTGTTACTTTTGGTTGGCATTGTTTGCCTCCTTTTTCCACGAAATTACCAAATCCTTGTTACGCCATATGCGTCAAATGCTTCATCTCTGCTTACGATTGGCATCTGCTCATTAATTGATTGAGCGATTATCAGTCTATCAAATGGATCACGGTGGTGAAATGGCATATTGGCGACTTTACTCACATGTTCAATACTGATGTTAATGATACTCATTCTATTGAGGTTGAGTTGATCATATAGGAAGCTATCGAGCTCCTGATCGATTTTCAGCTTACCTACGCTAATTTTGATCGCAATTTCCCATACACTAGCCATGCTCAAATATATTTCATTAGACTCGTCTCCTATTTGTGCCGAAGCATTGACGCCAAGGTTTGGGTCACCTTGAACAAACCAGAGGAAGCTATGTGTATCGAGCAGTAATTTCATTTTGACATATACTCATTGAAGTCCTCAAGAGGGGCGTCAAAATCGTCTGCCATCCAGATCATGCCTTTAGCTGTTCCTGGATGGCGCGCGGCCTTGCCATAAGCGATTGGGACCAACTGCACTATCTGTTGGCCGTCCTGGGTAATAACCACAGTTTCTCCATTAACCGCTTTCTCTATCAGATCGGGCAGGTTTGACTGTGCTTCTTCAGCTGTAACTCGTACCATTTCGTTACCCTCTGAGTTAGGAGTGCTCTCCCACCGGCATGGCGAACGGGTAGTGCAGGGCGCTCGTGGCGTCGTACAGGTCTTTGCGCTCGTAGCCTACTGCGGGCGGGGGTGGGCACCTGTAGGGCTTATCATGGCGATAGCCCAGCGCGTATTCTCCCTGCAAAACCGTGTGTATTTCGCGGGTGCCTTCGTAGATCACTGCACCACGACTGTTTCTCAGATAACGCTCGACGGGGTACTCGGACGAGTAGCCATATGCGCCGTGGACCTCTATTGCGTCGTTGGCGCTCTCGAAGGCCACGTTGCATGCATGCCACTTGGCGAGGGAGGTTTCGCGGGTGGTTTTCATGCCGTAGTTCTTCATCCAGCCCACCCGGTAGCACAGGAGGCGCGAGGTCTCGATGCCGACGACCATTTTGGAGATCATTTGCTGGACGAGTTGGAACTTACCGATGGGCCGCCCGAACGCGCTGCGCTCATTCGCGTACTTGACCGAAGCGTCGAGGCAGGCCTGCGCCAACCCGACCGCGCCCGTTGCCACAGTGAAGCGGCCCCAGTCGAGCGCCGACATTGCAATCGAGAAGCCCTCGCCTTCTTCCCCCACGAGGTTAGCCTTTGGCACTCGCACGTCCTGCATGACGATCTCACCCGTGTTGCCAGCGCGCACGCCTAGCTTGCCGTGGATCGTGCCCGTGGTAAGGCCTTCCATGCCGCGCTCCAATATGAAGGCGGCCATGCCGTGGTGCTTCTTCGAGCGGTCGAGGGAGGCGAACACCAGGAAGTGGTCGGCCACATCTGCGAGGCTGATCCAAAGTTTCGAGCCGTTGAGGATATAGTAGTCGCCGTCCTTGCGAGCGGTGGTAGCGACGTTGCCCGCGTCCGAGCCTGCGCCCGGTTCGGTGAGGCCGAAGGTTGCCAGTTTCTCGCCTCGTGCCTGCGGGACGAGGTATTTCTGCTTCTGCTCTTCAGAACCCCATTGCAACAGGGTCATCGAGTTGAGGCCGACATGCACGCTCTGGATTACACGGAAAGCGGTTTCTGCCCGTTCGATCTCCTCGCATACCAGGCCGAAGGAGACATAGTCAAAGCCCGCTCCACCATACTCTTCGGGGATGGGGCCACCCATGAGGCCAAGTGGCCCCATCTTCTTGAGCGCAGCCCAGTTTATAGTGCCCTGTTCGTCGTGTTCGCGGGCGTGGGGCGCGATCTCGTTCTGCGCGAAATCGTAAGCCATCTTCTGCACCGCTCTCTGCTCTTCACTGAGTAGAAAGTCCATTAATTACACCTCATAAGTAGTAAGTTCGATCTGGTGACCCTCTGGGTCGCTGAAGTAGAGCGAGTCGCAAACCTTGTGGTTGCTGAGTTTTGTCTCGATGCCAAGCTCCTGCAAATCGCGTTGCGCTTGCTCGAAGTTGGCCCGGTCAAGCGCCATTGCGAAATGCCGGCTGGCGTCTGTTGTCTCTGTCTCTGCGGGTTCCAGGCCTTCGCGCACCCTGAATAGCGCCACGCAGGCATCGCCCGCACAAAGCGCGACAGGATCGCCACGCCCATTCCATGCATCGGCATAGACCCTCTTCATGCCGAACACCATCGTGTACCACTCGGCAAGCCCCTCAATATCACGCGCAGTAAATGCCACGTGATCCAGGCGCTGAATCTCGAACATTCCGAACCCCCAAACTTACAGGCCGCTATGCGCCACTCTACCAAACCAGTCTATCATAGGGGATATAGGGTGTCAACCAACGGAGGGCAATCGACTTGCCATTGAAGCCCAGGCACCGCTGCGCCAACGCTCACATTACCAGGTAAGTTGTATACTTAAGCGTTGGATAGTTGTGGTGCACCGACGTAATTCACACAGTCCTCGGCTGCCGTTCGGTGAGATCGGACTGTGATAGGAGATAGAAGATGAACCGCGTTAAAGGGAAAGTAGCCCTAGTCACGGGTGCCG
>DATINP010000108.1:0-9070 GCA_035474135.1 Chloroflexia bacterium | reverse complement strand
GGCGTCGCCGGCTCTTTGCAGGCCCATTTCGGCTGTGGTTACGATAGCGTGGCTGAGGGTCACAGGACCACTGGTCGAGAGATACTGCGGGCCTTTGACATGCCACGTATAGGGGCCATCGGGCAGGTTGTCCACGTTCACCGAGAAGTTGCCGTTTTGATCTGAGGTAAGACCCGGGAAGTTGTAGGTGTTGGTACCGTTGGTCAAGGTAAGGGTAAGTGGTAGAACCTGGAGCGCACTGGGCTGCGTCGGGCGGCCTTCCCAGGTGAGATGCCCGGTGAACAGCGGGTGGACGATGTGGATCACATAGTCTGTGTAGGCTGTGGGATCGCTTACCACATTGTTGCTGCCATCGATGATCTTGCTATTGCGGTTGGCCGGATCGGGCGGGCTGAACTGCCAATGCACAGTTGCATCGCCAACCTGGTTCGCCGCGAAGGTTACCTGCGCCACCTGGAAGTCGCCGGTGGGCGCCGGGCCCGTCAATTTTCCGGAGGCGTATGCGATAGAGCCGCCCGGAGCCGTCAGGTTGCCGAAGGTGCAGGGTGTGGGAGTATTGCAGACCTGATTTTGTAGCACATCAGGGTGGCTCGTCAGGTCCGGGGTGAGCGCATTAGAAGGTGCGCCACTGCCATCAACATTCTGGAGTAGAGTCGTCGGGAAGGTCATGTAGCTCTGCTGCCCCGGAATAGCGTGCCCGTTGCCGTTGATGAGCAGGCCCAGTGTGACTGTGCTGCCTGCCGTCACTGTGATAGAGCTACCAGGCTGCATATGAGCATACGCGAACGTGTCGCAAGGTGCAACGTTTACAGGCCCGACGTCACGTGTGTCGACCCCGTTGCCGGAGAGGGTGTTAGCGTCGATCTGCGCGCAAACTGAAGGTGAGTTGCCACGACCGAAGTATGTGTCGGCCTGGTTGGTTTGGTCGCCGTCGATGGCCGTGTTCGGCGTGTAGGGGAGATGGCCCGCCTGCCTCTGGATGCCGACGTCGTTGCCGGTAACAGTGTTGCCGTAAACCTTGGTCTGCATGCTCTCGACGACGATACCGAAACCATCACTTGTAGAAGGCTGTACATATCCGCTAACCGTGTTGTTCTTTACTATAACGCCAGTGGGAATGTCCACGTTGTTATAGCCGACGACATACCCACGTCGGAAAACAGCGATGCCAGCCAGGTCACGGTTCTCAGCACCGATGAGGGCGGGGTGCGTGACACTGTTGCCGCTGACGACAATGCTGCCATCGCCCGTTTCCAGGCCAGTGCCGTTGGGCAGTTTGATCTCGATACCGAAGCGGCCATTGTTAATCAAAGCGTTATTGGCGATCAGATTCGGCCCTGCGCCGTACGTCAGGCCGGTGGCGGCCATGCCGCTATCGCCGTTGTTCGCGATAACGTTGCCGGTGATGGTCACGCCTGAGGCGGTGCCGTCCTGCAGTTCGATGCCGCAGCAACCGTTGTTCGTGACGGTGTTGTTGGTGAACGTGATGTGCTGCTTGAAGCCGTCCCAGATCACGATGCCGCGAGCCTTATTGCTATCGGCGGTCACATTGTTGATCGTCACATAAGATACCGGCCCGTGCATGAAAATACCCGCGCCGTTTGCTGCGCCGGTCGAGTTATTGTTGTTGACAGTAACCGAGTCAACGGTGAAGTTGTTGTTGCTCGCTACTGCGAAGATACCTGATTGGGAAGCGAAATTCTGCACACGCAGATTGCGAATGCTGACGCCCGTGGTGCCGGACGAAACAGTGATGCCTGGAGAGGTGCCGACAGCAGGAGCGCTCGCACCATCGATAATGGTTCCGTAGGCCGCGTTGCTGCTGGCCCCCGCACCCACCAGGGTGATGTTGTTCTTGTTGATGGTGACGTTCTCGTTATATGAGCCGGGGCAGACCTGAATGGTGTCGCCCGCAGAAGCTGCCGTTACCGCAGCCTGGATCGTCGTGAACGTCGGGCTTGGGCAGCCCGCGCCACTGCCAACGACCAAAGTACCTGCAGGGCGCTCGAAGTCGTAGGTCGTGTTGTTGCCGCTCACGCCCATCGTGAAGCCGTCAACGTAGCCCGTGAATCCGCCGGCCCACTGGCCAACTCGGAAGTGCAGCCAGCCATTATCGGCACGCAAGCCTGCGTGTGGGAAGGCGGCGAGGACAGCGCCCCATGTGCATGGGCTTGACTGAGGGCATGTGGCACTTCCCGGAGCGCCACTGGCCCACCACTTGCCGGTCATAGGCGACCAGGTCTGCCAGGTACCGGGCGTGATCACACTGCCGTCCTGGTAGGGTTCGTAGACCAACCGCCCCTGCCAGTTTGTGATGTTGTCGGTCAGATCATAGTCGATATCAAAATTCAGTGACGGAGCAAGAATGGTGCTCGTACCTTCACTATAAGAACTATAGGCGAGGTTGGTGATATTGGAGAGCGGGGTACCGGCGTACGCCAGGTTCGACAAAATAAACCGGCCTGTGCCGTCCACGGATAGTCTGGCGCTGCCCGTGCCTACGGGCGGAACAGCAGGGCCCGTCACAAGCATGCCGCTGCCGGCGGAGGTATCTTCCTCCATCCAGCGCCAACCTGCGGGATTGGACGGGGTGACAACTATCGAGCCATTTGTAACCTGATCGCCCCCCGGACTACCGGGTTTGGCCACCGATGGATTGGTAACCAGCGCGCTGGCTGACCAGTTCCCGAAGAGCATGCTGCCAAGCATCATAAGCGCAAGCGCGACGGATAAGGAATATGACCTACGTAACCGTTTCAACTGTTTGCTCCTTTTCTAAATAAAGTACCAAATCAAGACAGGCGGACACTGAGAAACACATGAGTGCTTCTCCCCCACTATGGGGTAGACATGAAGTTCCCTGGTTCTGCTAAAGCCAAACGTGTTGGTCGGTAATTGTAGATTGGACGCTAGCAATACGAGCTAAGTTAGGCTTAGCCCTGGATAGCGCAAAGTCAAGTTAGCAATAGAGAAGTCGCTAGCAGAAGTGCGCGCCTTGACATCAGGAGATGCGGGCGCATAAGGGAATATGCAGTCGGGAGCATAGTAGCATATTTGATATACTTTGTCAAGTGTTTTGCGATATGTATATTCTGAGTAGAATTAAGTGATCTAGCAGCTATGCTTGAGAGCCGATATACAATAGGGTACTTATCATCAAAAAAGTATGGTGCCCGTACGATATAATTACTTTCCGACTTGGAGTTCCAGCCCCGGCCACGATCTAAGTATTTACGCGACGAGCAGGAGTTTGTAGACCTTAACTATTGTCGGAGGCCTAGACACCCTGTGGCTGTGCGGACTGGTGATAGCGGAACCTCTGTCATTGAGGTACAGATAATTCCGGCAGAGCTACCAATCGCTCGCCTCGTTTTGCCTCAATATGCTAAAATATAGAGTGAGCGCGGTCAGGGCACATTTTGCAAAGCCCCATCAGAGCCGCTAAGGGAGGAAGCTTCACGTCTGAGCCATCGTCATCAGGTTATTGGAATCGTGCCTCGTCCACGCATTACGGCGAGACACTCGAACCGCAAACAGCTAACACACAACCGTATACCACCCTTGACCGCCCGTCGCAGCAGAACCAACATCATTACAAGGCCTTGCCGCGGCCCACGGTGCACTCGACATGAGTACGCAGATCGCTACACGGGCCAGGGCGGTATTCACAGGGCGCACCTTTAAGAGCCTGCGTCAGCACCGCAACTACAGGCTTTACTTCTTTGGGCAGTTCCTCTCGCTGATAGGCACCTGGCTGCAAAGCGCGGCAATGGCCTGGCTCGTCCTGGAGCTTACCCACTCTGCAGTGGCGGTAGGCCTGCTCAGTTTCTCGCAGTTCACCCCCTACGTGCTGTTTGGCCTGTTCGGGGGTGCGCTCATAGACAAGCTCGACCATCGCCGCACCTTGCAACTCACGCAGATAGCCCTGGCCGTGCTAAGTGGTCTTATGGCCGCACTTACCTTGCTCGGCATCGTTCAGCTTTGGGAGGTATATACGATAGCGGCCTGTCGCGGCATCACTCTAATCATCAACAACCCCAGCAGGCAGGCCTTCATCTTCCAGATGGTCGGTCGCGAGGAGTTGCCCAACGCCATCGCGCTAAACTCGAGCGTAGCCAACGCCACGCGCATTATCGGCCCCGGCATCGGCGGCATCCTCATAGCTCTTTTCGGGGTGGGTATCTGCTTCGCCATTGACACCGTCAGCTATATAGCAGTGATTATCGCCCTGCTGATGATGCGCACCGACGAGCTTTACCATATCGAGCGGCGCCCCCAGAAGTCCGTACTGCATGGTACATTAGAGGGTCTGCGCTACGTGTGGCACCAGCCGAGGCTGATGGTCGCGCTGGCGATATTCTTCTTCATCTGCACCTTCAGTATCAATTTCAGCGTGCTGCTGCCCCTGGTCGCCAGCGACACGCTCAGCGCCGGAGCAGAAGTATTCGGCCTGTTGACCGCGTGCTTTGGGGTGGGTGCGCTGATCGGCGCGCTGATCTCAGCTTCGCTTGGCCGGGCGACCTGGGCTATCCTGCTCGGCAGTGCGGCAGGATTCGGACTTGGAGAAGTGTTTCTCGCGCCCGAAACGACGGTCTTCGGCGCAGTACTGTTGCTGATACTGACGGGCATTTGCTACACGCTGTACACGTCCAGCACCAACGCCCTCGTGCAGCTAAGCGCTCCCGGTTACCTGCAAGGTCGCGTGGCAGGGCTGTACAGCTATATCTTCTCCGGTAGTAGCTCGGTGGGTGCGCTCATCGCAGGAGGGCTCGCGGGCTTTGGCGGCACACGCCTGGCTTTCTTCGTCGCCGGGGGCACGGCCCTTGTGTGCGCAGGCGTTGGTGCTATCCTGCGACGGCGCGGAGTCACATCCGAAATCCCAACCGGTGATCTGAGCGAAATATAGGTCGTAAGTCATACGCGCTTCGTCAGTCGTACGACTTACAATCTACGATCTATGACTTGGCCGACTCCGCCAGCTCGTGTTTGGTCGACCTGTATAGTCCAGGTACGCTGCGGAACGAAATGGCGAGGCGATTCCAGCCGTTGATCGCTACTATTGCTAGCGTCAGGTTGACCAGTTCCTCGTCGGTGAAGTGCGGGCGCACCTGTTCATATATCTCGTCGGGCACGTGATCCGCCGAGATCAGCGTGACCTTCTCGGTCCACAGCAGCGCTGCGCGCTCACGGTCGGTAAAGAATGGCGTTTCCTGCCAGGCCGATAGCGCGTACAGGCGCTGCTCGGTCTCGCCCTCGGCGCGCGCATCCAGGGTATGCATATCAATGCAGTAAGCACACCCATTGATCTGCGAAGCACGCACCTTCACAAGTTCCCTCAACCCATGCTCAAGGCCGCTTTCCCTGACGGTTCTCTCAAGCCCTTGCATCGCTGCCATCACCCCGGGCACAACTCTTCCGTAATTCATCCTGGATTCCACCGTAATTACTCCTTTGCGTGATATGCACTAAACTCAATGGCTCTAACACTTAAGTATAGCACCAAACCATATCCTGGACAGCAGCCGTCCGGTAATCAGAGGGGCACCGCACCCCTTGTATAAGCAATGGATGTATACTGGATATAGTGGATAGTACAGCGCATGGCCCACAACTTGCACGTATAAATCTCTACGCACGCAACTATGGCGCAGCACTCCCCTAATAATGAAATATGACGCATGCCGTCTTACGTATCACGTATCTCGAAAGGAGCACGAAATAATGCAACTAGGCATGATTGGCCTCGGGCGTATGGGTTCCAACATGGTGAAGCGCCTGCTGGCTGCGAAGCACGAATGCGTGGTGTACGCCCGCCGCCCTGAGCCTGTGAACGCACTGGCCGCCGTGGGCGCAACGGGTGCCACCTCACTCCAGGACATGGTGCAGAAACTGGACAAGCCCCGTAACATCTGGCTCATGATACCCGCTGCAAGTGTGGACGGCGAGATCACCAGCCTCACCGACTTGCTCGAGCCGGGCGACACTATCATAGACGGCGGTAACAGTTTCTACCAGGACGATATCCGCCGCGCAGCCGACCTCGCCTCCAAAGGCATACATTATGTCGACTGCGGCACGAGCGGTGGAGTGTGGGGCCTCGAGCGTGGGTACTGCCTCATGATCGGCGGCGAAGACCCTATAGTAGAACACCTCGATCCCATCTTTGCCAGCCTGGCCCCAGGCCGAGGAGATATCGCCCGCACCCCAGGACGCGACAAAGTGGGCGGCACAGCCGAAGAGGGCTATCTACACTGCGGGCCGAACGGCGCGGGTCACTTCGTCAAAATGGTGCACAACGGCATAGAATATGGCATCATGGCCGCCTACGCCGAGGGCTTCAACGTCCTGCACCGTGCCAACATAGGCAACACCGAGCAAACCGTCAACGCTGAAACCAGCCCACTACGCAACCCTGAATACTACAAGTACGACCTGAATATACCCGACGTCGCCGAGGTATGGCGGCGTGGCAGCGTGGTCGCCTCCTGGCTCCTCGATCTTTCGGCTGCCGCTCTACTGAACAATGCCAGCCTCTCCAACTACGGAGGTCGCGTATCCGACTCGGGAGAAGGGCGTTGGACCCTGGCGGCCGCCATAGACGAGGGCGTGCCAATGCCCGTCCTGAGCGCTGCGCTTTACCAGCGGTTCGCGTCCAGGGGCGAAGCCGATTACGCCAACAAGGTCCTGTCGGCCATGCGCTTCCAATTCGGCGGCCACCTTGAACAGAATCCCGATGCCAACACGGGCGCGACATCTTCCACTGACAAGGCGAGCCTGACGACTAAAGGTCAAGATTCAGACGCCAAGAGCGTAGCCAAAGCCACAGAAGCCGCAAGCACCTCCACGAGCGATACCCCGCCCGATCCGAAAGACTTTGCGTGACCGCCCAAGCCACCACCCGGAGCTCGGAACCTGAAGACCCCTCCAGGGAAGCAACTATGAACTCACAACTCTCCGACGCGCTCGTATTCTTCGGCGCGACGGGTGATCTTGCATACAAGCAGATCTTCCCCGCCCTTCAAGCCCTCGTAAAGCGCGGACTGCTCGACATTCCCATTATCGGGGTGGCAGGCTCAGACCTGACCGACGCTCAACTAAGGGATCGTGCCCGCGATAGCATCGAGCACAGCGACGCCGGAGTAGATAAGAAGGCGTTCGCCACGTTGGCAGGGTTGCTCCACTACGTGGGTGGCGACTACAAACAACCTGACACATACGCGAAACTGGCGAAGGCGCTGGGCACAGCAAAGCGCCCGCTCTTCTACCTGGCGATCCCCCCAGCTTTCTTCTCGATAGTAACAGCAAGTTTGGCAAAGGCCGGCCTCACCCGCAACGCCCGCGTGGTTGTCGAGAAGCCCTTTGGCCGCGACCTGGCCTCGGCTCAGGAGCTTAACCACGACCTCCACGAATATTTCCCTGAAGGAAATATCTTCCGCATAGACCACTTCCTGGGCAAAGAAGCTGTACAGAACCTGCTCTACTTCCGCTTCGCCAATACCGTACTGGAGCCTATCTGGAACCGCAACTACATCCAGTGCGTGCAGATCACCATGGCCGAAAGCTTCGGCGTAGCGGGTCGTGGGGAGTTCTACGATGACGTGGGCGCAATCCGCGACGTGATCCAGAATCACCTGTTCCAGGTGCTCGCTCTGCTTGCTATGGAAGCCCCTTCACCAGACGACCTCGACGGAGAGCGCGACCAGAAGTCGATCCTCTTTAAGTCAATGCACCCCATCGCCCCTACCGACCTGGTGCGCGGCCAGTACAAGGGTTACACCAACGAGGAGGGGGTAGCACCGCGCTCACGAGTGGAAACTTATGCTGCATTGCGTCTGTTCATAGACAACTGGCGCTGGGCGGGCGTGCCCTTCTATATTCGGGCGGGTAAATGCCTGCCCATTACAGCTACCGAGGTGATAGTTCAGCTAAGGCGTCCGCCCCTGGACGTTTTTACCACCCCCGCAGACGAGGCACGTAACTTCGTGCGCTTTCAACTAAACCCCCAGGTGCTGGTAGGGCTGAACACGCTGGCCAAGCGACCCGGCGAAAAGATGGAAGGCGAACCGGTGGAACTGGTGATGAACTACAAGCCATCTGCCGTAATGCCTCCCTACGAGAGGCTGTTGGGCGATGCCCTACGTGGTGACGCGACCTTGTTCACGCGGGAAGACTCTGTGGAGGCGGCCTGGCGCGTGGTTGATCCGGTCCTGCACAACCTCCCGCGCGTCCACAAGTACGATCCCGGCACCTGGGGTCCAAGTCCCTCCGAAGGCGACATCATACCCGCTGGTGGTTGGCGTAATCCATTGGTGCCGGATTAGTTGCCCCCCACCAGGCGCAGCTTTTTGGCCTGCATTGTAGAGGTGACTGTGCAATTGCGGCCCTGATGTTTCGCCGCGTACAGTGCCCTGTCTGCTGCGTATACCAGGCTTTCCTCTGAGCCTATTTCGCCGCCCAATCCTGACACACCCAGGCTGATCGTTATGGGGATCAGCAGTTCCGGTTCGGTTTCCTTCGCGACAGAGTTTGCAAAGACTAAGTCCTGGGGTTCTTCGTTCGCCTCCGTAGGGAACTCGAAAAGCTGCCCGGCGATCACTCCCCTCAGATGCTCGGCCAGGGCGTAGGCCGTCTCAATGCTCGTATCGGGCAAAATGATAGCTAATTCCTCGCCGCCATATCGTGCTACCGAGTCTGTTGGCCGCACTAACTGCGGAATAAGTAATGCCATCCACTGAAGCACTGCGTCACCCACCTGGTGACCGTAGGTATCGTTCACTGTCTTGAAGTGGTCTATATCAAGCAGAATGAAGGCGAGAGGCTGGTTGGCTCGCAAGTGATGCTCGGTCTGCTCCTGGAGAATGCGCTGCATCTCGCGGTGGTTGTACAGGCCGGTCAAACCGTCGCGCCGGGCGAGTTCGCGCAAGGCGGCTTCGGCGCGTTTGCGGTCGGTAATGTCCCGGGCCACCACGCACAGCACATCCCTACCGCCATACAATATGCTGCTATCGCTCACTTCAACGTTGACCACCGAGCCGTCTCTCCGGCGGTATCTTTTTTCGACCGCGAGCCT
>DATINP010000107.1:0-8674 GCA_035474135.1 Chloroflexia bacterium | reverse complement strand
GTGCGAGAAAATGACGCGCCGAAAGCAGCGATTCTATATTAGCCATGCTTTTGTACTCCTTGCAGGGTTAGATATTGATGCAAGTATATACCGTTGAGTATAGCCGGGGAAGAGTCCAGAGATGTAGGTGAGGTTGTAGTTGATATGTTTTGCATGATAAGTGGGCTTCCCGACAAAGGGGAGCGGACAAAGCCTCTTCTCATGCCAGGTAATCATAGGGACGGAAGTAGGGTTTGTTCCCCACATTGCAAGGCTCACCAGCACCTCCGCACTTGTAGCCGCTGATCGCCCCGGCAGTAGATAATTCTTCTATCCACTGCCAGAATGTGCTGTTGGTAGCCACGTCCTGGAATGTTTGTTGGCCCGGCGTTGGGGTGGGCAAAGCTGCGCCCATCGCCACTACCTTGGCAACCTGTCCTCTGGTCACATTGTCGTTAGGCCAGAAGTAAGGCAGATTGCCCGACCCACAAGGTTCTCCTGCCTCGCCGCATGCGTAGCCCGAGATGATGCCGCGACAAGCCAGACAGAGCACGAATGGGTTGAAGGTGTTGTCGGGTGGCACATCCGTTGCCAATCAACGCTCGCCTCAGCACATTCAGGGGGTCTTAGGAGCCGCCAAAATAGGCAGATGAGCCAGAAGAACTAGACCTGCAGGGTCTTTGCTATCTCATCCAGGGTTAGCACTTCCACAGTCGTCCACGCCTCGCCAAACGCTGCGTCGCCGAGCGCGGTTCTGAGGCCAGACAATAGCTTTGCATGCTCGGCGCGGCCCTTGGACTCGACAGGCATGGCTATCTCCTGCCGTAGCGTGTGTGCCGTGGAAAGCATCCGGGTGGCGGCCTCGAATTGCTCCTGCCCGAAGCTAACGCGAGCCAACTCCTCGAGGCACTGCGCCACGCCGCCTCTGTCTCCCAGATCAGCGAAAAATCGCAGGGCTTGACGGCAATAGACGCCGGCTTGTTCCAGGTCGTCCATGTCCGCGGCTGCTGTCCCGTAATTTAACAGCACACCCGCCAACTGTTCAATGTCGCCGATCTCCCGGCACATTTCGATGGAGCGCTCGTATATTTTCATGGCCTCGACCGGGCGTTGCTGTACGCGCGCTACGTTGCCCAGGCTGGCCAGGCAGACCGCGATTGAGCCGCGATCTTCCAGTTGGGTATACAGGTCAAGCGCCTCACTGTACAGACTATGTGCCCTCTCGTGCTGCTCTCGACCCATGGCCAGGCTACCCAGATTGACGAGGGAGGCTCCTATCCCCGCCGGCGCTCCTATCTGACGCTTGAGTGCCAGGCCCTGCTCCAGCATCTGCTCGGCTTCCGCCAGAGCGCCCAACTCGAAAAGCAGCGTCCCTGCCGCGTTCAGCGCTTGCGCTCTCATTGGCAGCGGAGCGTCCCCGGCCTGCCGTAGTGCGCCCACCAGCCGGTTATAGCCTTCATGCAGATGGCCGCGCGCGTACCAGAAAGGCCACAGGCCAACTGCCAGACGTAGAGCGGTGACAGGTTCATGCGTCTGCGCCCAGCTCAGGGCCTCTCGCAGATTATCGTGCTCTCGCTCCCACTTCTCCAGCAATATTGCCTGCTCAGGCCCGCGCAACAGGTGGCGGTTGCCCTCCACCATTTCGAGAAAGTAATGAGCATGAGTGCCCCGGACCGCCTCTGCTTCTCCGCTCTCCTCCAGCCGCTCGCAGGCGAATTGGCGTATCATCTCCAGCAGGCCGTAGCGCAGAACCTCACCTCGGTGCGAAACAGACACCAGCGACTTCTCGACCAACTGCGCCGTACTCTCCAGGACGAGAGGGACCTCGAAACTCGATCTCGGTGTTTGCAAAGCGGGTTGCGCGTTTTGTACGGCCCCCACCTGGGGCTCTAAATCGCTGTTCAGCATCTCGGGGTCCAAGATCGCCTGGGCAGCTTCCAGTGTCCAGCCGCCGGCGAAAACGGCCGTGCGTCTCAGCATTGCCTGTTCATACCCCGTCAGCAGGTCGTAGCTCCAGCTGATGCATGCCTGCATCGTGCGATGTCGGGGTGGAGCGCTACGCGGGCCTCGGGTAAGCAGCCCAAAGCTCGTGTCGAGGCGAGCGGCTATCTCACTCACATCCAGTACGTGCATCCACCCTGCCGCTAGCTCGATGGCAAGGGGCACTCCTTCCAGGCGAGTGCAAATGCGGGCGACATATGACGCGTTCTGCTCGGTCAAGGTAAAGCCGGGCACCGCTATGCGGGCGCGCTCCATGAATAGCCTCAGCGCTTCATACTCTTCCGGCGGCGCGAACGAGCGGCGCAGCTTGGGCAGCGACAGGGATGGTACCTGCCATACCACTTCCCCCGCAACCCTGAGCGGCCTGCGGCTTGTGGCAAGCACCCGCAATCGTGGGCACGCCTGCACAAGGTCGGCCACCACTGCGGCTACCTCCTGTGCGACATGTTCGCAGTTGTCCAGGATCAGCAGCAGGTGGCGCTCCCTGAGATAGTGACGCAAGGCATCCAAAGAGAGAGAGGACGCAAGCCCGGCCTCACCACCTTCCGGCACCCCCAGGGCCTGGTGGATCGCTTCCGGCACGCCCGTCCCATTGACCGGAGCAAGCTCAACCAGCCATACGCCGTCTGCGAACCGACCGGCGGAAAGCGAGCCGATCTCGCGCGCCAGGCGCGTTTTACCGATGCCGCCCGGGCCGAGCAGGGTCACCAGCCTCGAACCGTCCAGCAGATGCGGCAAATCCTCTAATAATCGGTCGCGGCCTACAAAACTGGTGAGCGATCGGGGTAGGTTGGTAACTCCGCTAATGGGCGGCGCATCATCCGCTGCCGGTCGTCGAGTCTCGGTCTGGGACCAGTCTAAACCTGCCGAGGCGGCTATATTACTGCCAAGCCCGGCCCGGCATTCTTCAAGTAGCGAGCAAAGCCTGTTCAGATTGAGGTCACCGGGAATCTTAGGGTCTCCGGCGCGTGTCCAGGAGTCGACCGTATACAGGCTCACCCCCAACTTGCCTGCCACATCCATGTGCGTCAACCTCAGGTCGTGGAGAGCGTCGGCGAGAGTCTCGGCAAAGCGGGCGGCCTGCGAAGCTTTCGTGTTATCAAAGCGGTGTCTGTTGCGATTGGACATCTTTGGGCAAAAGGAGGAAGCAACCAACCGGAGCCGGACGCTACTGGCTGGTCAGGGCGCAGGAACTGTATCGCAAGTATATCAGAAACACTGTATTGATTACTGTACCGTTTTGGTAATATCATGTCGGGTGAAACCACCTCCCTGTTCACGTGCGTGCCCCCAGCGGTGCTATCAGCGTGACGGGTGGTATACGCTGGGAGCATGGCCGGTACGCAGCAAACTGGAGGGACAAGCGTTATGCGGTATTTTCTTGATAGACATGCCTTACACCGAATATTGCTGGTCCTCTTAGCAGCGTTTGCGCTCGCCGGACTGATCGCGTCCGGCTCCTCCATGAACGGCGCCGATCTGCCAGCACCTGGGCGAGAAGCAACAGGCACGACGCAGGCGCCCGACTTCGGCAAGCTCACCCTCTCCTTCGAGCCGAATGCCGGCCAGACAGACCCGGCGGCGCGCTTTGTGGCCCATGCGCCGGTGGGCGTGCTTTACTTTACTCCGTCGGAGGTGGTGGTCTCTCTCAAGCAACCCCAGGGTGACGCGTCCGGCGGCACACCGGCTCCGGTTGCGCTGCGCGTGAGCCACCTGGGGGCATCGCCTGATGTCGACGTGCATGGTGGCGACCTGCTCCCCGGAAAAGTGAACTACTACCTGGGCAACGATCCAGACAAATGGCACACAAACCTCCCAACTTACGAAAGCATATCTTACCAGGCGCTCTACCCGGGAGTGGACCTGGCCTACGCCGGTAACGGTATGCAGCTTGAAAGCACGTACACCCTCAGCCCCGGCGCCGACCCCTCGCAAATTCGCTGGCGCTATGATCGCGCCGCCCAAGTGACGGTAGACCCTGAGGGCAAGTTGCAGATCGCTCTCGACCGCTCGTCCGGCGCCGCACTTACCGAGTCCGCACCGGTGGCCTGGCAAGAGGTGGAAGGGGCACGCGTCCCCGTAGGCGCTCGCTATGTGGTCATGTCCGACAACACTGTAGGGTTCGCGCTCGGTGATTACGACCCGGCCAGGCCGCTCATAATAGACCCTACGCTAGTCTATTCCACCTACCTGGGGGGTACGGGCGACGATTTCGCCACGAGCGTGGGGGCGGATACTCGCAATCGAGCCTATGTTACCGGCTACACGCAATCGCTGGACTTCCCCACCACTAACGTCGTACAGCCCTACTACGCAGGAGGCTCGTCGGACGTGTTCCTGGCCCGGCTGAACTCCGCCGGTACGGCCCTAGATTACGCAACCTATCTTGGAGGAAGCGGCGAGGATATCGCCAACGACGTGCACCTCGGTGCGGGCGACATACTGCTCGTTGCGGGCGAGACCCGCTCCCCCGATTTTCCCATGCGACTGGCCTACCAGACCAGCCTGCAAGGCCCTAGCGACGCCTTTGTGACGGTATTCGACGCGTCGGGCACCGGCCTATCATACTCTTCCTATTTCGGCGGCAGCGGTGAGGACGCCGCCTACGGCGTATCAGAGTATGACGAGTCCTACGCATTCATTACGGGCAGTACAAGTTCAACCGATTTGCCCGTCCTCGGCCCCTACCAACAGCAATATGGGGGTGGCCCGACCGACGGATTCGTGAGCGTCCTCAGTATTTTCGATCCCATAATCGCTTATTCTACCTACTTCGGCGGCAGCGGTGAGGACGCCGTTTACGATATAGCCGTGGCGGGGAGTGGAGAAGCATACATTACGGGTGGCACCTCTTCCACAGACTTCCCTCTGGTGAACGCTCTCCAGCCAAGTTACGGGGGGAACGGCGATGCGTTCGTCGCCGGTATTCGCACCACCGGCTTCCCCGAGTTCTCAAGCTACCTTGGGGGCAGCAGTTTTGATGAGGGGCGAGGAACCGCTGCGGCGGGTAACGCCTTCATCTATGTGGGAGGGGTCACGGCTTCGTCCACCTTCCCGCTGGCAAACCCTGTGCAGCCGACCTACGGGGGTGGGCCTTCCGACGCGTTCGTGGCGCACGTAGCTTCCGATGGTACTTCCCTGATATTCTCCACTTTCCTGGGAGGAAGTGGCGAAGATGCAGTTATGGGCGTGGACGAAAGCCTTTCTTCGGGTGACGCCATCGTGGGTGGCTGGACGGATTCCACCGATTTCCCCGTGGTAGACCCTGTGCAGGCACAAAATGGGGGTGATCGCGACCTGTTCGTGAGCGTATTGCCTGGCAGTGGTCAGGCTCTTTCCTTCTCCTCCTATCTGGGCGGCACGGGACGTGAAACGGGCGTGGGGGTCGCCACTAACTATCAGGCGGATACCCTCTACCTGGCCGGTTATACTCAGGCCGACGACTTCCCGGTGACCGGGGGCGTAGTGCAGCCAGTGCGTATGGGCGGCACTGATGCCGTTGTGGCCCGCATCAGCTTCGACGAGGCGACGCCCACACCCACCCCTACGGGCACCCCGCCCACGCCCACAGGCACGCGCACGCCGCGTCTCACATTCACGCCCGCACCCTCCTTCACGCCCGATTGCGCCCACGCCTGGAGCCTGCTGACCCCCGTCCCGACGGCCAGCACCTTCGATAATGTGCTCCAGTCGGTGGCGGCCCTCTCGGCGACGGATGCCTGGGCCGTGGGCTACTCCTATTACGGGGGAGGCGTGCAGAGAGCACTAACCGCGCATTGGGACGGCGCACAATGGAGCCTCGTGCCCTCTCCCGATGTGGGGGTAAACGACACGAAACTGTTCGATGTGGCCGTTGTTTCGCCGCAGAACATATGGGCGGTCGGCTACTATTACGATGGGCACGACGAACTGACCCTGGTCGAGCACTGGGACGGCACGCAGTGGAATATCGTTCCCAGCCCCAGCCCCCATTCGAATATTGATGAACTCACCTCTATCGCTGTCGTGGCGGCCAACGACATATGGGCCGTCGGATATGCCTATGCCGGTACAACAGTAAGTTTCACCCTGGTCGAGCACTGGGACGGCACGCAGTGGAGCGTCGTTCCCAGCCCCAGCCTCGGCTCCTCCGCGAATTCTTTGGATTCCGTGTCTGTCGCCTCGGCCAACGACATATGGGCCGTGGGCAGCTATGCAGACTTTAGTTCCCCCTCTCAGACGCTCATCTTGCACTGGGACGGCACGCAGTGGAGCGTCGTTCCGAGCGTTGGAGGGGGCACGGCAAGCTCCAGCTACCTCACAGGTGTGGCGGCGATCTCCGCCAACGACGTCTGGGCAGTGGGCAGGTACGGCGGCCTGATCCTGACTGAGCACTGGGATGGTAGCGCCTGGACTCTGGTCGGGGCGGCCAATCCCGGCCTGTATAGCAATGATCTAATTGACATTGTCGCCCTCTCAAGCAACGACGTATGGGCTGTCGGTTCCTACAATACTAGCACCTTCCAAACGTTGACTGAGCATTGGAACGGGAGCACATGGTCGCAGGTGTCCAGCCCTAACGTGGCAGGTTCGGAAGATGATACGCTTCTATCCGTAGCAGCCGACCCATCGGGTGACCTCTTTGCTGTCGGCCACTTCGACCTGCCATCGAGTTACACCTTTTACCCCCTGGCCGAGTTGTACACCAACAACGGGCCCTGTTCTACGGTGACCCCTGCCACCGCTACGCCCACGGACACTCCTTCCGCCCTGCCGTCCATTACGCCTACGAACACTCCTACGCGTACACCTACAAACACGCCCACCGCACTGGTATCAACAGGCACAGCTACACCGACCCATACCAATACCCCAACTTCTACCAGCACTCCTTCCGCCTCTGCCACCCCAACTCGTACACCGAGCGTCGTGCAACCCACGGCGACATCTACAGAAACCCCTCCGGCTACAGTAACGACTGCAACGCCGGATCCTACCTCCACCGCGATCCCAACGGCCTGCACGCTCGACTTCACGGACGTGCCCCCGGATAGCACCTTCTATCCCTATGTACACTGCTTGGCGTGCCTGGGCATCATCTCAGGCTATGCGGATGGCACTTTCCACCCAGGCGATAACGTGAGCCGAGGCCAGTTATCCAAGATAGTGTCCAACTCCGCAGGCTTTCAGGAACCACCGGGCGCGCAGATGTTCGAGGATGTGCCCCCACTTTCCACCTTCTACGACTACATAGGGAGGCTGGCAGGGCGAGGATACATCAGCGGCTACCCTTGCGGTGGAGACGGAGAGCCGTGCGGGCCTGCATCGTTGTCCTACTTCCGCCCCTCAAATAGCGCCACGAGGGGGCAGATCTCGAAGATCGTATCGAACGCGGCAGGCTTCCAGGACCCGCCGGGCGCGCAGATGTTCGAGGATGTGCTCCCCGGCTCGACATTCTACGATTACATACAAAGGCTAGTCAGCCGAGGAGTGATATCGGGCTACCCTTGCGGTGGAGATGGAGAGCCGTGCGGCCCCGCATCTCTGCCCTACTTCCGCCCCTCGAACAGCGCCACAAGGGGGCAGACCACCAAGATAGACGCAGGTACCTTCTTCCCGGATTGTGAGCCGTAGATCGGCGTTGTTGGCCCTAACCCAACACTCGTGACATCAGGGGCAAAGTGGCAGGCTAGTAGTGGCCACCCACTACAATGCACTTACACAATTGTCCTCGGGTGGCCAGGACAGCCGGGCGGAAGGTGCCGTCGTTATACTCTATGCTCGCGGGGATGGCAGGTGCGAATGTAGCTACAAGGGTCGGCAAAGGCATTGAGCCGCCGACCCTTGTACCTGTGGGTTTGCTTGCCTCTACTCAGGCGCATTGGAACGCCTTAGGGAGACTTTAGGGCTTATTTTGTTGGTGCGTACTCCTGCAAGTTTGTTGCGGTACCGTCCTGGGCGATCTGAGTTACGCTGAGTTCACCGGTGGAGCTTGAGTAGTTCAGGTAAGGCCCGTTCAGCGCTGACGCGATGGAGGTCAGGGTGGGCGGGGCGGCGTAGGTTCGCAACTTGATGATGGAGCCGTCAAGCGCCGTGGACGCTATCAGCGAGGTTTGGCTGGCCGCACTGTAGAAGCCAATCGAGCTCTGATTGGAGACGATGATCGACCACGTTAGGCCCATGTCAGCTACGCCCTGGAGGCGAGTAGTGGCACCGGTGGACTCGTCTATGGTAAACGTCGCGCCCTCTTTGGTCTTACTATCGTAGCTAATCCACATGCGATTGCCAATCGGAACGACCAGGCGTGACGCCTTGATATAGTTGGTCCCCGACGAGAGGTTCGTGATGCTGCCATCCGGGTTTAACTTGGCTGTGTTCAGGACGCCGTCCGTGCTGCTGTAAATCCGCATCACCCCGGTTTGCCTGTCAATACCGATGTCGGTCCAGTACTTCTCGAAGCCGAAATTTCCACACTGCACGATGATACCGTTATCACCCATGAGGCAAGCAGTAGCTGCTCCGCTGTCACGCCGGTAGAAGAATAAGTAATTGTAAGGCCCTGGCGTGATAAGGTCCCAACCGGGGTCGAAAGCGCCGTTGCCTGTGGCCTGGTCAGGGAACTTCTGCAATACGCTCAGCGAGCCATCGGGGCTCAATCGCGCAGCGGCCGCCTGCCCGTTGACCCGATTGTAGAAGAAGACCACATTGTTGGTCG
>DATINP010000106.1:0-9036 GCA_035474135.1 Chloroflexia bacterium | reverse complement strand
GGAAGATATATGCCGTTGGGCTTCCGTCTTTGTCCAGCCCGTTGAAATAGTGCTCCCAGTCTGTGCCGCTCAAGCCTGCTTCGTCCCGTATGGATTCTACGGCCTCGGGTCCAAGCACAGCCAGTTCATCATGGCCCGCCGCTCCGAGGAAAGCGGCCGCATCGTCGCAGTGCGTGAACCAGCGCTCCTGTTGCCAGCCTGAGAAGCCCGGCGTGCGGTATGCAACCTCCTCCGCGATAGCGTTGGCTACTTCGTTCCTGCCGTCGCCTACGTACGCAATGTCTGTGAATTCGGCATCGAACAGTTTGTGCGCGGTTCCGTCACCGATGCACCAGGGGCAAATCAGGCTGTCGAGGTCCTTCTCACTATAAATAGGTCCCACGTAGATGTAGCCGCGTGCCTGTTTGCAGGCCACACAGCTCTCGTCGGACGCCTCAATGCTGCCGGTAGCAATTGGATCAGGGTGATAACGGAACGTGGGGAGCGGCTGTTGTGCCATTCAGGCGGTCGTCCTCGCCACCCGCACGGCTAACATGTGATCCCACATGGGACCGGTTGCACCCTGCACGGCGTCCGCGCCTGCTTGCCGGTAGGCGGTGTAATGGTCGAGGGTGAGGAAACCGCCGATGCCAAGTATCGCGTAATCGTACGCCTGCTCAGTTCGGAGCCGCGCCAATCTGCCTACCACGTCCAGTCCGACCGCGCGCAGGGCAGTACCGCACACCCCGGCCACTTGCCGTCCCGCTCCGGGCAGGGCTTGCCCCCCTGTATCCGTGGTAACGGGAACCGGCACGGCGTTCACTGCCCCATATCCTTGCACGTACGGAGAGGTGGCCGTTATGACTGCACGCAGGGTAGCTTCACCTGCCTCGTCGGGCGCGTAGCTACCCAACTTGGCAAACAGTGGCTTGGCGGGGCCTATGGCCTCGCGTATCGCCTTGCACACCCGGCCTGCCGCTTCCGGGTCGTGGCACATGAGGCCGTGCCCACCCAAATTGGGGCACGACAGGTTCACCTCGATTATGTGCGCTCCTGTCTCGGCGCACATCGCAGCGGTCAAGGCGTGGTCGGCTATAAAGTCGTCGGGCGTGCTGTGGGCGTCTGCTGTGCCTGTTACGCTGGCTACCAGTATTTGTCCCGCGCCCGCGCCCCTGACCGCAAGCTCCATGTCGGCCTGCCACACGGCGGAAGGTTGGGCGGGCATACCGAATGAGTTGGTAATACTGAGGGTGCTTATATCTACCGGAGCGCCCTCGGCGAACGCACGCGCGGTCAGCGGTATACGTCCCATCTCGGAGGGAGAGATGGGCGCGTGGGCGTCTACATAGAGGACGTTAGGCGCGGGGTGCGAGGGCCATTCACGACTGCGCACGGTTTTATAGTGGCATAGGTCGAAGCCCCACCGGAAGGCGGCGTTGGTGAACTTGGAATTGAGCAAAGGGCCGGACGGTATGCCCACCAGCCTGCGCAGGCGCAATCCCACGAGAGTTGTCCACTGGGCTTCAGGCAGGGCCAGTATGTCGGCGATCTCAGCTGAGGGTTGAGTTGCTATAGGGCCGAAAGGACCTAGGTCGTAATTCTCCTGGTAACTCAATGTGGGATCGTAAAAGGGGATGTTTGCCTGCGGAGAACCTGCACTCTCGCGCGTTATCTGCTTATCCGTTGCATAGATGCCCATCAAACAACCCCCAAAATCCACTCAGAACTTCATATCGCCTGGGATATTGACGTAAGCCCGCACACATAGCGCACCATGCGCTCGAAGCCCATGCCGAAGCCTGCCTGCATGTCCGATGCTGTGCGGCGCATCTGCACATACCACTCGTAGTCCTGCACACTGCCGCCCAGGTCCACTGCCTGGCGCACGGCTTTTGAGCTGTAAAGGCGGGTTTCGAGCACGTTGGGGTCGGTCTCGGTTTCGGACGCACCCATGACCTCGCCTACGCCGGGCAGCAGCAGGTCACAGCACTCGACCACTCGTGGGTCTTGCCTGCATATCTTCATAGTGAAGAAGCGGGTTTCAGCCGGGTAGTGGGTGATGAATAAAGGCCCACCCACCATCTCTGTAAGCGCAATCTCGTGGACATGGGCAAGGTCTTCGCCCCACTCTATGAAGTAGCCCGAGCCCTGCAAAGCGACAATGGCTTCGTCGTAGGTCATGCGTCGGAAGGGGGTCGCCATGAGCGCGGCGGGCTTATGGTTGGGGGCGATCTCACCTGCGCGGCGCACCATGCTCACTATCATCTCCTCCATCAGCGACATCAGGCTATCGAGCGTCCAACCACCCACTTCGCCCTCAATCAGGGTGAATTCGGTGAGGTGGCGATGGTCGCTCTTGCGTTCGGCTCTGAACGAGCGGCCCACAGAGTACACAGCGCCCAGTTCGCGCATGAGAGGTTCTAGATGTAGCTGTGCGGTCTGGCGGAGGAAAGCGTTGCCGCCCGCCAGTTTGACCGGGATGAGGGTGCCTGGTTCTCCACACGCGCCCGACATCTGGGTGAACGTAGGAGCAATAACCTGGGTGAAGCCCGCGTTATCGAGCGTGTTCTGGGCCGAGCGCAATATGGCGGCCTTGACCCTGGCGATATGCGCGGCCTCTTTCGTGCTTGCCCCGATGGTGCCGCTAGGGGGCATAATGATGGGCACAGCGTAGGGGGCGTTAGTATGCATTTGCACGGTAATGTACCTCCGGCGCT
Organism: Chloroflexia bacterium; assembly: GCA_035474135.1. GTDB lineage: Bacteria > Chloroflexota > Chloroflexia > QHBQ01 > JADMIH01 > JADMIH01. The sequence continues at coordinate 6,340 of DATINP010000106.1, read as the reverse complement.
GGTGCAAAGCCTACAAAAAAACCTTGCGCTGGGCAAGGTTGTGTGCATGGCGATATGCTTTGCACCAACCTTCTCGGCCTCGCTGGGCCGCTTGTTAAAGGTGGTTCCGGGCCGGGCTGTGCATGGCGCACCATGCTTCCGGCTGTTCACAGTATAGCCCCTGAGGTGGGGTAATGTCAATACGGTTTTGCACTATGGTGTGGAACCATCCCTTGGAGTGGGCCCACCTCCTGTCCGCCGTAGGCGCTAAGGTAGAATGAGAAAAAAGAGAGGCGTATCTAGCAAGACTGTGGGGCGCCAGACCACTGGCTGTGTCATTCTGAGCGCCAGCGAAGAATCAGCTCGGGGGCCTCTGGGTTCGGGGACACATTCCTTTTGCTTGCAAACAGAGAGGTAAGGAGGGTGATTCTTCGCTGGCGCTCAGAATGACAAGTCTTACTGGGTTCGCCACAACTCGCATGATGAATGACGTATGACCACCGTCGTCAGTCGTCAGTCGTCAGTCGTCGAACCGCATGACGCATGACGGTTGTCTATGGTATAATCCGTGGTTGAGTGCCAACTGTGGCGCTCCTGCTTTCATAGCGTATTTTGTGCGCCCAAAACCAAACAAGGATGTTTCGCATGACAGCTACCCAAATGGCAAATCCCGCAGAGGTGGGGGACTTCGTTCCTGAGCATCTCTATACCCTGGATGCCCTGAAGCACAGAATTGAGCGTGTACGCGCAGAATTGGACGCTCGCGGCCTGGATAGTATGCTGGTTTCGCACCCGCAGAACCGCAACTACCTGATCGGCTTCGGCGGCGAAGACGCGCCACCCCTCGATACCGCCGGGATGCTTATCGTCGGCAAGGATAGCCTGGTGCTCGTAACAGACGGCAGGTACACCATCCAGGCGGCGGGCGAGCTTTACCCCGAACTGGGGATAGAGGTCGTGGCGCGCACAGGTAGGGTGGCTACCGCGATTGCCGAGCAGGTCGCCAGGCGCAAGTACAAGCGCCTCGGCTTCGAGACTGCGCATTTGCTACATATGATCTGGCGCTCGCTCGACAAATCGTTGCCCGACACCGACCTTGTACCTGTGATGCGCGTGGTCGAGCCTTTGCGCATGGTGAAGAGCGCCGACGAGATGGAGCTTTTGCGCAAAGCCATCTCGATTTCCGACCAGGCATTTGACATAGTCAGCCGTCGCATTACCCCGGGTATGACCGAAAAGCAGGCCGCGTGGGATATTGAGCGCATGATGCGCGACCTAGGCGCGGACGAACGCGCTTTCGGCACGATCATGGCTGGTGGGCCGAACGGCGCGATGGCCCACGCGGTGCCGGGCAACAGGCCCCTCCGCGAAGGCGAGCCTATCGTGGTTGACATGGGCGCAAAGTACAGGGGCTATAACTCGGACATGACCCGTACTATTATACTGGGTGAGCCGACGGACAAGTTCCGCGAGATATACAACATTGTGCTGGCGGCACACCTCGCCGCCGAGCGAGGTATCAAGGCGGGCACAACAGGCGTTGAGGCCGATAAAATGGCCCGCGATGTCATCGAGGCCGCAGGCTATGGCGACACTTTCACTCACAGCCTGGGCCACGGCGTCGGCCTTGAGGTGCATGAAGGGCCGAACTTCAGCAAGCTGTCGGAAGACACGATGGAGGAAGGCAACGTTATGAGCGTCGAACCCGGCATCTATATCGAAGGCTGGGGAGGAGTTCGCATCGAGGACCTTGTGCTGGTGCGCCGCGACGACGCCGAAGTCCTGACCCTGGCCGATAAGCATCTGGAGTATTGATACATTGTCTCACTTACTGCATGGCCGTGCTGGTTGTGAGTGAAGACTTAGTAGGAGATCGAATATGACCGTAACGACAAGCGAATTGAAAAAAGGTCTCACCATCATGATGGATGGCGAGATGTATAAAGTCACCGACTGGTCGCACAACAAGCAGGGCAGGGGCAGTGCGAATGTGCGATTGCAACTGAAAAACCTGCGCACGGGCGCGAACATCGAGCGCACGTTCCAGGCAGGATCCAAGTTCGATGATGTGCGCCTTGATCGACGCGAATTGCAGTTCATGTACGCGGATGGCGACGAGTATAACTTCATGGATCCCCAGAGCTACGAGCAGATAAGCCTCAACAAGGACCTGTTGGGGGACGCCGTGAATTACATGGTCGAAAGCGAAAATGTCGATGTGTTGATGAATGGCGACAACTTTGTGGACATTGACCTGCCTGCCGCCGTAGTTCTTACCGTAGACAAAAGTGAGCCTGGCGTGCGTGGCGACACAGCTACAGGCGCCACCAAGCCTGCCACGCTGTCAACGGGCCTGACCATCAATGTGCCCTTGTTTGTGAACGAGGGCGATCGCGTAAAAGTAGATACGCGCACAGGTAAATACCTGGAACGAGCATAAGCACTGAACTTGTAGTTTGAGCGGGAGTTTGAGATGGTAAGATTGCCGGAGAAAGGCGCTGAAGAGCACGAAGATGAGCATGGCGAGTCTGCCGAGATCAGTACACCGATGCTGTCGGCCCTTAGCCGGATAGCCAAAGAGCTTATCCATGAGGTGGCGTCCACCGACATCAACGAAGTGCATATCGAGCATGGTTCTGTGCGCATCACAGTCAAGCGGGGCATGACTGCCAATGCAGGCATGATCGCGGCCACAGGGGCTACATTTACTGCTCCCAATTATTCGCCCGCCGGCGGGGTATACACGCCTCCCGCCACGCTTGCCGCAGCCGATGCCTCCAGCACAGTAAACAAGATCGGCCAGAGCCCCGCCCATGGCGAGGATATTGAACTTTTGGAGGGCGAACAGCTTATCGTGGCCCCGATGGTCGGCACATTCTACTCGGCTCCATCGCCGGATTCTGATTCCTATGTTACCGAGGGCGACCCTGTTGAGCCTGGGCAGGTGGTGGGCATCATCGAAGCCATGAAGATGATGAACCAGATCGAGTCGGAGGTTACCGGTAATATCAGCCGTATCCTCGTGAAAAACGCCCAACCTGTCGAGTATGGCCAACCCCTGATGGTAGTGACCAGTGGTTAGAGGTTAGGGGTTAGTAGGGACGACGCATGACGTGTGATATTATGACTAACCCCTAACACCCCGCCCACAATCCCTAACCCCTATGAACATACGCCGCATCGCCCTTGGTCTTATTGTCAGCGCGGTCTGTCTATATTTTGTGCTGCGCGGGGTTGAGTGGAGCGCGGTGCTGAATCACCTTAGCCAGGTGAACCTCCCATTGTTCCTTTTCTCGATGCTGCTTATGCTTGCGGCCTATTTCCTCATGGCCTGGCGCTGGCAGTTATTACTTGCTCCCCTGGAGTTGCCTCCTGCGCCTGACGCCAATGACAGCCTGGAATCAACTTCTGTCGTACAGGACGTAAGCGTGCAACAGGAAGGGCTGTTTTCGCTCTACAGCAAGATGCTCACGGGGTACTTTTTCAATGCCTTCTTCCCGGCGCGGGCGGGCGACCTTGTACGGGCTTATTTATTGGGCAGGAAAACGGGACTACGCAAAACCACTGTGCTTGCTACGATAGTCATAGAAAAGGCATTTGACGGGATTGCTCTCCTTGTGCTCTTCCTTATTAGCCTTATTCTTCTGCCCGCCGCTATCTCGAACGCTTCGGGCGTGTCGCCTGATGTGCTGGCGTGGGTGGCCGGAGTGGCCCTCATTGCGGCAATCGCCGGCCTCGTGCTGTTCTACCGGTTCAGTGACCGCATAGTGCAGTTGGTGGGTCGCATCTTCGACGTGCTGCCATTGCCCCGTAGGCTCGAACGGCTGGCCGTGCGCCTGATCGAGACTTTTGCGGGGGGAATGCACATATTTAAGACGCCGCGTCCGCTCCTGTTCGCCGGGATCATTTCGCTGGTGATCTGGGGCGTGGTGGCTGCAATGTTCCTGGCGGCGCTTGTTTCATTCAAAGCCTCCTTCCCAGCCGAGATGATGACGATTGCCGGGTTGCTCTTTATGACCGGGTTGGTCAATTTAGGCTTGCTCGTGCCTGCGCTGCCCGGTAACGTGGGCACATACGAGGCGTTATGTGTGGCGGCGATGGCAGTGTTCGGTGTAACCAAAGAACTGGCTGTGGCCTTCGCGCTCGTCTTTCACGTGGGCCAACTCGTTACAACGCTCGCGGTGGGTGCGGTGGCATTTTGGTCACAAAACCTGTCCTTCGCCGAGATGCGCCCCGTCGAAGAAAAAGCCGAGCAGGAAGCTGCACAGTCGCTCGATATGCTCGACCCGGAAGTCCGCCCGTGAAAATACTTATCCTTGCCCCTCAGTGGCCCGACCCCCCCAGACAGGGCGCCGCCATTCGCAATGCGCAGATCACGCTGTACCTGGCGCGCAAGCACGAAGTCACGCTCCTGACATTTGAAACGGGCGCGGACGCGGGGGCTGAGATATACGACCTGCGGACGGTCTGCCACCGAGTGGAGGTTGTACCTGTGCCGACGCGTACAAGCTCGGAGAGGCTCGTCAGGATGCTCGCGTCCTCTATGCCCGATATGGGCTGGCGGTTGTATTCGGAGGCTATGTGGCGCCGAGTAGAAGAGTTGTGCCGCGAGGAGAAGTTTGACGCTATCCATGTTGAGGGTATAGAGATGGCTCCGTACGGGCTGCGTGCTTTGCACCTGCTCCCTAAAGCACGCCTGGTGTACGACGCGCACAATGCCGAGTATCTCCTCCAGAGGAGGGCATTCACCACCGACATCAAACAGGTGAGGCGGTTGCCACGGGCGCTTTATTCGCTGCTGCAGTGGCTTCGGCTGCGCAGGTTCGAGCGTCACCTAGCCCTGGTGAGCAAGCGCGTGCTGGCCGTGTCTCCCGCCGATTTGTCAGCCATTTCTCGCCTGGCGAATGCCCTGCGCAACCGCGTGGTGCTGTTGCCCAACGGTGTCGAGCCGTCCTACTGGGCGCGTAACGCTGTGATGCCCCAGGATGTGCTGGTTGGGCAGTCGGCATTGGTGTTCGACGGCACGATGGACTACAGACCCAACGTAGATGCTGTTCTGTGGTTCGCGTCGGAAGTCTGGCCGCTGGTACGTGCCGAACGACCGCATGCTCGATTCTACATAGTGGGCAGGAACCCCGCGCCCGAAGTGCTCGCGCTGAGCGAAGATACAGGCATCATTGTCACCGGCGCGGTTGATGACACGCGCCCATGGGTGGCGGGAGCCGAGGTCTACGTAGTGCCCATGCGCATGGGTGGCGGGGTGCGCCTCAAGGTGTTGCAGGCAATGTCGATGGGCTGTGCAATAGTGTCCACGCCCATGGGAGCCGAAGGAATAGCTCTGCGGCCTGGCAAGGACATGCTGATCACCTTCTCGCCTCAGGGATTCGCCAACGCCATCCTCCTCCTGATGTCATCGCGCGACCGCCGCCGTGCTCTGGGCCAATCCTCCCGCGAGCTAGTCACATCCCTCTATTCGTGGGACAGCCTGCTGCCGGTGCTCGATGAGATATACCCTGCGGAGTCGTAGATCTTAGATCTTAGATCTTAGATCGTAAGTCATACGTCATGCGTCGTCCCACTTACGATCTAAGATCTTAAATCTACGACTCATAGCGTCTAGCCTAGCATGAGGCGCAGGCCTACGATAATGAGCGCTACTGCCAGCCCGCGCACAATCCACTTCCCTGTGATCCTGCGCGAGAGACGACCCCCGATCTGCGCGCCGCCGATAGCCCCTATAGCCATCGCGATGGCGGGCGCGATATGCACGTTACCCTGAATGAGTTGGGTGGTCGAGCCTGTAGCCGCCGAAATCGCAAGGATAAAGTGGGACGTCGCTGTGGCTATGTGGGCCGGGAAACCGAACAGGCTGATCAGCGCGGGAACGTGGATGATGCCTCCGCCGATACCCAGTATGCTCGACATGAAGCCCACCCCGAAGCTGAGTACAAGCCCCCATCCGCGCGAGAAACCAAAGGTATAGTTTTCACCCTGTGCATCAACGATCGAGCGTACGGTCCACAACCAACCCTTCGCGCCGGGGGGTTTATCCAGGTCGCCCTGCTTGTAGGCACGCCTTTCTGGCCTTAGCATAAGGTAGGTGGAAAGCAGCACGAGCAGTAGCCCGAAAATGAGGTCGAACACGCGGCCGCTTAACAGGCTGACTGCCAGCGAACCGATTACAGCCCCCGGCAAAGTAGCAACCGCGAACTGAATACCAGTGCGGAAGTCGACCCTGCCCTGCCTCCAGTACGAGATCGTGCCGCTGGCGGCATTCGCTGTTACCACGCACAACGAGGTAGCGACCGCTTCCTCGTGCGGCCACTTGAGCACAAGCAGCAGGACGGGCACGATGATAAAG
>DATINP010000105.1:0-15746 GCA_035474135.1 Chloroflexia bacterium | reverse complement strand
CACCACGTTCGAAACCGTACCGCCCGAATGTGCGTGGCGGCGGCCCCGCCATTTCTGGTACACTTCTAACTTCCGGAAAAGGTCATAGCCAAATCCAAAAATCATGCATATTCTCATAACTCAACGCCCTTCCCAAGTTGCCATCGACCGGCTGAACGCCGCCCTTGGACCAAATGATATCCTTGACATGAACCCCGATCCAGATACGATCTGGACCAAAGCCGAACTCATAGAGAAGCTGAAATCCGCCCCCTACGACGGCCTTTACTGCATGCTTACCAACCCAATCGATGCAGAGGTGCTGGCCGCCGCACCCGCTTTGAAAGCGATATCAAATATGGCGGTCGGCTTCAACAACGTGGACGTAGCCGAGGCGACGCGCCGCCGTATACCCGTGACCAACACTCCCGGCGTGCTTACCGACACCACAGCCGACTTCGGATGGGCACTCATTATGTCAAGTGCGCGACGGGTGCCCGAGGGCGATCGTTTCCTCCGTGCAGGCAAGTTCCATGGTTGGGGACCACTGATGCTGGTTGGACACGATGTCTACGGCAAGACCCTGGGCATTGTGGGCTTCGGTCGCATAGGCCGTGCCGTTGCCAAGCGTGCTACCGGGTTCGACATGCCAGTTCTCTACCACGACAAGTATCCCGCCGATGCCGAGACCGAGCGCGTCCTCAACGCCCGGTCGGTCTCGATGGACGAATTGCTGGCGAACTCTGATTTTGTTAGTCTTCATACGGACTACAACCCCGACACGCACCATATGATCGGTGCCCCACAGTTCGCGATGATGAAGCCAACGGCCTACCTGATCAATACGTCACGCGGCCCCGTGGTAGATGAAGCGGCACTTGTGGAAGCTCTGAAGTCGGGGCAAATCGCAGGCGCGGGCCTGGACGTATACGAAGGCGAGCCGGATGTGAACCCGGGATTACTGGCACTCGAAAACGTGGTATTGACGCCTCATATAGCTTCAGCTTCCCTGGACACGCGCAATTCGATGTCGCTGACCGCTGCCGAAAACTTGCTTGCGGGCTTGCGAGGCGAGCGATCCCCGAACTGTGTCAACCCCGAAGTATACGGTGAGTCGTAGACTGTACAGCCATAAGATTGAGCCGGAACACCGGCGCGTGACCCACGCTGTGAGTTCTACTATCTACCACTCCGGTCGACCTGTGGCTCAATATTTACGTCCTCTGCTTGTGGTGGGGTTTCTGATTGCTGCCCTTGTAGTTTGGTGCGCACCACAGCAAACACTCGCCGCAGCGCCCGTGCCCACCCCAATGCTGTTCGGCTCGGCCCCTGATCAGCCTGACAGTCAGCTTCAGGCCATCGTCGACGAAGTAGTCGGCGACCTACCGGGCGATTGGGGCGTCGTAGTCAAGAAGCTAGACACCGGGCAGTATGCCGTCGTGAACGGTGATGTCCAGCAAGTATCGGCATCTCTATACAAGCTCTGGGTAATTTCTGACCTATTTCATGAGGCCAAGCTAGGCAATCTCAGCCTTGACGATGAGGATGAAGTTACGTACGACGACGCTGCCGAAGATAGCATCCTGGGCGACCTCCGTATCGCACCCGGCGCCACAATTTCCCTGCTCTCGGCTGCACGCCAGATGATCACCGTTAGCGACAACACCGCTGCATCCCTTCTTTTGCGGCAGCTTGGCCCCGAGCGAATCAATGCCTTCATGCAGCAAAACGGTCTGACACGATCCGTGCTCGACATCGACGGTTCGGGCGATAATCTAACTACCCCACTTGACGTGTTGCGTGAACTTGAATTGTTGGCCACGTCCCAAATGGTAGACGCGGCCTCAAGCCAACAGATCGTTAGCTATATGCTGGATCAGCAAATCAATAATCGTCTGCCGCAAGGCCTGCCGCCTGAGGCGAAAATCGCCTACAAAACCGGCGACCTCGCCTATTTATTGCATGACGTAGGTATCGTATACGGCCCCAGCGGCCCTTTCATCCTCGTGGCAATGTCCAGCAACCTCTATAACGACGATGAGGCTTTTACAGCCATGCCTTTGTTGGCAAGCCGCGTCTACTCCTACTTCAACGACAGTCCGTCCAGCCCAGCTCGCTACTTCCCGGAAACTCGCCAAACGGTGGCGCATGATTTCCTCAAGTTCTGGTACGACTACGGCGGTCTGGATACCTTCGGCTACCCGCTAGGTCCCGAGCAATTGGAAAACGGTCTGCTTGTGCAACACTTCGAGCGCGCGCGCTTCGAGATGCACCCCGAACTGGCGAATATCGCTGGGGCTCCACAGCCCGAAGTGGCACTCGGGCTGCTCGGAGCAGAGCGCGCTGACCAGCTTGGTCTCCATTGGGAAACCTCGCCCGACACGGGCACGGGCCTATACTTCCCCGGCACCGGGCAGGAGCTCACAGGCGATTTTCTCGAATACTGGCAAAACCACGGCGCCGAGCGCGCTTTCGGCTGGCCCATTTCGCCTGCTGCCGACATGGTAAACCCCACCGACGGCAACACTTACGTAACCCAGTGGTTCCAGCGCGCTCGCTTCGAGTACCATCCTGACTTGCCCATTGGCCAACGCATCGTGCTCGGGACGTTAGGCTCTGAGCTTTATCCGTCGCACTAAAGTTGTGTTGCGACTGGCGCTTCAAGTCAGATGCCGCGCAAATTCACCCATTCGGACTACATAAAACCTGTCCTAGTTCGCACGCGTTACGTCATTAAGACAGTAGGGGCTTGAAAGCACCCACTTGTTCCAACTGGTCCACGCGATGCATGGCACCATGATTGCTGATAGAGCGAGGGGAAAGTGCAACTATCAAGCACCATGCCGTCCATCTGCTACGCCTTCGACTACAAGCGTCCTGCATAACGAACCCTTCGCTCTACTAGCAATCACGAAAGGACGCATGACGCCTGTGCATTCTGCAACCTGCTCTCCTTTCAGACGTTATAATAACTGAGACCGACACGCACAGCCTGCGGAGCTTTGCTCTACCCTCCCGGTGCCGCAGGCGCTATTTCCGACGAACAGGACCCTCGTATGACCCAACCCCGCAAGAAGATCTTTCTCAGCTTCGCACTCCTTTGCGCGGCCCTACTCTCAGCACTGTCGACGGCCCAGGCAACCCCGCAGTCCTCTCCATCCGCTGATCCCAAACTTCCAGGCGCAACTCCCATACCGGACGCAAGCGCCCAACCCAAAGTCAACGAGCCGGACGGCGTTATAAAGTACGGCTTCCTTACCTCACTGATCAGCAACAACGCCAATGTCAAAAATATGGGCTTCGGTTGGGTGTCTTACGGCATCTTTTGGAGCGATGAGGAACCAGCACAGGGCCAGTATAGCTGGCTTTCGGGCGCGAACAACGTCGACAATATCGCCGACGGTGCGCGCAACGCCAACGTAAACATCCTGATTCGCATCAGCCGCACTCCTGCCTGGGCGCGTGACCCTGCCTGCTCCGGGCTGGATACCTGCCCTCCCTCCAACGCTGCCAACTTTGGTACGTTTGCGGGCGCACTGGCTGCCCGTGTACGTTCGCACCTGTCCGGGCAACAGGTGGCATACGAAATCTGGAATGAGCCGAACACCGACTTTGAATGGGGTGGCCTCTGCCCCGACCCTGCTCGCTACACCGGCCTTCTGCGTGCCGTTTACCCACAGATCAAGGCCGCCGATCCCAGCGCGACGGTGGTCGGCGGTGCCCTAACTACTGTTGCCGAGGTGCGTCTCACTAGCTGCCACATGGACGACCTGATCTTCCTGCAGGGGATGTACAATGCGGGCGCCGCCCCCTATTTCGACGTGCTGGGAGACCATCCCTACGGGTACATCTCGGCACCCGAAGCCGACCCCATCACGAGCCAGAGTGGCCTCTTATTCCGACGCGCCGAGCGCCACCATGCTTATATGGTCAGTAACGGCGACGGCAGCAAGCAAATCTGGGCAACCGAAATGGGCTGGGCCATCAATCCCGCGACCGAGGGCTACAACTGCCCTTCAGGTGATGTGCAATGGTACCAGATATTCAACCAGCAACAACAGGCCGATTATCTTGTGCGGGCTTACCAGTGGGCCAAGTCCTACTGGCCCTGGATGGGCGCTATGTTTACCTGGAACTTCGACTTCGATGAAGCGCCCTGGTACGCACAATGCAACTCGTTCCGCTTCTTCGCTGTAAAGAACAGGCTTGCCAAATCCGCGCTGCAAAGTTGGGTGCAGAATCCGCCGCCCACCTATACGCCCATACCCACCACCCCGCAGCCCACTGCCACTCCCTCGCCCACCAGTACGCCGGCCGACTCTCCCCCTGTTATCAGCGCTGTGCGCTACAGCCAACTCAACTTCAATCGTGATGGCGGGCCACTTAGTATCGATCTGGACGCTTACGATCAGGACACCACGCCCATCGACAGCGCGCAGGTGCAAGTCACCTATCCAAACTCTACGACCCAGTTATTGACAATGACACTCGTAGCAGGGACAGTCTATTCCGGCACGTGGCATACGCAGTTTACGCTACCCGCCAACTCGGGCAGCGGACCTGTCACCTACGGAATGAAGCCCTATGTGGTCGAAGCGTTCCCTCCACGGCGAACGGTCTTCGCGCCAAACCAACCCATACTGGTGGCGAATACACGCTTCTGGGACGTGCCGCAGGGTTACTGGGCTTACAACTACATTGACGCACTGGCAACGGAGGGAGCGATTGGCGGATATAGTGACGGCTCGTTCCAGCCTGGCAATAACGCCACCCGCGCACAGCTCTCAAAAATTGTGGTACTCGCCTTTGATATGCCACTGCTGAATCCACCGACCGCGACTTTCCAGGACGTTCAGCCAGGAAGCACATTCTACCAGTACGTCGAGACGGCTGCCGCGCGAAACCTGGTCAACGGCTACCCGTGCGGCGGAACAGGCGAACCGTGTGTGCCGCCGGGCAACAAACCATACTTCCGCCCCGGAAACTCAATTACTCGAGCTCAGATCGCCAAGATCGTTACAGTGGCCGCAGGCTGGACCTTGATTAACCCGCTGACCGCCCACTTCCAGGACGTGCCCCGAGGCAGCACCTTCTACCAGTACGTCGAGACCGCGGTGGCCTATAACATTCTCGCTGGCTATCCCTGTGGTGGTGCAAGCGAACCGTGCATCCCGCCCAACAACAACCCCTACTTCCGCCCTAACGCCAATGCTACGCGCGCCCAGATCAGCAAGATGGTTTACCTGGCTTCCACACGTTGAAGTGAGTCAGGGCCACCACACGCAAGGGCACTTACCCGCGGGCGGCGTGGGTGCCGTTGCGTTCCCAGAGGCATAACTTACTTTGCTTTTAGTCCATTGCAGCGTTTCGCTGTGTTTGGCGCGCCCGCGCGGATCAAGCCTTTTTAGCATTCAACACCATGCTCTCCCTTGCCCCTACAGCCTGCCCTACGTTATAATAACGTGTCCCGGTGCGCGCCCAATCTGAACACCGGATTACTGGTAGACTACTATCCGGTCCTACAATGGAGTAACGGAGCAGCAGAGCATGGACAACAGCCCCCAACCGCGGCCAAGCACAGCTAACGAAGAAGCCCCAGTAACTGACGATGCGGAAGACATCGCACCCGATCCAACACCCACACCTGAGCATACAGCTCAACTCCAAACCCCACCTGTCTACCAGGCCTCCACGCCCTCGCCGACCCCCACCGCCCTTATAGTCGGTCAGTCAGGTGGCGCGACGGCCGCCATCAACTCGTCCCTCGTAGGCGTAATCCGAGAAGCGCGTGCTCAGGGTGTGCGGCGCATCTATGGTATGCGCAATGGCATCCAGGGTCTGTTGCAAGGCGACCTCGTGGACCTCGGCAGTCTTCCAAACGAAGTGCTGCCGGCCCTTCAACAGACGCCGTCCGCTGCTCTCGGCTCGTGTCGCTATCACCTCACCGACGCCGACATCCCACAGGCGATCGCGGTCCTGCGTGAACACGGTGTGCAATGTATGGTCTATATTGGCGGCAACGACTCTGCAGATACCTCTCATCGTCTGGCCCAATCTGCCTTAATAACTGATGACCTGCGTGTGATTGCGGTCCCAAAGACGATCGACAACGACCTTCCCGTTACCGACCACTGCCCCGGCTACGGCTCTGCGGCACGCTATATAGCCATTTCTGCGCTGGAAACGACCCTCGACACCAAGGCCATGCCCGACATCTACCCGGTAAAGATACTGGAGACGATGGGCAGACACTCCGGGTGGCTCACGGCCTCGGCTGCCCTGGCCCGCGCCACGGGCTGGGAAACACCCCACTTGATTTATGTGCCAGAATATCCCAAGGAAGTGGACGAAATCCTTGGCGATGTCACGCGCATTTACCGGGACTACGGGTACGTCGTGATTGCAATGTCCGAAAACCTGCTCAGCCGTGACCAGCGCCCATTCGCACTAGCGGCCCTCGAAGCCCTAGGCGACGGTGCCGATAGCCAGATTAGCAACCCCGACTTCACCGACTCGTTTGGGCATTCATACTACCGCACTATGAGCGCAGGCCATGCGCTGTCCCAGTTGATCACCGCCAGGCTTGACCTCAGGGCCCGCATAGACCAACCAGGCACCCTCCAGCGCATGTCGCAGGCGCACCAGAGCGAAGTGGACCTGATAGAGGCTGAGGAATGCGGTAGGGCAGCCGTACGCGCTGCACTGTCCGGCGAAACCGACCGTATGGTGATCATCGAGCGGGCCGAATCGCCGGTGTATCGCGCCACGATTGGACTTGCCCCTCTTGAAAGCATCGCCAACATAGAGAAACATCTGCCGGTAAGCTTCATGAACCCCGCAGGCAACTTCGTAACCCAATCATTCATAGACTACGCTCTCCCACTGATCGGCGGTCCATTGCCCCAGTATGTGGAGCTTCAGACGTAACCAGTAACCATAAGCGAAAAGGGCCGAGTGTCGGGTTGTCTCACGGGTCACCGGCCCTTCGGAGGACATATGCAAATCACAACAGTAGGCGTAGTGGGCGCGGGCACGATGGGCAACGGCATCGCCCAAACGTTCGCGGTAGCAGGATTTCCTGTGCGGCTCCGCGATGTGGGCGAGCCGCCACTTGAGCGCGGCGTGAACAATGTTCGCAAAAGCCTTGCCAAGTTCGTCGAAAAGGGCAAGCTCACCCAGGAAGCGTCCGAAGCTGCCATAGCCCGCATCTCCACCACCACAGAACTTCGCGATCTCGCGGACTGTGACCTCGTAGTCGAGGCTATCTTCGAGAATTTCGACGCAAAGAAGGCCGTCTTCGAGGAGTTGGACCTCCTGCTGGGCCCCGACGCGATTCTTGCCTCCAATACGTCCTCAATCGACATCACGCGCCTGGGCGCCGTCACGAAACGGGCCGACCGTGTGATCGGGATGCATTTCTTCAACCCGGTGCCTCTGATGTCGCTGGTGGAGGTAATACGCGGCCTGTCCACCTCGGACGAGACCTATGCAACCGTGCGCGAACTGGCAGTCCAACTGGGCAAGACGCCCGTCGAGGTACGGGATTATCCCGGCTTTGTCTCCAACCGGGTACTCATGCCCATGATCAATGAAGCAGTCTTCACGCTGTTCGAAGGTGTGGCGTCGAAAGAAGATATCGATACTGTCATGAAACTGGGCATGAACCACCCGATGGGGCCGCTAACCCTCGCTGATTTCATTGGCCTCGATGTGTGCCTTGACATCCTCAACGTGCTCTATGACGGTTTCAAGGATCCCAAGTACAGGCCATGCCCGTTGCTTGTCAAAATGGTGCAGGCCGGGAAGCTCGGCCGCAAATCAGGCGAAGGCTTCTACAAGTACTAGCGCACACCAACTCAATATTCCAAGGCGAGGCAAAGACATGGAATTCGCTCTTACCCCCGAACAAAAATTGATCCAGCAGACCGCCCGCGAATTTGCGGACGAAAAACTTGCTCCTCTGGCCGCAGAATACGACCGCTCTGAAGAGTTCACCGCGCCGCAAGCTAAAATGCTCGCCGAGATGGGCTTCCTCGGTATGATGGTACCCGAAGCGTACGGTGGCTCCGGCCTCGACACGATATCCTATGTATTGGCGATGGAAGAGGTAAGTCGCGCTTGCGCCGCCACCTCAGTCACGATGACCGTACAGAACTCGCTCGTGTGCTGGCCCCTGGAGCATTATGGCAGCGAGGAGCAAAAACGCCAGTTCCTTGTGCCACTTGCCAAGGGCGAAATACTCGGCTGCTATGGTCTTTCCGAACCTTCAGCGGGCTCCGACCCTGCCTCAATGGCAACCACGGCAGTCGAAGACGGCGACAGCTATGTACTGAACGGGTCAAAGATTTTCATCTCGAACGGTGGAGTCTCCGAAGTAGCCCTGATATGGGCACAGACCGATCGTGACCTCAAGCACAAGGGAATTACCGCCTTCATTCTCGAACGCGGCACCACGGGCTTCCAAGTGGGGGCAGAGGAGAAGAAGCTCGGGATCAGAGGCTCCAACACGACCGAGCTCCTCTTCGAGGACTGCCGCGTACCCAAAGCAAACATGTTGGGTGCTCTGGGCGAGGGCTTCAAGATCGCGATGCAAACCCTCGATGGAGGACGCATAGGAATCGCGTCCCAGGCGCTGGGCATAGGACAAGCCTGCATCGACGCGGCAGTGAAATATGCGCATGAACGTCAGGTGTTTGGCAAGCCACTCAGCGACATACAGAACATACAGTTCAAGATCGCTGATATGGCAATGGAAGTTCAAGCCAGCCGGCTGCTCACTCTGTACGCGGCCTGGATGAAAGACCAGGGCGTACGCTTCTCCAAAGAGGCCGCGATGGCGAAGCTGCACGCCTCCGAAGCCGCAAACTTCGCGGCAGACATGGCAGTGCAAATACATGGTGGCTATGGCTACCTGCGCGACTTCCCGGTTGAGCGCCTCTACCGCGACGCGCGCATCACCGAGATATACGAAGGCACTTCAGAGATCCAGCGCCTGGTCATCGGCAGCGCAGCGCTCAGGTAGTCAGAATATCAAAATGGGCCGGGTATCCTCGAATACCTGGCCCATTTTTGTTCGATGCGCGACTTACTTGCCTCCGCGAGGCTTGCGAGCTTTGCGTAGGATGCGGCTCTGCCGTGCTTCCTTCGCCCTCTCGTTATCAATGTCGCGTGCAATCTGATAAATTGCGTACATATTATAAAACATCTTTTTGGCCCTCCCATCTCGTCACTTCAGCGCTCTTCTTCTTTTCCTCACTCCCCTATTGTAGCTTCTGGAGGGGCTTTCTACATCGGAGCAGAGTGGTAACATGTGAGGTACTGCAGGTGCACTTTGTAGCCTGAAAAGTAGTCCTTCGGCAACGCAAAGCGTACATCTAAAGATGTATATCTAACCGGGCTATTTTGTGCGTGAAAATGAGGGGGAATCGAGAGAAAATAGGGACGAGAGAGTGCCTTCAGTATTCGGAAAAGTTACGCCAGAAGTGAGAAAGAGGAAGAAAAAATAATCGGGTTCAGGGCTTACAATTGCAATTATCTGCTGCTGTTCGTATGGCGTTTATCAACTGCTTGTAGGGAACTCCTTTTTCCAAAAATAGACCAACTCCTGCTCTTTGTGCTGCGGTACGCTGTGCTTCTCCGTCGTGTATGCTCAGCGCCACTATGGAACTTGCCAGCTTATTTTCCGTTATCTCTGCCAGTGCGTCAAAATCATCACAGCAGTGCATATCCAAATCGACGAGAACGACATCAGGTCGGACCCGGTGTGCCACCTTGATCATTTCGCAGTCGTCAGAGGCCTCGCCCACTACACTGATCTGTGGGTCTAGCTCCAGCATAGTCTTCAGGCAAGAGCGCAACGTAGCATGATTGCCCGCGATTAGCACACGCACTAGGGAAAGCTGGGAAGAGAGATGGGTTGCCGCGGAGGGATTAGGGCCGGCTGGGACCTGTGACGGAGTTTGTACTGTGAGGGATACTGACTGAGTGCTGCGCTCGCCACCTGCCACCTTCGGAAATCTATGTCGTCCGGCATAATCAGCAGGGGATATTGGGCGAGTATTCAGGGTCATCAGCAGCCTCCGTCTTTCCTAACAGTATTATTTCACAATGAATCTTGTCCTCATAACGCTAAAAAAATCAGATAAAGCGTACTAGATTCACGTATCATTAATATATATATCACAAAATTCGCCCGTTGTCACTGGTATTTCGGCGTAATTGCCTTATACCTACGTAGTACGTTGTCTAGGTCTTAAGACGTAGCATATGCCCAATTGACGCAATTTGACCTTCTGTCGTACCAGGCGGGAACATCAGGGCGACCTACTTATCACACCCCGTGTCCACTAGTCTACGATCTTCTGCCTCAGAGCGAACACGGCTGCCTGGGTGCGATCAGAAAGGTGCAACTTCTGAAGAATGTTGCTCACGTGCGTTTTGACCGTCTTTTCGCTGAGTACGAGGTCTTCCGAGATATCCTTATTGCTTTTACCCTGTGCGATAAGGCGTAGCACCTCAAGTTCGCGGTCGGTAAGGTCGTGCTTGGGAGTGGCGGGCTGCGGGTTGGCAAACTCCTGCATCACCTTGCGGGCAATCTCGGGGTCCAACTGCGCCTCGCCCCGGTTTACTGTCCTGATCGCTGCCACCAGGTCACTGGGCAGAACGTCCTTCATCAAATAGCCCTGAGCGCCGGCCTTGATCGACGCGAAGACTTTTTCGTCCTCGCTGAACGAAGTCAGCACAATGACTCGAGTGCTAGGCGAGATGCCTGTTATGGCTCGTGTGGCGTCGACACCATCCATAACAGGCATGACGAGGTCCATGAGCACAATGTCGGGTAGATTGTCTCTTACGATGGCCATCGCTTCGTTGCCATTGGCAGCCTCACCGACCACGAGAATATCGGGCTGCAACTCCAGGTAGGTCCGCAACCCCTGGCGCACGATCGTGTGATCGTCCACGATCACTACAGTAATCCTATCACCACTTGTTGCACCAACCATGTTACCCTCCTGGTCCGCCAATGAGATGTATTATTCCGGCCACTCCGCATAACTGAGCGGGGTGGACCTGTGGCCTACGAGCATGGGACCTCGACGCTGATCGCCGTCCCTGGCCCGCCGCTCCGAGGTCCGATCTCAAACTTGCCGCCTAATTGTTCTATACGCTCGCGCATTGAAGTAAGGCCCAGAGTGCCGGGCTTTACGAGGCCGGGAGCGATGCCCACGCCATTATCCTTGATCTTGAGGTAGATGATGTCATCCTGTGCATTGAGCATTACTACAGCTTCGGTCGCCCTGGCGTGCTTCACGATATTGTTCAGCGCCTCCTGGGTGACCCTATATAGTCCCTTCTCGATGTTCGAGGGCAGGCGTTTCTGTCCCTTGATGTCCACTCGCACGGTCAGCCCGTACCGATCACTGATCATTTTAGCGTGCTTGGCGAGTACAGCGCCCAAGCCTTCTTCTTCGAGGTTGGCGGGCCTAAGCTCGAAGATTAGCGTGCGCATCTCTTTCAAGGCAGCATTGGCAGTCTCGTAAAGCAGCAGTATTTGTGCGCGAGCTTTCTCAGGGTCCTGGTCGAAGAAGAGATTGGCGGCCTCAGCGTTGAGCACCATGCTGAACAGGGATTGCGATAGGCTGTCGTGAAGCTCGCGGGCCAGCCTGTTTCGCTCCTGCAGAATGTCTTGCTCACGCGAGCCGTCATACAATCGAGCATTCTCGATTGCTATCGCCGCCTGATTGGCGAATGCCAGCACCGTCCTCCCGTCTTCGTCGTCGTAAAAGCTGGCTTCATGCTTGTCTACCGCAAGCGCTCCGATCACTTCGTCGCGGAACAGGAGGGGAACTCCAATCCATGAGCGCGCCGGATCGTTCTCGTTACGCACGTACCCAGGCTCGTCGCTTACATCACGCAACACAACAGGCCCCCGCCCGTCAAGTAGCCTGCGCGTAAGCTCGTTCGTGTTACGGTCGAAGCTGAGGCCGATAATCGCGTCTTCGTCGCCAAAGCCGTTGGCCGCGATGATCCGTAGGTGGTCGCCGAACAGTAGCATGATAGCCGCCCGGTCATACTGCATGACCTCGCCTAGCTGGTCAAGAATCAAGCCCAGCACGTTGCCGAGGTCAAGCGTAGACGAGATCAAGGCGCTCGAGCGCACAAGTGCAGACACCTCGCGCACCCTCCGCTTGAGTTGTAGGCGCTGGCGCTCTAGCTCTGCCACCTGGTCTTGCAGTCGTGCATTCAGGGCAAGTGAGTAGAGCTTACTGAAGCGGATTACGAGCCAACGCAGGGCCGCATCAAGCGCCTGGGCTATCTCAAGCGTGTTATTTTCGTCGCCCTCCCAATCCTGTTCGCGCCTGATGATGGGCAATAGCGCTTCGTCCAGGAGTAAGTGACCCTCGATCACTTCCGATATGTCGAACCCCTGATCGGCCCTTTGGTCGCAGATCGTTTGCGAGTACGCGATCAGACCATCATAGCTGCCGGAGCGGAATAGCTCGACCAACGCAGCTATGCACTGGCCCGAGCAAGCTTGCAACTCGGTTACGGGGCGCTCCCGGTAATGCGAGTCCTCCATCGAATAAAGTAATTTGACCCAGGCAGCAACCACCTCGTCGCGGTAGCCTTCCAGCAGTGCCGCAAGCACTTCGTTCTGTACCTTTGATTTGGTGTTATGTGTTGAAGCCATTTGGGTACGAGCCCTGCGACTCAGGACTTGCCCGGCACGCCAGGCTCGGTCATCGCCATAGGGTCGAGTATTTTGTCCAACTCTTCGGCGGTTAGGAAGCCTTGTTCCAGCACAATCTGACGGATCGGTTTGCCCGTCTTGTTGTTTTCCTGGGCGACTTTGGCTGCCGCACTGTAGCCGATGTAAGCATTGAGGGCGGTAGCGAGACCATTGCTGTTGTCAACGTACCAGTGGCAGCGTTCTTCGTTAGCGGTGATGCCCTCGATGCAGAACTCAGCGACCACGTTCATGGCGTTCTTGAGAATGTCGATGCTCAAAAGCATATCGAAGGCCATCACGGGCATCATGACATTCAGTTCCAGTTGGCCCGCTTGCACAGCCATGGTGATCGTTGTGTCGTTGCCGATAACCTGGAAGCAAGCCATGTTCAGCATTTCCAGCATTACCGGATTCACTTTGCCGGGCATGATTGACGAGCCTGGTTGAACGGCGGGAAGGTTTATCTCAGCCAAGCCCGTTTGCGGCCCCGACGACATTAGCCTGAGATCGTTGGCAATCCGGGTCAGTTCGACAGCCAAGAGTTTGAGAGCCCCGTGCGCCTCCAGCATTGCGTACTGCGATTCGGTCATCTCTACAAGGTGCTCGGCAGGCTTCAAGGGCAAGCCCGTGAGTTCGGAGAGTTTGGCGACTACTGCTTTCTGGTAGCGCGGGTCGCTGTTCAGGCCAGTGCCGGCTGCGGTCGCGCCCAGGTTCAGTTCGAGCATGGCATCGGACGCAGCCCGGATCTTCTTGCTCATCTTGGCAAGAGTGCGCGAGTAGGCCGTGAACTCCTGCCCAAGCCTTATGGGCACAGCATCTTGAAGATGAGTGCGTCCCGATTTCACGATATGGTCAAACTCCTTGCCCTTTGCCTCGAACGCTTTTTGTAGCCGATCCAGCGCCGGATAAAGCTGTTGCATCTCCAGCAGGGATGCCACCCGCATGGCGCTGGGGAACACATCGTTAGTCGATTGTGCCATGTTGACGTGGTCGTTGGGGTTGACCGGTTTGTATTCTCCACGCTTGCCTCCCAGACTGACGTTGGCGAGGTTGGCAAGCACCTCGTTGGTATTCATATTGTGCGATGTGCCCGCGCCCGCCTGGATGGGGTCGACCCGCCACTGGTCGAGATACTCGCCCCCCAGCACCTTTTCAGCAACGGCAATAATCGCGTTCGCGCGCTCGGGGTCCAATTGCCCCAGGTCGCGATTGACTTCAGCCGCCGCCCGCTTCACAAAAACCGTCGCTCTCACGAGCGTTGGGTGGGGCTTTAGCCCAGTAATCGGGAAGTTGTGAATTGCCCGCATGGTCTGAGCGCCGAACCACGCATCCACGGGCACCTGTACCTCGCCCAGCGAGTCTTTTTCTATGCGAAACGTATCACTAACATCACCACTAGCTCCGTTGGTAGTATTTCCTGACATGATCGATTCATCCTCCGTCGCAAGAATAATATGCTAGCTTTCATTATATCATAGCCGCCCCGTCCGGGGCCGAGCCGACTGCGTGGGTCAGGCAAGGACGTAAATGGCGACGCTCGATGCCTCCCATTATATTAATGACCTGAGCGAGACAAAACGTGTCCCGTTTTGTGTAGTCCGAATGGCCTAATCCCATGGAAGGTTTGGGACTCTACATGCACCGGGCCGTACTTGGTAACTTGAGCCATGCGCCTGTATAATCAGTGTATGGCATGGATACTACTGAGGGATATGTGGACCAGATAGGCAACTGGCTAATAGCCGTGGTGGTTGTGCTTGTACTGGCGGCAGGCACGTTGATATTCGCGACCTACGTGGGCCGTTGGATTGACGCGCAAGGCAACAACGTCGTCGGGAAGCCGCGCGAACGGCGGAAGAAGAACGAACGGCCAAAGTGATGGACAAACTCGCGACCCCTGGAGGCATTAATTGAACTGGACGGGCATCATATTCGGCTTGTTCGCGGCGCTCATGATCGGCACCGGGTTCATGTGGGTGATTCGCTTTGAATACTTCGTGGGCGCGTATTACTGGAAATGGGTACTGGTCGCAGGAATCGCTCTAATCGTACTATCGGCGTTCATGCCGAACTTCGTCCTCTCGGCTGTGGTGGGCATAGTCGGCGGCTGTATCGCCTGGGGCGCGGTTGAACTGCCTCATCAGGAGGAGCGAGTTGACCACGGACTGTTCCGCGCACACCCCGACCGCGCCAAACATAAACGACTCAACGGCAACGGTCACTCGCACGGTCACGGCAGCAAGCCGGGCCTCGGCAAGTGGTGGAGCTTCTAATATGATCTTTGGCTTAGGCTGGCAACTGGCAGGACCGATCCTGGCGGTTGTGACGTTTCTTACAATTTGGTGGGGCCACATTATGGTGCGCATTGTCCACTACTACTATGGCATCCGCCCGGCACCCATTATCTTCGGAGTGGGAGTTCTGCTGTTGCTAATTTCGACGCAGGTTGGCATGGACGTCGTGTCAGCGGGGCTGGGCATAGTCGGCCTCACACTCCTCTGGGACTCGTTCGAGTTGCACCGGCAGGAAGCCCGAGTCCGCCAAGGACACGCACCCCTCAATCCGCGTGTTCACCGAGAGGCCGCAGGTACGCTGGCCTCGACTCTCGCCGACGAGCGGGCAGGCGAGAGTCATGACGAAGCAGGAATTTGCCTGTCGTGCGGCTCGACTGAGACCAGCCGGTATCTATGCAGACGCGGCCCCTATTGCAAGGTGCACAACTGGGACAAGTACCCCGCCCCGGAAACCGCCGACACGAGCACTTAGCTCTCGCCCTCGTCCGCAGGCTTGGGTGGGCTGTCCACGGGCTTGGACGTGCCCTCAATGACCTGCAGCGATGTTGTGCTTTCAGGCGTGGCACCCGAGCCGTTGGTACCGTTGGTAGATGTCGGCGCGGTTGATTGTAAGCCGCTTACGTGGGACAGCAGGTCCGTCAACTTTACGCCAGTTAGCGTCTCAAGCAGTTCGGGTACCTGGGCTATCATGCGGGCAATGTCGGCCGTAATCTGGTTAGCGCCTGCGCCCTTGCCGTCGCCGC
>DATINP010000104.1:0-7878 GCA_035474135.1 Chloroflexia bacterium | reverse complement strand
ACCACATATACCTGCCTACCTGGGTAGCTGTTTTTAATCTGATTAGCTAATTCCGTATAATGATCTTCATCCTTTTCAACAAAGTAATACATATCAAAAGGCTTGGGATCAATCCTTCACGGTGGGGTTGCGTTCGAGGCGAGCCACCGTAACCAGGTTGGAGAAGAACACCGTAAGTTCGGCGATCTGGGGTACTAACGACTGAATGACCATCGTGATAATGTTGGGGTCGAGGCCGACCGCCAGGTAGTCTGTCGCCACCTCGAACACATTGTCGCGCACCTTCTGGGGGTTGTCGAAGTTGTCGGTGAGGGCCTGCACGTCTGCTATCAAGATGTAGCTCTCGTACTCATGTTGTAGCCGCACGCGGTCGGCCAGCGACCCCACATAATGTCCCAGGTGGAGCGGCCCAGTCGGCCTGTCGCCCGTTAGAATGCGTTTTTTGCTCATTAGCTCCCTTTCTCCTCTGTGGCATGCTTATTATTCGTGTATTTTACCAGCAATCGGCGATAAGCACATCTCAGCGTACAGTTTCCAGAGGGGTGTACTGTAGGTCAACATTTTCACCCCGATAGAGCTTGAGGTCCAGGGGTGGGCCAACGCCCACGTTGGGTGGTGGGGTGAGAGCGGACGGTGGCACTATCGAGTCCTCACCGCCGGGCGGGGTCCAGCGCCACTCCATGTCGCCTCGCGTATTGTCTACGGCCACCATAAGCTCCACAGTATGCTTGCCTGCAGGCAGCGATACGCTCGCGACGCTAGGGGTGTCGGACGCTGCCCCGGTTGCGATGATAACCGAGCCATCGAGTTGTAGCGTCGCCGCGCCTTCTGCCAGCAAAGTCATCGTATAGGCTCCCGTGACAGGTGCATCGAGCGCGCCCGACCAGGTGACGGTATATGGTTTGCCGCCGTCCTGCACTTGCTCGCTCAGGCAACAGTGCGCCACCGTGTGGCTAAAGAAGTGCATGTCTTGCTTGCCCGCCTGTTGCAACACTGCGTAGAGTCCTTCGGGTGTTGATTGTTGTGCGCTAAGCGCGTCTGTGCTTACAGGGCTCCATTCGACCGGTGCGGAGACGCCGTTGTTGTCGGGGCGAGTGGCCTGTGCCCACTCGAAGGCGGGTGGCGTATTGGCGGCTGTCACCTCGCCCTCAAAGCTTATGGCGTGGTCGCCCGCAGCCAGTGATACTGTCGTGGTCATTTCCGAAGCGCCCCGAGGCACATTCAGCACCTCGGTGCCGTCGATGTTCAGGAGCGAGGGGCCGGGGCCAATGCGGAAGCCATAATTCCAGTAGGTTGGTACACGCAGTCCGGCGGTCCATGTGACCTGAGCCGGGAAACTCGTCATGTCCGGCGGCACAGCGCCCAAAGTCGGCACGTGTACCAGTTGGCCCGACGGGAGATGTGCTACCGCGCCTTGCATGGCGGCCCAGTCGCTTTGCGGCACTTTGTACATGGTCACAACCGTGCCCTCAGTGGGATGGCTATAGGATCGTAAAGTCCCGGTTGGGTATATATCGCGCAGATAGGGCAGGTAGAAGTCCTGGTTTGGGTATATCTGGAAGGCGAGCTTTGTGGTAGCGGGCAGGCTCAATGGTAGGTCTGTGTCGGGGGTACGCATACCGCCGTGTGGAGTGTCGGGGGCCAGCAAGCGCACCCATCCTGAGTTGACCATGTGGTACGACCTGCCCAATGTTATCACAAGGGTGTCGTCGCCCTGGTCGCGCACTGATGTACCTTGAATGGTGGGTTGGGGCCACCGGTCAACTTTAGCGTAGTCCACAAAGTAGTAGCGCCCCTGGTCTATGCAAAGCCATAGGATAGCTATGGCAACAAGCGCGGTCGCGCCCGCCCGCGCATATTTGACCAACCCTGTTTTCACGTGCGCAATGCTTGCGACGGATGACTCGGCGCGACGGGCAAGGTTGTCCAGCACGAGGGCCGGGAAGAGGGCCATCACGGGCACAGCCACGGCGAGGCGCTGATAGTTGGGAGTCTCGACCGTAACGATCACTCCCACAAGCCCGAGCCAGAACCAAAGCGCAAGTGCGGCGTAGCGCGGATCACGCACGCGCAGGCATACGCAACCCAACCCCAACAGGGTCAGCACAGCCAGTAGGCCGTACATAATTGGCTGGTTGGTGGGCCAGAACCCGCCTTCGTCATGCACCTGGTTGAATGCGCCGACGGAGCGTATTGTCTGCTCGACCACCAATTGAGGGGTCGACCATTCGGGCTTGTAATAGTCGAGACGTGTAGCGTTGTTCTGGGTAAAAATCGAGGTGTCGTTGGCGCGCAATGTGAATGTCTCTGGGTGGTTCAAGCCGTTCACAACAAAAGGCATCATTATCATTACTGCCGCGACAGCCGCCAACGCGACGCCGCGTGCTATGGCGAGCCTGCGACCACCCAGGCCATGCACCAACAGGTAGATGCAGAATAGAGCAGCGAAAGCGGGCCATAGTCGCCCTGTGGGGTAAAAGTAGATCGAGAAGCCTCCTGCCAGCCCCGCACCGACCCACGCCCACAGCTTGCCTGTGCGTGCTGCTTCGAGGAAGAAGGCGATGCTGAAGGCCCACAGGGTAGCGGTAGGCCCGGCTTCGCTTGTTTCCCGGGCGAACTGGAGCGCGATTGCCAGCAGCGCGAATAGCCCGCCGGCCATGAGGCCCACGCGCCAACTGAAGTGGCGTGCGCCGATCCAGATCAGGGCTCCGCAGCCTAGCAGGCTCGCGATGCCCCCGAACACCCGCGCCTGTGCGAACCCGATGCCCAGCACTTTGAGCAACCACGACAGCATCGTGAAGTACATCATTGAGATCTGGTACCAACCGTCGGCGAATATGCTGTCGGTATTAGTGCCGCGTATGATCTGCATCGAGGTGGCGGCGCGGTCGCCTTCGTCTGCGTTGATGCCGAACGGGACGACATCGAGCGCCACAAAGCGGGCAATCGCGGCCACCAGCAGCACAAGCACGATCAGGACGAGCACGAATAGCCTGCTTCGCGGCGACATGCGAGCGCCCGTACCCCAACGAGCAGACCACCTGACCCTCCAACCAAATGCGATGCAAGTAGCAGCCAGCACCGCTATACTCGCCAGCCACAGCACCAGACCTACCCCCGACTTCAGGTCGTCCCGCAGGCTGAAGAAGGAGAGGGCATTCAGCACTATAGCAGCAAGTATCCCTCCCCACAATTTCGCCCACGAGCGTCTCTTACTCCGTACAGGCTGCGCGGACGATGGGTAGGGCGTGGGAAGGTCCGCTGAGTCTCGTGGGATGAGGAGCGCGCTCCACGCGAAGAGCGCGATGGCTGCCAGGTAGAGCAGCAGGCTCAGGATGGTGGTGTTGTGCGACTCGACCAACGCCTCGCCCGCACCCGCCAATGCCAGCGCGCCCAGCCCGCACAGCAGCGATACCCATGCCCTGCCGGCGAGGTTTGCCTGCACGTCGTCAGGAGTTATGGAGTGAGGTGGATCCGGCAATTCTTCTATCACCGGCGTGGCGATAGGCGCGACCGTGCCCGTCCTATCCAAAGGAGTGGCAGAAACAGCGGTTGGTTGCCCTGCGATTTTGGCAAAGCGCGGAGGGCGGGTAGCCTTGCGTCGTTTGACTCTCGTGCTGGAGCCCTGCAAAAAGGTCCTCCTCGGCTGTTCTTCGTGACTTGTAGGACTTGCTCGAATTGTATCTTACCTACCCCGTGCTAGCAAGTGGAGCGTCGGTGCGCATGATCAGGTTGACGTTTAGCCCCCATGTGGATACAATTAGTTGGCGATGAGGCTCGCCGGGCGCGTGATTGAAACCGCCCGATGTCCACGGACTGATGGCTTCTACTGACATCCCAGGTGATGCTCGTAGAGGCTTTTTTTGTGAGTGTTGCACCTGGAAGTAACTTATGGAGGTGCAAACTTGACCGGCAATAAATGCAAGTTCAAGACAGGTGCGGCTGATGCGTGAGTTCCTGCTAATAGGTGGAGGTGCGGTGCTTGGGGCCAATGCACGCTACTGGCTTACCACTTTGTTCGCTGACCGTTTCGGAACTCTCTTCCCCTATGGTACGCTTGTTATAAATATCACGGGCAGTTTCTTGCTGGGCTTTGTGCTGGTGCTGGTCTCCAATCGCGTGGCTGTTGACCCCGGCTTTCGGTTGCTTGTGGGTACGGGGTTCCTGGGCGCCTATACTACGTTCTCGACCTTCAGCTATGATACTATCGCTATGTTAGAGCGAGGCGACATAATGCCCGCAGCAATCAACGCCGTTGCCAGCCTGCTCGGATCTTTGTTCGCGGCATATCTGGGCGTAACCCTG
The DNA here is from genome assembly GCA_035474135.1 of Chloroflexia bacterium. Classification (GTDB taxonomy): domain Bacteria; phylum Chloroflexota; class Chloroflexia; order QHBQ01; family JADMIH01; genus JADMIH01. The sequence goes on along the minus strand of DATINP010000104.1, from coordinate 3,573 downwards.
GCTCAGTTGATAGGGTAACTTTATGGTACACACCCGATGACCTTATGCGTGTTCTCCACATAATTCAACGTTACTATCCATATATTGGAGGTTCGGAGCTTTACTTCAAGGAGCTATCTGAGCGGCTTGCGCGGGACGGCCACCGCGTGGAGGTGTGGACCACAGACGCCTGGGACCTTGACTATTTCTGGTCGAAGCGCGCCCGCCGCATCGAGAGCCCGCGAGATACCCACAACGGTGTGGCGATACGACGCTTCCGTGTGCGCCATCTGCCTCTTCCTGCTATTTATTATCGCGGCTGGCGACGCGTCATGGCCGAAATCGCGGGCTTTGGAGGTGGCACGAAGCCGCTCCTTTACAGGATGGCCCACTTCGCGCCTTGGATACCGTCGCTGGGTCGCGCACTGAAGGCTCTGCCGCCGGGAGCGTTCGACCTGGTGCATTCCACGAACATCCCCTTCGAGTCGATGATCGCTGACGCGGCCCGCTACGCCGAGCGCGTGGGGATTCCGCACATTATCACCCCCTTTACCCACTTGGGTGAGCCGGGACAGGACAACATCAGCCGCTACTACACAATGCCACATCAGATTGACCTCGAACGCAGGGCAACCCGCCTGATCGTGCAGACTAAGCTGGAGCGTGATCACCTGACGGCGCTGGGCGTGTCGCCTAAGAAGATGGTACGCGTGGGGGTTGGCGTGAACCCCTGGGAGGTTGTGGGGGGCAAGGGCGAGCGCTTCCGCGAGAAGTACGGCGTCGAAGGGCCGATTGTCTACTACATCGGCGCGGCGGCCTACGATAAAGGCACCACCCATACCATAGAGGCGATGGAGAAGGTGCTGTCGCGTGGCGTGGACGCCACTCTGATTATGGCGGGGTCCACTATGCTGGACAAGTTCCGCGACTATTACGAGGCATTGCCTGAGGCGGTGCGCGACAAATGCCGCTGGCTCGGTTTCATCTCAGACGAGGACAAGAAGGACCTACAGGCCGCAGGCTCGGTATTCTGTATGCCCTCGCGCACCGACTCGTTCGGGATTGTCTACCTCGAAGCCTGGCTGAACGGAGTGCCCGTGATCGGCGCGAGGGCCGGTGGAGTGCCCGAGGTGATCAGCGACGGCGTTGACGGCTACCTGGTGGACTTCGGCGATGTAGCGGCGCTGGCAAATCGCATCGAGCTTCTTCTACGCCGCCCCGAAGCCGCCCACGCCTTGGGCGAAGCGGGCCGCCGCAAAGTGCTGGCCGAACACACCTGGGACCACAAGATCGCCCGCATAGTAGAGTTGTATCGCGAAGCTAGGGGTTAGGTGTTAGCTCATGCGTCATACGTAGGGATGGGTTGACAGGGCTGTGCCCTGTCCGGGGGTCTGGGGGTGTCCCCCAGCTACTTGTCTCTTCTTTCTTTCTCCCCTCCCTGAAGGGAGGGGTCGGTGGTGGGTCTTCCCCAACCTCGAACTACGACGTCCTACCGCCTCCATGATATAATAGGCGTATGATCACGGAGGAGAACACCTCGCCGCAAGGGCCGCTCACGGTCCGCCCTGTCGCGTCCAACGGCCAACGCAACCCCAGCACCATTCCACCCATTGCCGAGCCTACTGTCGAGGTCGAATCCCCGCCCATAGTGACCCTGCAAGACGTGAGCAAGCGCTTCAGAAATGTGGAAGCCTTACGTAACGTCACGGTTACGATCCGCGCCGGGCAGACATACGGCTTCCTGGGGCCAACTGGCGCGGGCAAATCTACTGTGTTGAAGGTGGTGATGGGTTGGCTGCACCCCGATGAGGGTGCTGTATCCGTTTTCGGTTCGCCTTACCCTGCCGGCGCCCTGGAAGCGCACAACAGCATCGGCTATTTGCCCGAGCAACCCCAGTTCCACAACAACTTCACCGGCTGGGAATACCTGCGCCTCCACGCTCGTCTCAGCGGCCTCACGCGTAGAAACGTCAGAGCCTCAGCAGAGCGCGCAGTAGAAACTATTGGTGGACATGCCTGGATAAAGCGGCGGATCGGCTATTACACAGGCGAGATGTTGCAACGCCTAGCGTTAGGGGTGGCCCTCGTGGGCGCGGGCAACGCCTACCCGGCCTTGCTCGTGCTGGACGAACCCTCCAATCGCCTTGATCGCGCAGGGCAGGCAGCCATGCGTGATATCCTCCTTGAATGCAAGCGGCGCGGCTCGACAATCCTCATGGCCTCGCATAAAGTCACCGAAGTCGAGCGCATTTGCGACACCGTCGCCATCATAAAAGCAGGCAAGCTGGTCACCGAAGCCGAGGTAGAAAACAACCCGCGCATCATTATCATAGCGATACCTCGTAGCGGCACCGACGCCGAAACCCGCCTGCCCAGCCTCGTGAGGCAGTTGAAGAGCCTGCACCCATTCGTGCGGATCACGGGCGGCCAGAACTCCGGCCCGCTCATCCTTAGCCTACCAGCCGGCGACCAGGTAATAAACCCGCAGGGCGTGAAAGCACGGGCTTTGCGCGCCCTCGTAGACGCCGGTTGGGACGTGATCTCGGTATACGTCGAGCGTAAAGACCTCGAAAACATCTACGCGCAAACCCTCTCGCCCATAACCCAGACCCAAACCGGCCCTCTGTCGACAGGCCCACTTTCCCTGAACACAGGCCCTCTCGGTCCCAGCATCGAGAGCGCTGCCACAGGCCCGCTTACCCCTCTCTCTGTTACGAGGGAGCCTCTCGGCGGGCGCTTCACAGGTCCATTGGCGGAGGAATACGGCGAACAGAATGGAGCAGCAGGCAATGGCAGCGAAAAGCTCGATAAGTAAAGTCATCTCGGACCTTCGGGGCGTTACAGCCGACTCGTTTCGCACCCCCTTGTTTATTCCTGCATGGATGCGTGGTATCTCAACGTTCGCGACGCTGGTAGGGTACTTTCTACGCGATCTGATTCGTAGTCCGTGGATCTGGTTCGATTTGTTGGGTGTCCTTCTCGTCCAGCTATTCTTCTTCGCCAACACCCCGTCCCGAGATAGCTTTTTCAGCGTAACCTACGTGACAACGCTCCTTTTATCGGCCCTCACCACGTCGGGCATTTTCTCGCGTGCCAACCATGCCGCCACCTATCCCATCCTCGCTCGCCGCGTAACCAAAACAAGCTTCGTCGCCGCAGGTATGCTCACGGCCTGGGTAATAGGCATGCTCACATATGTGCTGGCATCCCTCCTCGTGGCGCTCAGATACAAGTTGCTCGCAGCCGATGGCGGCCCTGCGTGGCTTACACCGGGTACGCTCGTTCTGGGCAGCATCACGATTGCCGTGGGTGCGATCTTCGCGGTTGCCCTGCTGACCCTTCTGTCAAACTTCGTCTCATCTTTCACTGTACGCATGATTACCCTGGCTGTGATGACCATATCCGTGATGGCTTTCGACCCGCGCTCTTTTCCTATAGAGAACCTGCGCTCGTTCATGGCGCGCATTCCTCCTCTGTTCGCGCCTGTGATAGGGGCAATCCAGTACGCTGCCAACGATCAACCGGACACCGTGGCCCGCGCGTCCCTGCTCACAGTAGCCGCTTTCGCCACCACGCTTATTGGCCTTGTCTGGT
>DATINP010000103.1:0-3555 GCA_035474135.1 Chloroflexia bacterium | reverse complement strand
GTAGCGCCCGTGAGCGGCAGGACGTGGAGAGCTTGCTGCAAAGGATGACATACATGCAGAGGGCACAGTCGGCAAAGGGGGCCAAAAGCAGCCCGCGTGCGTTCATGCGTAAGCTACAGCCCTATATAGTGTCAATTAGAAGGAAGGAGGTGGAGAAAAATCGCGACCTCATAGAGGAGATCATGCCTGGCGTGAGCAGGTGGAACGGTGAATACGATGACAGACTGCGCGGCTGGATAGGCGACGTGGACAAAGACTCGTTATCTCAATGGTGAGAATTCTGGTGAGCAATCTACAGAAGTGGTAAGTAGGAGGCAAGAATGAACAAATACGGCAGTGAGTATCCATCCTTAGAGGTGAGGGTATGGGCAGACTATGCCTGCTTTACCCGGCCCGAGATGAAGGTGGAGCGGGTGACTTATCCTGTGCCTACCCCTTCGGCGGCGCGTGGGGTGCTGGAAGCGATCTTTTGGAAGCCGGAGATAAGCTGGCACGTCCAGGAGATCTGGGTGCTGAAACCGGTCAAATACTTCTCCATCTTGAGGAATGAAGTAAACAGCAGAGCCAGCGCCGACACGGCCCGTAAGTGGGAGCGCGCAGGCGGCATCGGCGGGTATGACGCGACAGACGACCGCGCCCAGCGCCATACTCTGGCTTTGTACGATGTGGACTATCTAATTCGCGCCCAAATAGAGAAGAAGCCGGGTGTAGAGGCTGACATCGCCAAGTATCGCGATCAGTTCAGGCGGCGGGTGCGCGACGGTAGGTGCTTCTCGACGCCCTATTTGGGTTGTCGCGAGTTCTCGGCGCTGTTCGGCCCACCGGACGGTAGCGAACGTCCCATAGAGTACACAAGCGACATGGGCCTCATGCTATATGACCTGGACTATGTGGGCGACAGGTCGGGGCGCGGCACGCCGATATTCTTCCGTGCGAACGTAGAGCACGGGGTCTTGCGGGTACCTCCGCGACCTACGAGCGACGTGGGGAAGGAGGCTTAAATGTTGCTGCAAGAACTGGTTGAATACTCGTATCGCCTCCCTTCGCGGCCCGTCCTCTACAACGAAACGCCTGTGCGCTACATAATCGAACTGGACAGGGAAGGCAAACTGCTCAACGCAGAGCCTACCGCTACCAGCGACCCGGCCAACGCCAGGACCAAGCGCGGACAAAGGTATTTGATGCCGCAGATAACTCGCTCTGTAGGCGTCAAGCCACTGCTTCTGGCGGACAACGCTGAGTACACGCTGGGATTGGCACGCCCTGAGTCCAAATCGGAGAGAGTGACTGCCTGCCATCAGGCATACATGGATATACTGCAACGGTGCGCCGCGTATACGGACGATCCGCTGGTCAAGGCTGCATACGCATTTCTGTCAGGCGACCCTGTTGCCCAGTTGAGCCTGGGGGAGGACTTCGACCGTAGCGCCCTCGTGACTTTGCGCGTTGACGGCACATTCCTTACAGAGCTAAAGAGTGTGCAGGATTTCTGGGCTGAAGAGAATGACCCTGCGGCTAAGATGAAGGCTGTAGGGGGACATGCGAACATAATGCAGTGCCTCATCTGCGGAAGGGTACGCCCCGTGTTGGACCGCTTACAAGGCAAGATCAAGGGCATACCTGGCGGGCAGATGGCAGGTACTTCGATCATATCGGCTAATGCTCCGGCGTTCGAGTCGTATGGGCTGGAAGCATCCTTGATAGCGCCCACCTGTGCGTCATGCGGCGAGGGGTTCACGAAGGCGGCTAATGCGCTGATCGCGGGCGAGGCAAGTCATATAACGCTGGGCAACGCAGTGTTCATCTTTTGGACGCGGGAGGAGGTAGGCTTCAACTTCCGTTCCTTTATGAGCGACCCCAAGCCTGAGCAAGTGCAGGCTTTGATCGCTTCGGTGAGGAGTGGCAAGCAGCCTCCGGAAGTTGAGGCAATGGAGTATTATGCAGCCGCGCTCTCAGCTAGCGGCGGCAGAACTGTGATACGCGACTACATAGACACCACGGTCGGCTCTGTGCAGCGACAACTGATAAGTTGGTTCAGCAGGCAGGCGATAGTAGGCGAGGACGGTAGGTCGCCACAACCTCTTGGTCTGTTCGCGCTGGCGGTCAGCACCGTGCGCGAGAGCAAAGACCTCGCTCCGACCGTGCCGCGCGCCATGCTGCGGGCGGCTATGGCAGGCACGCCCCTACCTATGGGGTTGGTGTATGAGGCAGTGCGTCGCAACCGTGCCGAGCAGAAAGTGACCAGGCAGAGAGCGGCACTTATCAAGTTGGTTTTGATCAGTAGGGGACTACTTGAGGAGGACACAATGGTTGGATTGAACAGTGGGAATAAGACACCGGCGTACTTGTGCGGACGCTTACTGGCTGTGCTCGAGCGCGCCCAGGATTTGGCTATACCAGGCATAAAAGCAGGGATCGTAGACCGGTTTTACGGCACAGCATCGTCGGCCCCGGCCTCGGTGTTTGGACGGCTCATGCGTGGCGTGCAGGACCACCTTTCCAAGCTGGAGCGCGACAACCGAGGCGCATATATGGCGCTCCAAAAGAGATTGGAAGAGATTCAAGCAGGGCTTGAGGGCTTCCCACGCACGTTGACACTTGAGGATCAGGGTCTTTTCGCGCTGGGTTATTATCACCAACGCGCTGATGATCGGGCGCAAGCGATAGCGGGGAGCGAAAGACGCAAGACGGCCCAGGCCGAACAGACTTCCTTTGCTGAGACTGGGGATGACGACGACAACGCCAGTACAACGAGCTAATCCACAAACCGACACTGAACAAATTACAAGAAGGAGAAAATAAGCTAATGGCAGGCAACAATTATTCCCAGGTGGACCGCAGGCACGACTTTGTCCTGCTCTTCGACGTTATGGACGGCAACCCCAACGGCGACCCCGACGCGGGCAATCTTCCGCGTGTTGACCCGGAGACAATGCAGGGTTTGGTAACAGACGTGGCTATCAAGCGCAAGGTGCGCGACTGGGTAGACATGGCGCGCGGAGATGAGGGTCGCTGGAAGATTTACATCCAGAGCGATGGCGAAGCCCTTATCACAAAGCACAAGAGAGCATACGCCGATCTTGGGCTTACTTCGACAGGCGCCAAGCAAACCAGAGACGATGTGAATAAGGCCCGTGATTGGATGTGTGAGAACTTCTATGATATTCGGATGTTCGGCGCGGTTATGAGCGTAGGCGTGAACGCGGGTCAGGTGCGCGGGCCAATGCAGATCACGTTCGCACGCTCTATAAACCCGGTTGTACCTCTTGACCTGTCGATCACCCGCGTGGCTGTCACCAGGGAGGAGGACACTAAAGTGGTGGTGGCCGAAGGTGATACGTCAGGCAAGGGCGGCAAGCAAACCGAGATGGGCCGCAAGGCGCTAGTGCCGTATGGCCTTTATCGCGCATATGGTTTCTTCAATCCGCACTTCGCGTCACAGACCGGCGTTGTCGAGGAGGATGTGAGCACCTTCTGGCAGGCTCTACAGCAGATGTGGGACCAGGATCGCTCGGCTGCCCGGGGAATGATGGCGTGCAGAGGGCTGTATATCTT
>DATINP010000102.1:0-3888 GCA_035474135.1 Chloroflexia bacterium | reverse complement strand
CGCAGCCTCGCTACCCTCCTGAAGACGTTCAAGGCTGGCGACCGTGTGCTTGAGATTGGGTCGGGCACGGGGATAGAGGCGATCCAGCTTGCAAGGCGTGGTATCCACGTTGTAGCCACCGATGCCGCCCGCGGCATGATCGCCACGCTCAGCGCGAAACTGGCAGCTGGAGGCTCCGCCTACGACCTGGCAGGGATGATCACACCCGTGTACAAACCTGCGCAAGACCTGGGCGAGCTTGTCGAAACCTATGGAGAAGGAGCGTTCGACGGCGCCTATTCCAGCATGGGGCCGCTCAACTGCATTCCCGATCTGGAACCCGTTGCCGCTGCTCTGGGCCGCCTTGTAAAGCCGGGGGGACGCGTCATACTCGGGCTGCTCAACCGCTATTGTCTGTGGGAGACTGCCTGGTATTTGCGCGCGCTCCAACCCAAGCTGGCGTTCAGGCGGTGGGGAGGTCAGGCAGAAGCGACCGCCCGACCCGGCTGGCAGGATGAGAAGTTCACGTGCTACTACTGGAATCGGGGCACGATTGAGAGCACGTTTCGGCCATACTTTCGAGTGATCAAGCGTGAGGGGCTGCCCTGGCTGCTACCACCGCTCTACCTCGACGGCCTTATCAAGCGCGCGCCGCGATTCTTCAGCAAAATCGCTCGCCTGGACAGCCGATTGGCGCGCATTTGGCCCGCATACGACATAGGGGACCATCTGCTTATTCAGTTTGAGCGGTTGCGCTGAGACCAGCGTAGCTAGCAGCCGCTATCGCAGTCCAACGCCAGCGGCCTCTGTGCCTGGCTCGACGTAACCTCGGCCTTCGGCCTCTTCCTCTTCCTCGGACTGGCGTACGCCCTTGTTCATGGGCCGCGTTGTATAGTACTTGCCCTGAGGGTGATGCACAACGATGGCCGCAGTGGATTGCTCGGGAACCAGCACAAAGCCTTCCGTCAGTTCGACGCCGATACGTTCGCTTGGCAATACCTGCAAGAGCTTGACTTGCTCGGAGGGGTCCGGGCAGGCGGGGTAGCCCCACGAGTACCGTCGTCCCTGTCCCTCCGGAAGGCCCAGTTCGCGGCGTACGAGATGATGGGTCCACTCGGCCAGCCCCTCGGCTAGCGTTACGCTCAGGCCGTAAATGTAGTAACCCTCTGAGTAGTCGCCCGACTTCTGCATCTCTTCGGCAACGACAGACGCTCTGTTGCCCATCGTCACCACCTGCAAGGGTACCACGTCCACCCGCCCTGATTCGACCGAAGCGAAGTAGTCAGACAGGCACAGGTGCTCCCGGTCCGGTTGGCGAGGGAAAGTAAATCGTATTTTTGGTTTCAGCGACTTAGGGTCCGGAAAGATCGCCTTGCCATCCTCGCCACGCAAGTCCGGCAAGCCCGTGGGGTCATACACGATCAAGTCATTTCCGCTCGACTGGCAAGGGAAATATCCGTATATAACCTTGGGCGTGAGTAGCTGACGAGCACGCATCTCATGCCGCATGCGCTCCAGCCGTGGCAATAGCTCTTCTTCAACCGCACGGTCAAACTCTGCCCCGTGAAGCTTGTGCGCACCCCAGGAAAGCCTGAACAGCGTATTTAAGTCCATCGCGTCGAATACTTCATCTAGCGGGATATGTCGCTGCTCGAGTATCTTGTAACCCCAGAACGGCGGCGCCGGGATTGGCACGTCCTGCGCCACGTTAGACCTCACTATGGGCGCGTTCGGATCCGCGGCCTCGGTATTATGTCCCCTGGTGGCCTCTTTCTCAAGTATGAGCGTGGCTTCGCGCTGCTTGCGCTCGACGAAGCTATCGCGCTTCGAGGGGTTCGTCAACGCTTCCATCGTGTCGAGACCCTCGAAGGCGTCGCGGCAGTAGAACACTCCTGATGAATAGCGTTCCTTCGCATCATCAGGCCCCACCAACCCAATGCGCGCCCCGAAAGGTCTGTTGATAGCAGCGCCGCCCACCATCACGGGGAAATCAAGCCCCCGCTTGTGAAGCTCTTGCACACATAACGGCATCTGCTTCGACGTGCTTACGAGAAGGGCACTGAGGCCGATAGCGCTCGCCCCAACTTCGACAGCCTTGTCGATAATGACGTTGAGGGGTACTTGCTTGCCCAGGTCATACACTGTGTAGCCATTGTTGGTGAGGATCGTGTTCACAAGGCTTTTGCCGATATCGTGCACGTCACCGAACACAGTCGCCAGCACTACTTTGCCTTTGGTGTAGCCCTCCTTCTTTTCAAAGTACTGCTCCAGATGAGCCACCGACTTCTTCATGACTTCAGCCGATTGCAATACAAAGGGCAGGATTAGCTCGCCCGCGCCGAACTTATCGCCCACCTCTTTCATCGCGGGCAGGAGCACGTTGTTCAGCACCCACACCGCATCATGATTGGCCACCGACTCATCAATCAGCGGCTCCACACCCTCTTTCTTCCTGTGGAGAATCTGGTAGTGGATACGCTCCTCGGCAGTCATGTTAGCTAGCTCATCGTCGTCCTGGTTCTTGCGGGCTTCCCCACCTTCACCTTTGTTGGCCTCGAAATAGGCGATGTAGGCAGGTAGGGCGTCCGGCTCATTATTGATCAGGCTGTCGGCCAGGCGTCGCTCATTCTCGTTGATCTCGGCATAGGGGGTAATGTGCGCGGGGTTGACGATTGCAAGGTCAAGCCCTGCCTGCACAGCATGATGCAGAAACACCGAGTTCAGAACGGCACGCGGGTAGGGGTCGATGCCGAACGAGACGTTGCTTACGCCCAGCACAGTCAGTGCACCCGGTAGCTCGCGCTTTACCCTCCTGATGCCCTCAAGCGTTTCGAGTGCCGACCGGGCCAGGTCTTCCTGTCCGGTAGTTACGGGGAAGGTAAGCACGTCGAAGACCAGGGCACCCGGCTCCAGACCGAACTCACCTGTCGCAATATCAAAGATGCGCTTGCAGATTTCCACCTTGCGGTCGGCAGTATGGGCCATTCCGATCTCGTCTATCGAGAGCGCGACGACAGCGGCGCCGTGCTCCACCACGAGAGGCAGTACTGCGTCTATACGCTCGCGCCCGCGCTCCATGTTTATCGAATTGATGATCGCGCGACCGGGGTAGGCTTCCAGGGCGGCTTTGATGGACGACGCTTCAGTGCTATCTATCATCAGAGGAGCTTCAACGCTCAGGCTGAGCTTCTTGACCAGTTTGCGCATCTGGTCGTCCTCGTCCACACGCTCAGTAAGCGCCACTTGCACGTCGAGGACGTGGGCGCCGCCTTCTACCTGCTCGCGCCCAACCTCCACAATTGCGTCATAGTTGTCATTCAGCAGCAACCGTTTTACCTTGCGCGACCCTTGTGCGTTCACACGCTCGCCCACTATGAGGGGAGCAGGTTCTTGCTGGAGTGGGGTGGCGCGCATGGCGCTTGATACTCTCGGTATGTAATAGCCGGGACGAGCGGTCTGGCTCCGACTCGGGCCGACAGCCTCAACAAATGCCCGGATGTGCTCAGGCTCTGTGCCGCAGCACCCACCAATTACGCTCACGCCAAATTGGGTCACAAACTCAAAGAGGTCGCGCGCCATAGGCTCGGGCTTCTCAGGATAGACCGCCAGGCCGCCCACGTTCAGCGGCAGACCCGCGTTCGGTATGCAAGACACGAACTTGCTCGAGTTCTCGCCCATGAAGCGGATCGGCTCGCGCATATGCTCGGGCCCGGTAGAGCAATTGAGGCCAATGATCTGCACCGGCAAATACTGCAGGGTTGTGAGGGCGGCCACGATATCGGTGCCTAATAACATGCGCCCCGATGTATCAAGCGTCACCTGCGCCTGGATGGGAACCCATCGTCCGCTCTCCTTGAAATATTCCACTGCCCCCGCAATAGCTGCCTTGAGTTCGAGGATATCCTGCGT
>DATINP010000101.1:0-3742 GCA_035474135.1 Chloroflexia bacterium | reverse complement strand
GCGTGTGCGCTTGGCTCTGGCTTCCGCGCTGGAGGCCGCGCCCGGCGGCAAACTGGACGTAACCGAGGCCGAACAGCTTGTATGCGGTCTGCTGTCCATGCCCCACGTTGACCTCGACCTGCTGTTGTCCGTGCTGGCAGGCTTCAGGATCGAGCGTCCTTCTCTGTTCGAGGCGTATTTGACCGCTTGACACAAGTACTATCATCCTGTATACATTGTGCGTATAATACGGTATACTCAAGTAGCGTATCCTCAGTGCCGAGTGGAATGGCAATAATTGAGGATGCGTTTTTAATACCGCCTGCGCGCGTTTACTCAGGAATTGCGTAAGGGCCGGTATCGCGTGGGAGGGAAATCTTGTCAGTTGCGCTTGATCTATCAGGCAAAATGGCGCTCGTGACGGGCGCGGGCAGAGGCATCGGGCGGGCCATCGCGCTCAAGTTTGGCGCGGCAGGCGCGAAAGTTGCCGTCAACTACAATGCCAGCGAAGCACAGGCCGCAGAAGTGGTGGCCGCTATCAAGGACGCGGGCGGAGAAGCGCAGGCAGTAAAGGCCGATGTGAGCAAGGCTGACGAGGTGGACGCAATGGTGAGCGCCCTTGTGAAAGAGTGGGGGCGGCTCGATATACTGGTGAATAATGCGGGCATCACCCGCGACAACCTGATGATGCGCATGTCGCAGGACGAGTGGGACGCCGTGATGGACACCAACTTGCGCTCGGCCTACTTCTGCACGCGAGCCGTCCTGCGCTCGATGCTTCGCAACCGTTGGGGGCGAATAATCTCACTCTCCAGCGTGGTGGGCCTCACGGGGAACGCGGGGCAGGCCAACTATGCGGCGGCCAAAGCCGGCATAATCGGCTTCACCAAGTCCATAGCGCGCGAAGTAGGCGGGCGCAACATAACGGCCAACGCCATAGCCCCCGGCTTCATCGAAACCGACATCACGGCAGGCCTACCGGACACACTCAAGGCCGAAATGCTTAAGACTATACCCGCAGACCGCTACGGCCAGCCAGAGGATATAGCTAACGCGGTCGTCTTCCTTGGCTCTGATCTTGCTTCTTACATAAATGGCCAGGTGCTCAATGTAGACGGCGGCATGGTGATGTTCTAGGGAGGGGTTAGGGGTTAATAGGACGACAGACGACAGACGACAGACGACAAAGCACGTATCACTTATTCTTTCTGGTCACTGGTCACTCACCCCTCCACAAGGAGCCTATGAAAACAAGTTTCGTTTTTCCCGGTCAGGGTTCGCAGTTCGTGGGCATGGGGCGCGAACTCTATGCCACCTCTGCTGCTGCTCGCGCTGTATTCGACGAGGCAGACCAGGTGCTTGGCTACTCGCTTAGCAAGATTTGCTTCGAGGGGCCGGAGGAAATGCTCAACGATACCGAGTACGCCCAGCCCGCGATCCTGACCGTCAGCATCGCCTACCTTGAGGCCCTGCGCGAGAAACTACGCGAGAGAGGCCAGGTGCTGGAGCCTGCGTTTATGGCGGGCCACTCTCTCGGTGAATATACGGCCCTGGTGGCTGTAGGCTCTGTATCCTTTGCCGACGGCGTGCGCCTCGTTGCTGAGCGCGGCAGACTGATGAAAGAAGACGGAGCGCGTACTCCCGGTGGTATGGCGGCAGTGATCGGCCTGTCAATGGAGCGCCTTACCACCGTGGTCGAACAGGCGAGCAAAGAGGGTGTAGTGGTTATCGCCAACTCGAACTCTCCAGTCCAGACAGTTATCTCGGGTGAGGTAGGCGCACTTCTGAAGGCGATGGACCTGGCCCGCAAAGAGGGCGCGGCCCGCGTGGCTCGCCTTGCAATCAGCATAGCCTCTCACTCGCCGCTGATGCAGCAGGCGGGCTTACAACTTACCCAGATAATCAACAACATCCATCTGACCGACCCCCTCGTGCCTATGGTCGCCAACGTCACGGGCACCGTCATACGCACCGCCGAAGACGTGAAGCGCGAATTGTCTGACCAACTGTGCAAGCCCGTAGCTTGGGTGGCCTCTGTGCGTCAGATGGTCGAGGATGGCGTTGGCACCTTCATCGAAGTTGGCCCGGGCCAGGTTCTATCAGGCCTGATCAGGCGTATCTCGGATGATGTCCAGGTGCTGAAGCTGGACGAAGTAATGCAGGGTCCCGGCCCTCAGCCCGCGACGGCGTAGATCTAAGATCTTAGATCGTAAGTCGGGACCACCGACGACTGACGGCCGACGACCGACCACGCATGACGTATGACGCATGACTTACGATCTAAGATCTAAGATCTAAGACTCGAGTACCCATGACAAGAAGAGTAGTAATCACCGGCCTGGGCGCGTTGTCGCCTGTGGGCAATAACCCCGAAGAAACCTGGGCAAACCTGTTAGCCGGCAAATCCGGTATTTCCGAAATCTCCCTGTTTGACGCCTCCGACTACGCCGTAAAAATCGCGGGCGAGGTAAAAGGGTTCACGCCCGACGAGTGGATCGACCCCAAAGAAGCGCGTCACATGGATCGCTCTGTGCAGTTCGCGGTAGTGGCGGCGGGGCAGGCTGTGAAAGACGCGCAACTCGACATGGCGAACGAAGACCCCGATCGTGTGGGCATCGTCTTTGGCTCGGCCGCTGGGGGCGTGGGCACTTTAGTCACCCAGCAAGCAACTCTCATGGAGCGCGGCCCACGACGTGTGTCGCCCCACTTCCTGCCCAACTTCCTCGCCGATTCTTCGTCTGGGCAAGTAGCCATTAGCCTGGGCGCGAAAGGTCCCAATATGGCCGTCGTGTCGGCCTGTGCTACCGGCGCGCACGCTGTGGGTGAGGCGATGGAAACGATCAAGCGTGGTGACGCCGACGTTATGCTGGCGGGAGGTACCGACGCCGTGATTGTGCCCGTGATCGTGGCGGGCTTCATCAATATGCGCGCCCTGGGCGATGATGTCACACCGCAAAAGGCCAGCAAGCCCTTCGACGCACGCCGCAACGGATTTATCCTTTCGGAAGGCGCGGCTGTGCTCGTGCTTGAAGAGTACGAGCGCGCATTGAGCCGCGGCGCTCGCATCTACGCCGAGGTCGTCGGTTATGGCTCGACCAATGATGCCTTCCATATGGCGGCACAGCTTGAAAACGGCGACGGCGCGGCACGTACTATGCAGCGCGCACTGAACAAGGCGGGCATTACCGCCGGCATGATAGACTATATAAACGCGCACGGCACGTCCACCCCCATCAACGATCGGGTGGAAACAGCCGCAATCAAACGGGTGTTTGGAGACGCGGCCTACAAGGTGGCGATCTCGTCTACCAAGAGCACGACAGGCCACATGATGGGCGCCTCAGGCGCACTCGAGGCAATAGTGTGCGCTCTCGCTATTCGCGACAGCCGCATCCCGCCCACTATCAACTACGAGGTGCCCGACCCCGACTGTGACCTCGACTACACCCCCAACAAGGCGCGCGACCTGCAAGTGAACTACGCCCTGTCCAACTCGATAGGGCTTGGCGGTCACAACGCCAGTGTCATACTGAAGAAGGTAGGCTAGCGGAAGGCAGACGACCGACGGCGGACGACTGACGACAGTCGACATTGGGAATTGAAACGCAAAGACGCCAAGATCGCAAAGAGATGGGAATAGATCACGAAGATAACAAGGAAGCTTTACGAGGGCAAGTAAGAGACCACGAAGAAATTAGAAGGGTTAAGATTGGATGAAGGCACGACGCGTGACGCATAACGCATGACTGCCGTCAGTCGTCGG
>DATINP010000100.1:0-2795 GCA_035474135.1 Chloroflexia bacterium | reverse complement strand
GGCGCTACCGTAGCGCACGACCACGCTCTCGGTATCATCGTCAATCATCTTGAAGAGGTGCGCTACCTCGGGGTAATTGAGACGCTGGCGAGCCATTTGTATCTCCTCACGATCTATGTTGATGGTGTTGAATAGTTGTTGAAAATACAAGCGCGCGTACCTGGGGTCGTCCGGGTCGCGGTTACCACTGTGCAAAAGTGTTTGCGTGATGCTTGCACCTGTATGGTACGCGCCCTTTGGCATACCACCTTCCGCCGGGCGGAACACAATCATACGTCCGCTTGAGAGCTTGCCTTCGCGGTTGCAACGTCCGGCGGCCTGGATTATGCCATCGAGCGGACCGAGAGCGCGCATAACGAAGGGAAAGTCGAGGTCCACCCCTGCCTCTATGACCTGTGTGGACACCAGCAGGCATGGCTCACCGTTCCTCAGCCTCCCGCGCACCTCCTCTATCACGTTTCGGCGGTGCGCTCCGCAAAGGAGGGTCGAAAGGTGGAACAGGCCGACTGTTGTACCTGCCCCACTTGCCGCGAGGGCATCGAGTAGGGCCATCGCGTCCTTCTTTGTATTCACGATAGCAAGCGCCTGCCGCTCCTGACCCATGCGCTCGGCCACCGCCTCCCAACTCATCCCACTATTCGTAAGCCACTCGTACTCTACGCGCTTTAGGTCCCGGAAATAGCGGGCAGGGTTCGGCACGATTTCCCTGCCCCCAAACTCGCGGAAGTCGGGGATCGTATCAAAAGCGGGCTGGGTGGCGGTCGATATGACGATGGTCGTGCCGTAATGTAGACACAATTGCCGAAGCGCATCCAAAATCGGTCTAAGCAGGTGGGGCGGGAGCGCCTGAGCCTCGTCCAGTATAATGACGCTGTCGGCGAGGCGATGGAGCTTGCGGCACTTGCTTGTACTATTGTCAAACAGGCTCTCGAAAAGTTGGACGGTGGTAGTCACAACTATAGGCGCGTCCCAGTTCTCGGAGGAGAGCTTGGACCACTCTTCCGGCGGGTGAAAATCTTCCTCGTCTATCTGCCTGTCCGCACTACTGTGGTGTTCAAGTACGATGGGCCTTTCCGCGTCTTCGTCCTTGCCGACGTGGAATATATCCCGGTAAGTTTGGGCCGTCTGCTCGGTAATGCTGATGAATGGCACGGCAACGATCACGCGGCGCTGCCCATAGCGCAGAGTATGGCGCAAGGCAAACGCCATACCTGAACGAGTCTTACCCCCACCCGTTGGTACGGTGAGACGGAATAAACCCGGAGGCAACTCAGCGGAACTAAGGCACGCTTCCAGTATCTCGGCGCGCGCCTGGGCAACTTTGGGACTGCCCCGACCTTGCACAAGGGTCATGCTTTGCTCGAATCTGCTCCAGAGCCCCTCCATGCTCACGTTCGAGCCGCGTATACCGACGCGCTCGACGTTGAAATGGGCTTCCGTGTCGAGGTAGTCGGCATCCACCAGCGCAGAGAAGAGTAGGCGCAGGAAGAGTTCGGCTGCTGCCGGATCGTTGGCTATGTGGGGCGGCAACGGCAGTTCGCCATTGGGTTCCAGGCCGGATATCTGTGCGCATGCGGTGGCGATGGCCGCGTCTATGGCTCGTGTATCGTCCGCGCCTGTTTTCTTTGCGAGCCAGCCCTGGAACCCCGTTGGCGAATCCAGCCCACCGTGATGCCCCTGGATCAACATCGCTAACAATTGCAGATGGCGAAGGGCTATCTGCGAACCGGCAGCCTTATGGTCAGGACCGCGCCCCTTCGCGGATGGATTGGCTTCGCACCGCATGAGGTACTCTTGGAACTGCGGATTGAACTTACCTACGTCGTGCCAGAGGCCAATGTAACGAGCCAGCTCCCCTGCGCCGAACGCGCTTCCGTAGCCAGCAGCCATGTTGGCGACAGTTCGCAGGTGTTGTATA
Organism: Chloroflexia bacterium; assembly: GCA_035474135.1. GTDB lineage: Bacteria > Chloroflexota > Chloroflexia > QHBQ01 > JADMIH01 > JADMIH01. The sequence goes on along the minus strand of DATINP010000100.1, from coordinate 877 downwards.
AGATCGTGTCTCTTGCCCTGTGCGTTCTTGGTGTGCGCCAGATAGCGGATCATGAAGTTACCTCTTTCGCTTTAGTATTTACAACACGCATAGTCCGATATTCTTTCTTTTGGGTCGACTCGATCATGAAAGCTTAGTTGTGGTGATTCGTGTGCCCGCTACTTACGAACTGGGTTTGTAGGAGACTTCACGCACGTCCACTCGGGGGGCTCTCGATAGTGGACAGCGTCTCGGGAACTAAGGTCTTTCACGCTGTTCCGGGCGCAGGAGCAAAGTTCGACACTATCAGCAGGCTTTAGCGTATATAGTCTCGCCGCCTGCTTGTACTCGCAAAAGCCCATATCCTCGTTATCCCAATATGACTTCCAACGGACGCGCATGCCGTTTGGTCGGCATGAGGCGCATTGCAGCCTTACCGGTTGTATCTACTTGATCAAAGCCTGGCTGAACGCCACGTGCAACTACTCCGGGCCCTCCGTTCCCAGGACGCCTGCGCACAATAGGGGTCCGCACCGGAGGCTGTCAAAAGACGGGAAAGGGCAAGCCAGCAATTAGAAAGTGTGACACACATAGAGGGCTCACACATGGAGATGGTATATCAGAAATAGAAGTTGACTGTCAAGACGGAGTATAAAAGGAGTGCACACCCTCGTATTTTGCCACAATTGCAATCCCCAAAAGATCATTTGTTGTTGGCACGTCATATCGGGAATGCCGTTTTACGTGGCACGGCGTCTGCGCCAAATCCAATCGGTATTATTCCCTGCTTAGTGCGGGACAGTCCTTAAGTGAACTTATGTGAAGGTAGAGACCGTGCAGGTCGTGTAGAGATGTATCACTCACTATACCTGCGTACTCCGAAGTGCTCGTACAGCCC
>DATINP010000099.1:0-9423 GCA_035474135.1 Chloroflexia bacterium | reverse complement strand
TCCTGCCCGAGTTGAGTTCGGCAGCGGGATCGGTGAGCCAGATACGCGAGTGTACAGCGCGCCTGCTCAGGCTCGCCAAGGCCCGGAATATACCAATGTTCCTGGTAGGGCACGTTACCAAAGAAGGCGCTATAGCCGGGCCGCGCGTGCTCGAACACATGGTTGACGTGGTGCTATATTTGGAAGGCGACAGGTTCCACCAGTACCGCCTGCTAAGGGGCGTCAAAAACCGCTTCGGCTCGACCAACGAGGTAGGAGTATTTGAGATGGGCAGCGGTGGCATGACCGAGATCACCAACCCCTCGGCGGCATTCCTGGCCGAGAGGTCAGAGGGCGCCTCGGGGGCATCAATCGCGGTGACGCTGGAGGGCACCCGTCCAATACTTGTGGAGGTGCAGGCGCTCACGTCGGCCACTAGCTTCGGCCTGCCACGCAGAACGGCCAACGGCATTGACCTTAACAGGCTTCTGATGCTAACGGCTGTGCTTACCAAGCGCGTGGGGTTGGCAATGTCAAACCAGGACATATACATCAACGTAGTGGGTGGCCTCAAGATAAACGAGCCTGCCATAGACCTCGCGGTGGCTGTGGCGGTCGCGTCGTCGTTCAGAGAGCAGCCTGTAGCGCCCGAACTGGCACTCATAGGCGAGATAGGACTGTCGGGCGAACTCAGGAGCGTGGCCCAACTGGAACGGCGGTTGAGCGAGGCCGCCAAACTGGGCTTTACACGCGCCATCTACCCGTCCACAGCCAAAAAGCCCCAACTCCCCAGCGGGATGAAGGGCATGGCGGTGCGCACTTTACAGGAGGCCATTGAAGCCTCGCTGACGCAGGACGACCGAAGGCCAACAGCCAACAACCGGCCACAAAAGGCGGAACGAGTAGCCGACAGCGAAGCTTTCGGCGGCTAAGTCCTTAACTACTTATCACATGTCACGCACCCACGACTTACGATCTACAATCTACGCCTCACAGGATGAGCAGGTGCTTGTCACCGCCCATAGGCTGGTGCTGGGCACAGAGCAATGGAACATGGACAACCTGGCGGGCGTGACGCTGGTCAGGAGCAAGCAGCAACAGGCGTGGTGGCCGCAGCTTAACCGCAAACCAGGTACCCTCATCGGGATGGCTACGGTCTTAGCGTTGGCGGGCGCTCTATTTTACTGGGCCGAGGATTCCCCACAATTGCAGTTCAATTTGGTAGTGGCCGGGGTGGTTCTGGTCTTATTGCTGCCCGTTATAATCCTTGTCGTAAGACGGCAGACCAATTTACCCGATACCTATAGACTTCAGCTAGCATTCAAGGAGCCACCGAGCCCGCAAACGTCGAAGGAATACACAGCGGCCTACACATGGAGCGACCAGTTTCAGGCACAAGGCGTCGCGCAGGCTATATTGCAGGCGCTCGCCCTTGGGGAGAAGCAGCATAACCAATGACACCTACGCCTACTTCCACACCAACTGCTATCCTGGGCTTCATCGCGCAGGGGGACCCGCTCGGCTCTTTCCTGTTCAACCTGGGCAAGGCGCTCTTAATCCTGCTGGTAGCTCTTATCCTGGCGCAGTCAGCCAAACGCTGGATTGTGCACCTGATGATGCGAAGCAAGCGGATCAATGTGAACGTGGCGAGCCTGGTGGGCAACCTGGCACAGATCACTATCGTGGCGCTGGGGGTCATCAACCTGCTGACGGCGTTCGGTGTAGACCTTGCCAGCCTGATAACCGTGCTGGGTGTGGCGGGGTTGGCGATCTCGCTCTCCTTGCAGGACCTTCTGCGCAACGTGGTGGCGGGCATCTACGTCCTCCTTGAACAGCCCTTCAAGATCGGCGACCGCATCACGGTGAAGGACGTAACGGGCGTTGTGCAGGCTATCGAACTTCGTACCACGCTCCTGCGCACAGACGACGGTCTGCGGGTGGTGGTGCCGAATGGCACGGTGCTGAACGAAATCGTGACCAACCGCTCGGTATCCAACCAGCAGAAAACGTCTGTCAAAGTAAGGATAGCGATGGCGAGCATGGGCGACCTGCAAAAGACCAGCAACGAGATAATCTCAATGTTGCAAAACGTAGAGGGAGTGAGCGAAACACCCGCCCCCTCCGTAGCGGTAGAAGGCACGCTGGACGAGTTGGTACTTCTACGAGTTGACTTCTGGTTCACCTCAGGCGAAAAGATCCTCTCTGCCGGCCGGGTGGTAGAAGCGCTTCGCACACGGTGGCCCGAAGCAAACATCACAGTACTGGCCTGAGAAAAGATATGCAAGCATCCAACGACTCCCAACCCCCACCGCATGTCGTTCGCAGGCTTGGCATATTGGGCGGTTCGTTCGACCCTATCCACATTGCCCACCTCATTATGGCTGAAAGAGTGCGCGAGACACTGGAGTTGGACAGAGTGTTGTTTATGCCTGCGGGCATTCAGCCTCTAAAGCAAGGGCAAGCCGCTACCCCTGCCGAGCAACGTACGGCGATGGTCGAGTTGGCAATCGCGGGCAATCCATACTTTGCCCTTTCACGGGTAGACCTCGACAGAGATGGGATTTCCTACACAGCTGACAGCATCGAGCGGCTAAGGCAGGAATGGGGCGGGCCGGACGAGGTGGCGATGTGGTTCATAATCGGCAGCGACTCGCTATTGTCCATGCACCGCTGGCGTGAGCCTCAGCGCATCCTTGCGAACACACGGCTGGCTGTCATTCAACGCCCCAACTTTACCGGCGATATCGACAAGCTTGATATGCAGGTACCCGGTATAAAGACCGCTATTGATTGGGTTGGCGCACCCTTAATGGAGATATCGGCGACCGACTTGCGAGAGCGCGTACGCGCAGGCCGCTCTATCCGATACCAGACAACGGAGCCTGTACGCGCCTATATCGAAGAGCACCGGCTGTATCGATAAACCACAGGACACTCACTATCCCAGGTCGATGTGCGCAATATAGGGTTGTAGCCCATTGGTCCTACTACCACGCTGGAACGAATTTCTGCCCGATAATACACAAAAAACGTACGGAAATTTACGTAACTAATGCGAATCATCAATTGGATTAGTACTTTGTGGCTAATAATATGTGCAAAAGTGTTGACATGGGCTACTACATACATTATAATCATCACGCGAAACAGCCACACATCGCCGCAAGGGAGTAGGACTATTATACTACTCTCTCGAGTAGCTTATCTCACTATCAGACACTAGTGTCCAATGCCATCAAGGGAGAAGAAACAGCATGAACCTCAATATTGTAGAAAAAATTACTCGCGAAGTACAGAAGTCAAACCTGGTAGCCAGGAATAGCAGACCCGTCGAGCACAGGAGCCTCTCCTCGCTCTCCACGCAGATTGCAGCCAACCTGCGCGCAGGCAACAGCGCCAATCCCGCCATCCCTGCACAGGTCTACAGTCTCTGGATCTAATTTCACTTTCTATTTCTTGTCATTTTTACGGTAACAATGGCTTCGGATATCCGAAGCCATTGTGGTTTAATGTAACAGGTCAATACCGCAAATTCACAGAGTAAGGTTCTCAGGCTGCACTATGGAAGAAGTTATCACCGCGATAGACGACGCGCTCAAGGCTGCGCTACGACGCTATGCCGAAGTGCTTACCCCTTCTCTTATTACAATAGGCAAGACTGCGCTTGGCACGCCAGGCAAAGTCATGCACTGGCGCGCCCAGACCGACGCTGGGGTGGCTGCGCCAAAGCCCATCTGGCCCCTGTTCGTCATAAGCGCGTACAAGGCGGCATTGCCCGCCCACGAAAGACATACCTGGCGCGAAGCGCTGTCTGCGGCGATCGCAATCGAGATCATGGTAGCGGCCACCGATGTTATTGACGAGTGGAGCGACGGCGACCCCAGCTTCGTTATAGAGAAGTATGGCGCGGGCCAGGCGCTGAACGCTGCCAACCTCATGCTGGTGATGTCGCAGCAGGTGCTTTTGTGGGCGGCGCAAGAAGGCAACATGCCGGCTCTCCAGGCGCTGGGCGCTCTACAGGATCTGCTTGTAGAGGCCGCGGTGGGCCAGCACCTGGACATGCTTTACGAGGGCATGGGTCTGGACGAAGTCACACCCCAGATGAGCGGCGAAATGAGCGATAGAAAAGCAGGTGCGCTTATGTCGGGCGCGCTCAAAATGGGTGGCCTGATGGCCGGGGCCTCGGATGAGATCGTCGAGCTACTGGCGCGCTATGGCAAGCGCCTGGGAGGCATTGCCCAGATCGCCAACGATATGCGCGACGTGCTGCCACAGGAGAGCGACGAAGCAGACGACATGGCAACCACGAGGCCCAAGACCGATATTCAAAGGCGCAAGCGCACGCTGCCCATCGTGTACACCCTGCGCGAAGAAAGCGAAGAGCCAAACCTTCTTCAGAAGGCCTTCAGCGCCCCCTATTCAGGCGACGAGGACGAGGATAGCCTGCGCCAGGCGATTGTAGACGCGGGCGGCATAGACTTTGCCACCAGAGTATTAGACCTGTATCAGAACGACGCTGCCGAGATACTAGCCCAACTGGAAGCCCTCAGCCCCGGAGCGCGAGAGGAATTGGCGCTCTTTTCCGGAGCGGGCTAACGCGTCGCCTCCGCCGCAAGCACATCCTTCAAAGCGCATTTGTACACGATTAGGCTGTCGCGCACGGTAAAGCCCACCGAGTCGTAAAGGCGCGTGGCCCCCGAAGGGTTCTCGGTGTCGACGCCCAACATGGCGGTATCCAACCCGGCATCGCGGAGAGAGCGCATGCCCTGCAGAAGGAGGGAACGTCCGAGACCGAGACCACGCCAGCCGCGTATCACGCCCAACTCGCCAATCCACCCCGCTTTTTTGCCGAGTTGCTCGTTATCATATTCGTCGATCTCACACATGCAGAAGCCCGCGATCTTGCCTGCATCAGGCCCCGACTCTATTATGGCCACCCATGAGAGATCGGGCCGAGCGCTCGGGCGCGTTACGTAGTGGTCCCACTGCTCCTGACTCATGAGGTGGAACCCGTAGTGGTCGATAAACGACTTGTTGTAAGCCTCACAGCCCGCAGTATTATCTTCGGGGCGAATGTATATGCGGGGCGATACGCCTTCAACCTCGCGAGGCTCAGGCAAAGGGTGGTCAAGTGACCGCTCCATCGTCCACATATGGCGCACATCGTGCATACCCAGACCGGTGTAGATGCCCCGTCTGAACGTATCTTGTTGCCAGGCCATCCCAATCAGGTCGACTGTGTCCCGTGCAGGCAGATCGGCACCGGCCTCGTTAGCCCGTATAATCTCCATGACGCGCGGAACCAGCAGGCTCTCCAGCCCCAGCTCTCTTGCTGCGGGGTGGATTAGCACCTGCATCTGATATATGCGTTCGCCGGCGTCGGGGTCGTCCATCCAGAGTATGCGCGCCATGCCGGGAGGCACACCCGCGGGCACGCCCTCTACTTGCGGCCCTTCGGCGATCAGTATCTGATTGGGTGGGTCAGAGAACGGCTGGCTATAATTCGCCGCCAGGTCCGCTTCAGAGTAGGATTGGCCGAAGCTATCCTTCTCGACAGTGCTGTTGATAAGCGCCGCCAAAGCGGGTATATCCCCCTCGCGGTAAAAGCGCAATTGCCAATCAGGGTTATTTTCAGACATTGGGCACTCCTTGAAGATAAATGCAATCCGTCATAAGTCATGCGTGACTTACGATCTAAGATCTAAGATCTACGACTCTCCCCGTCGCCCAGGTGCTTCTTGAAGAAGTCTGTGATCGCGTTGTAGGCCGCCACACGGTTCTCGTAGCGCGTGAAATCATGGCCTTCGTCCTCGAACACTGTGTAATCCACGTCTTTGCCGAGCGAGCGCAGGCGCTCTACGAGGACGTCCGAGTCGGTACGTGCCACGCGAGAGTCGTGGCCCCCCTGCAGCACCAACAGGGGAGCCTTGAGATCGTCCAGGTAGGTGACGGGCGAGCGCTCCATGAGGAAGTCGCTCTCGGTCTCCGGGTCGCCCACGAGCAGGGCGAAGAAGGGCCGCCAGGTGATGGGCATACTCTTCATGTTGCTGATCAGGTCGTACGGGCCGAACATATCCACTGCCGCCGCCCATCTATCGGGATAACGCGAAGGCAGCATGAGCGACATATACCCGCCATAAGATCGGCCCATCACGCCTGCGCGGTTTACGTCCAGACGTGGATCTTTCGCCAGCAGGTCAAGCGCGTGCATATGATCCAGCACGTCGTCGCCGCCCCAGTCGTGCTCTACGAGCTTCGTGTACTTAAAGCCATAGCCCGTCGATCCGCGCACGTTCGGGACGAACACCGCGAAGCCATTGAGAGTAAGGAATTGGATGATTGGCATCGAGAACCAACCAAAGTCGGGGCGCTCCTGCCCCTGCGGCCCGCCGTGCACATAGAAAACTACAGGACGCCGCCCCTCGTAACCCAGCTCAGGTGAAGGCAAATAGAGTCGCGCCGACACCCGCAGGCCATCAAAGGTGGTATACGACGCATCCTCGCCGGGCGAGAGCCATGCTTCGGGCACGCCCAATACGTGCTCGCTCGTGTGCTGCACAACCTTGTCGCGCTGTGAGTCTTCCACGGTGTACAGTTGAGTAGGAGAGGAAGCGGTGCAGAACGAGAGCGCATAGCGGTCGCTCTTCTCGTCGTAATAGTTGGCCTGCAAGACCCCGTCGGCCAATTTGCCCTGACCGCACACCACCTTATCCAGGGTCATCGTAAGTGCGTCCCGGTCGAATGTGCCTTCGTACAGCCACGAGCAACCGTCAATGTTGTATTCCACTGTGTAACGGTTGTCGTGCAAAGGATTGAGGTGCACCATTTCGCCCATGCCCGTGTGCTTTGTGCCTGTAACAGCGACAGGAGAAATATGCCCCGGCTTATCCAACGAGAGGTATCCCAGGCCATAGGCGTCGTCGAAGAGCGAGGTGGTGAGGAGGACGCCTTTGTCATCGGAGGTGAAGTAGGGGTCATTGATAGAGTTCAGTTCCACCTTCTCGCCAGGCTCGCGCGCTTCCATCGGCTTGCCAAAGAGCAGTTCGCGCTCCTCGCTTCCGGTCCGTTGCAGGTACATGACCTCGTCACCGCCTGAATAGAAGTCGACCTTGATCACCTGCCGGTTATCCGAGGTAGCACACGCGACGAGGTTGCCATAGGGACTCTCGCCCCAGGGTAGTATCTCACCCTTATCGAGGTTAAGCTGGTACGAGCGAAACATCGACTCGGTATTAGAAGCCACGCTGATAAAGGCTACGTTGTCCTCAGCCGAGCAAAATTGCACGTTTGATTGGTGTCCGGCGAACGTTTCAGGGAAGAGCGGTTCCGGGAAGCCACCTTCCAGGGGGATCAGGGTGGGCTGGAAGGCCTCGTCTCCTTCGTGGTCCACAAGCACCAGGATCTTGCCCAGTTTGGGAAAGACGTAGAAGGGGGAGCCATTACCCAACTTGGGGTTGAACAGAGCCAGATTGGACGGTAGAAGAGGCTCGGGCACACTTCCGCCATAGTTCATGCGGTACAGGCTGTAGTGCCCGCTCATGTTGCTGATGAAATAGAGTTTGTTGTCCACCAGTTGAGGGGACAGGAAGCTGCGCGCTGACAATAGAGACTCGATCTTGACATTGGACATCATGGTCATTGTTTTCTCCATAACAGTGAGAATTGTAGACTAGATTGTGCCGGTAAGCGGACACCGGCAATTGGAAGTTACGAATTAGTGGTGGTGAGCGCAGTCAACTCGCTATCCACAGTTGTCGAGGTCTGGCTCCTCGGTACTCTCAGTATAAAGGTGGCAGCAATACCCGCCAGCAGGACCAGTCCGCCGCCCAAAAGGAAGACATTACGCACTCCTATCTCCTGGGCAAGGATACCTGCCAGGCCCATGGACAAGAGGCTGGCGACCGACACTATCGAGTTCACGGCAGCACCCACACGCCCGCGCATCTTGTTGTCCACGCTTGTTTGCAAGAGCGTGGCGATGGCTGCCTGCATGGGCACGATAACGAGGCCTGCTACGAATAGAATCACACCCAGTTCGAGCATACCGTTCACAAACGCCACCGCGCCTATGGCAACGCCGAGCAGGGAGAGTGTGACACCAACTATATTGCCGGGCTTGATACGGGCCGCGAGCACCGCCACCAGGCTGCCGCTAAGGATCATGCCGGCGGTTTGCGAGAACTCTACCAGGCCAAACCAGGTCGGAGGGAGTTGCATATCGTTGATAATGAGCGGCACAAGCAGCACATTCACCGCGCCCAGACCCAACATCGTTACGCCCATAGCCACCAGCAGCCCCGTAAGGATGCGCGAGCCTACTATCAGTTTCATGCCCGCGCCTAGCTGGCTGAATATGGTCTTCATGTCGCCCTTCGCATCCGGGTCGGGAACATGGGCAGCAACCTTCAGGCGCCACACAAACAGGGCTGAAGCGAAGAAAGTAAGGGAGTCGACAATGAAGGGGATCCAGATATCGCCGGTCACGCCGATCAGCACGCCCGCCGAGGCGGTGCCGAGCAGACCGAAGATCACTCTACTGGTCTGCGAGATCGAGTTGGCCGAGAGTAGAGCGGTTTCGGGCACGATATTGGGCAGAAGCGCACCGCGCGCCGGGTTGAACAGTGTGCCTATCGTGGCTTGCAGAAAGGCCACCAGATACAACAGCCACAGGTAGTCTGCGGTGCCCAGCAGAGCAACACCCACGAAGCCCAGCACGAGCGTGCCTCGTGCCACGTCAGACACCACCATTATCATCTTGCGGTCAAGGCGGTCAACGTAAACGCCCGCCACCAGGCCCACAGTTACCTGGGGCAGAGCCAGCACGATCATCATCGTGGCAATGGCGGCAGCCGACCCTGTCACCTGGTTCACGAAGATGAGCAACGCCAGCATGGTGAGGCTGTCACCGAAGTCCGATACGATCTGCCCAAACCATAAGAACCTGAAGTTCGGGTTCTTGAGCAAGTGCTTCAAGCCCTCGGGCTTGGTGCTTTCAACGTGCTCTTCCATCTGTCTCTTGCCTCCTATTTTTGGGTGCGAAAATCCAGGCCCGACATATCTTGTTCTGCCGGGAGAGGTACGTGCTGTTTGGTTGTCTGCTAGTGTGGCTTTTGGGGGCGATCCCCACCAGAGGTGGCTAGCCCCTACCGGTCCGAAGTCTGCTTTGTGGAATGTTCGTCAACTCGACGTACAGAGGGAAAGAAAGCAACGGTCAATCCATACGATTTGCAATCTTCAGGCGTGTGGTCTTTTACCGCATCGTTAATGGCGTCGAACTCCTTGATCACTTCCAACAACCTCTCTTGAAAGTTACGTGCTTGCTCAGGTGTGAGTTTCGTCATCGTCCTAAATGCAAGCCCCTTGCGCTTCCTGGGGTCTTCTTCCCCCATATCCATCTGGCCATTTTTCAGCGCCGCACGCACATCTTCGCGAGTGGCGTCGAAG
>DATINP010000098.1:0-3313 GCA_035474135.1 Chloroflexia bacterium | reverse complement strand
CGATCTAAGATCTAAGACTCGTCAAGGCTTGCCCTAGCCTGGAGGCCATTCAAGCGTGCGGCCACCGAGGACGTGGAAATGCAGGTGATCCACACTCTGGCCTGCATCGGCCCCGGAATTGATCACCACCCTGTAGCCCGAAGATTCGATACCCAGGTCGTTTGCAACCTCGTTGCAGGCCGTCAGCATCCTTCCTAACAGCGCCTCGTCCGTCTCGTCGGTTTCCCAGAGCGCCGTAATGTGCCTGCGCGGGATCACGAGGAAGTGGACGGGGGCTTGCGGGTGGATGTCCTTGAAGGCTATCACTTTGTCGTCCTGAAACACGATCTCGGCTCGCACCTGGCCCTTCGCGAGCTTGCAAAATATGCATGTGTCCGCTACACCATCGTTCATGTGCGCCTCCTGGCATTGATGTTAGTGCCTATACTATACCTGATCTAGGGCTTCGAAAAAACGTGCGAGGTTCTGCAGATTAGGGACAAGCATTGCGCCGCATCCTGTCATCGACGTTCACGGGCACGCCTCAACCGGGCCGCCAGGGACTCATCATCTGTCTCCGCAGACTCCGTGGTTTTTTCGGAGGTGGCTGGTGGCGCAGGGATTGCCCCAAGTTCAGGGGGCTTCGGGATCGCAGGCTCGCGCCGGGGGAGGTCCCGCGCCCACGCCGAAGGCTCCTCGCTTGCCTCTCGCAGCACTGGCGCCTCCACAGGGCGACGATCGCGCACCCTCGACCTGGCTCTCATCATGGCAGCGATCTCGGGGCTAGCCGGCCCGCCAGCCAATGCAGGCCGTCGAGGAGCAAGCCCCAGTTTTTGACGTGCCTGGCCCAGCCACTCTCGTATATCCCCGCGTGATACCGACACGCGCCGCAGCCCTATGTCGAAGGGCAGCAGGAGGATAGCCAGCAGAAGCAGAAGGGGCCACAGGGGGGTCGTAGAGCGCACACCTGGCAAGTTATGTACAAAGGGAGCCGCAGGGTCGTCCGGGGCGAGTGTGCGGCCACTCGTAAGATTTGCGAGGCGCGCCATCAAGCCGTTATCGGTGGCGTCGCCCCTGTATTCGGGCGAGTAGGGCACGACCACGCCTATCGTGCGGCTCAAGCTCACCTTATCCCCGCCCGTAGCGCCCACCCGCACCAGGTACGCGCCCTCCTGTGTGGCCGGCAGGCTGCCTTCATAGCGCCCCGCTGCTGTCTGGCGTAAAGCGACAGTCGAAGTGATGTTGTCGGGCGCAACTACAACAGCGCTCGATTGCAGGTTGTTGAGGTACTGCCCGTCCGGGCTAGTGGCGTCCACCGTAATATGCGCTACGCCACCTTCAAGACTAACCTGGGGTTGGAGTGCTCCCCCCGCCTCGGTGGCGGTAGCCCAGCGCAAAGCCTGCGACCAGAAGCGCGCGAAGTCGCTCCAGCCGACCCACTGGCTCGCCCACTGTCCCTTGGCATCGGAAGTCCAGGCAACCACCCTCCCAAGCCCATATTGCCATTGGGCCAGCACAGGGTCGCCCGCGTCCGACACGAGCGCCACCTGGCCTCCCGCTCTCGGTGAAGTACCGACGTAGCCCTGTAGTTCGGGTAAGCCGCCTATGCCTTCGAGAATGGGCGACGCAGAGGTGCGCGCAGGCTCAAATGGGTGCTCGATCAGATAGGAGCGCGAGGCGATGTGGCTTTCGTGCGCGAATATCTGGGGCAGGGCGTTGCCGTCTTCGGTGTAATAGTAGTTGCCCTTGCCCTGCTGGGCAAGATACTGCATCAGGTTCGTGTTGGCGTCGATCCCCACCGCCACCGTGGAGAGAGTGATTTCGTTATCCGACATTTTCTTGATCAAGCCGTCGTAATCGCCGCCTTCCGAGTCGCCGTCAGTCAGAAGTACGATGTGCTTGCTTTTGGCCTTGCTCGCGACCAACGCGTCCACTGCAGGGGCAAGCCCGGCGTAAATATTGGTGCCCCCGCCCGATGAAATGCTGCCTATCTTGCTCTTAAAGTCGGCGGGGTCGCCCAGTGCTTGCAATGGCACGACCCAGTCTGCACCGCTGTCGAAGGTGATCACCCCCGCATAGTCACGATCGCTCAGCTGCGATACGGCCAGCGAAGCGGCTTCCTTGGCAAGCTCGATCTTCTTGACGCCCACCGTGCCGGAATGAGCCATCTCCATACTACCTGAACGGTCTATCACAAGCACCATACCCACGCTTGGTATGTTCAGCTTCGACGGGAGGTGCAGGTCAACGGGGAGCATCGCCTCAAGGGGGGTGCGAAAGTAACCGCCCGCCGCGTAGCTCTCGTCGCCGCCGACCACGACCAACCCCTTGCCGAGGTCGCGTACCACGATTTGCAGGTTGCTCATGGTGGTCTGCGCGAGCGACGAGGCAGGCACGTTCACCAGGATGATGCCGTCGTATCCCGCAAGCGCCGAAAGGTCAGTCGGCATGGCGGAAGGGGGCACCACGTTGGCCTCAACGCCCGGCGCCAGGGCTGCCTGCAAGGCGCTCGCCTCGCCGTCATGTCCCTCTACTAGCAGCACGCGAGGTTTGCCCAGCACGAGAGAAAAGGCGCTATAGTGGTTGTTCTCGCGGCGAGTGTCGGCCCCCACCGGCGCATCGACCGACGCCGAGTAGGTATGAAAGCCCCTGACCGCGGGGGGCAATTGCTGCACGAACTTATTCGACCCGCTCACGAGGTCCACGGCCTGAGTAGTGATTGGCGCGCCGTCCATCAGGATCGTGAGCGTGGCGGTGGTATCCAGGCTGGCTGACACACTGACTTCCAGCGACACATGCTCACCCTCGCGTACAGACGCCGGCGCCGACAGCCCATCAAGCCACACCTCAGGCCCTGAGAGTGAGGATAGGGATATTATGTCAAGTGGAACGCCGTTCGCGCCCGCGAGCCGAGCGGCCCACTCTGCGCTTCCCAGATTCTCTTTGCCATCCGACAGGAGCACCATCCGCCTGGCTGAGTCGGAAGGCAGGATAGAGAGGCCAAGCCGGATCGCGTCGGCGATGTTAGTGTAGGCAGGTCCGGGCTTGCTGGCGAGGTCGGGCGGGGTCTTGTCGGTCGTGGGGGGGCGGTCCACCAGCGCATCGGCCCCGAATGCCACCACACCGGCGCTGTCGCCCTCTTTCATGTCCGCAATAGCAGATTGCACATAGTCGGCCTGGGCTGCACGGGCGGTGGCAGACACACTGTCCGAGCGGTCCACCAGGAAGACGACCGAAAGGCGGTCTGCTGCGCGCGCCACCCCCAGCCCGGCCACAGCCAGCACCAGGAGTGTGATAAGCAGGATACGCAGCGCAAGACTTACACGCCTGCGTA